>DAHUYZ010000169.1 GCA_027306855.1 Solirubrobacterales bacterium | reverse complement strand
GGCGGCGGTGACCCCAGCCGGCGACCTCGATGCTCTGGCCGATGAGCCGGGAATCGACCTGTCCGCAGTAGTGTGAGCGCATAAGGGGCGCGATGTTACGAAGCCCCGCGGCCCCCCGCAACCAGCACGGCGGCGCCGTGCACCTGGCCGGCCCGCAACCGGCCCAGTGCCTCGTTGGCCGCCTCGAGCGCAAAGCACTCGACGCTCGCGCGCAGACCGAGTCGGGCGGCGAGCGGCAGGAACTGCTCGCCGTCCTCGCGGGTGAGGTTCGCCACCGAGCACACCTGCCGCTCGCCCCAGAGCAGCCGGTAGGGAAATGCCGGGATGTCGCTCATGTGGATGCCGGCGCACACGACCCGGCCGCCCGGGCGCACCGCCGCGAGCGCTGCCGGCACCAGCGCACCCAACGGTGCGAACAGGATGGCGGCCTCGAGCGGCTCCGGGGGCGCCTGATCGGAGCCGCCCGCCCAGACCGCCCCGAGGGTGCGCGCAAACGCCTGGCCGGCCTCATCCCCGGGACGGGTGAAGGCGAAGACCTCGCGACCCTCGGCGCGCGCCACCTGCGCCAGCAGGTGCGCCGCGGCGCCGAACCCGTACAGGCCGAGCCGCCGGCCGGGACCGGCGGCGCGATAGGCCCGGTAGCCGATCAGTCCGGCGCACACGAG
>DAHUYZ010000168.1 GCA_027306855.1 Solirubrobacterales bacterium | reverse complement strand
ATCAGCTACGGACCGAGTTCGATGTCAGCAGGGGCGCGCTCACGATCATGGAATGCCGCCCACCGTGGCGAGCAGACTTCGGGCCTGAGTGGACGCGGCGCGGCGTCGCGCGTCTGCGCTACACGGCCAAGAGCGGCCTCTGGGCGCTCTATTGGAAAGACCGCAACGACCGTTGGCACCGTTACGACCTGATCGAGCCCTCTGCCGACATCCTGGTCCTGCTCGACGAGATCGACCGCGACCCCACCGGCATCTTCTGGGGTTGAGTCCGCATCCGATCCCGGCCAAATAGAACCTGAATAGAACATGAACGGCGCCCGCCTACGCCGTCCACCCTGCTAGAAAGTGCTGATTTGCAGGGCTTTTTCTAATCGGGGAGACAGGATTTGAACCTGCGACCGCCCGGCCCCCAGCCGGGTGCGCTACCAGACTGCGCCACTCCCCGTGGTGCATGTTGTATGTACGGCTAAGCGGGCGACGGGAATTGAACCCGCCCTTGAAGCTTGGAAGGCTTCCGTGCAGCCACAACACTTCGCCCGCACAAGCCTCGCTCCATCTTACCCGCCGCCGGTGCGGCTCGCCGTGCCCATCCGCGTGCGCGGCCGCCCAACCGGCCGCCCGCGCGGCCGCCCAACCTGCGCCCCGCCACGACGCGATCCGCTAGCGT
>DAHUYZ010000167.1:279-668 GCA_027306855.1 Solirubrobacterales bacterium | reverse complement strand
CGTTTGGCCAGATGGTCAGAACGGTCGTCTGCGACACCTGCCACGGCGACGGGCGCCTGCCCAGCCAGCCCTGCCGCGAGTGCCGCGGCCGCGGCCGCCGGGCCGCCAGGCAGACGCTTGGAGTCGAGATACCGGCGGGCATCGCCGACGGCCAGCGGATCAGGCTGGCGGGCAGGGGGCACGCCGGCGAGGCCGGGGCGGGCGCCGGCGATCTCTACGTGCTCGTCAGGGTCCGGCCCGACGAGCGCTTCCTGCGCGAAGGCGACGATCTGATCACCGCGCTCTCGCTGCCTGCGCCGCTGGCCGCGCTTGGAGGTGTGATGCAGGTGCCGACGCTCGACGGCCCGCTCGACGTCGACGTGCCGGCCGGCTCGCAGCCGGGCGAGATC
>DAHUYZ010000167.1:0-269 GCA_027306855.1 Solirubrobacterales bacterium | reverse complement strand
AAAGGGCACGGGATGCCGCAGCTCCGACGCGGTCGCCGGGGCGATCTGCGGGTGGTGCTCGACGTGGTCGTGCCGCGCCGGCTGACAGGGGAGCAGCGCGAGCTGATGGAGCGCCTGAACGCGACGCTGACCGAGGAGAACCTGCGCTCCGAGGATTCGGTGCTCTCGAAGGTGCGGCGCGCCCTGCGCGGGCATTCGTGATCAGGCTGGCGCTGCGAGTCAGGCGCGAGCAGGCCGAGATCGCGCTGGCCGACCTGCTCGAGCTGGCC
>DAHUYZ010000166.1 GCA_027306855.1 Solirubrobacterales bacterium | reverse complement strand
CGTCAGACTTCAGCTCGACGGTCGTGTAGTCGGCCAGGGTCGCGCTGGCTGGGTTCGTGCCGTGCGCGCCGTCGGGAATGAGTACGACGTTGCGTTGTGTGTCGCCACGGCTCTCGTGGTAGGCCTTGATGATCATCAGGCCGGTGATCTCGCCGTGCGCTCCCGCCGCTGGCTGCAGCGTGACTCGCGCCATGCCCGCGATCTCAGCGATGTACTCCTCCAGCTCGTAGAGCAGCCGGATAGCGCCCTGCGCGAGGCTGTCATCTACCAGCGGATGCAGGCGCGCGAAGCCCGGCAGCGCAGCCATATCTTCGTTGATCTTGGGGTTGTACTTCATCGTGCACGACCCCAGCGGGTAGAAGCCCAGGTCCACGCCAAAGTTGCGCTGCGAGAGGCGCGTGTAGTGGCGCACCACCTCGATCTCGCTCACCTCGGGCAGCGGCGCTGGCTCCGCCCGCAGGTAGCTGGCGGGGATGAGCTGGTCGAGCGGGCGCTCTGGCACGTCCAGCTCAGGCAGAATCGGGATGACGCGCCCAGGCGCTCCCTTCTCGAAAATCAGGGATTCAGTGCTCATTGGGCGGCTCCAACGATCTCTTCTAGCGCTGAGACGAGTGTGTCAATGTCGTCGCGTGAGCGCGCTTCCGTTACACAGAAGAGCGCCGTGTTCTC
>DAHUYZ010000165.1 GCA_027306855.1 Solirubrobacterales bacterium | reverse complement strand
CGCGGAGCCTGCCGCTGATGCACCGCATCGAGCGGGTCATCGACAGGGCGCTGGTCAACGGGGCGCTGGTGATCGTGCTCGGCGCCGGCCTCTACCTGGCCGCCGAAGGCGGCTACTTCAAAGACTTCTTCGTGCAGTGGGGGATCGGCGCGATCGTCGTGATCGGCGGCCTCGTCGGCGCGGTCATGATCCCCACCAGCAAGAAGGCCCAGGAGACGATCGAACGCGACCTAGCCGCGGGCTGCTCAGCGTGCTCGTGCTGGTCACGATCCTCTTCATGGCGATCAAGCCGTAGAGCGCCGCCGACCCCGGTTCGATTCTCGATCGGCGGCGCGATAGGCTGGCCTTCATGAGCAACGAGGGCTATCGAGTCGCGGTCGTCGGCGCCACCGGGCAGGTGGGGACGCTGATGCTGCGGCTGCTGAAGGAGCGGGGCTTCCCCGCGCGCGACCTCGTGCCGTTCGCCTCGGAGCGCTCCGTCGGGCGCGAGCTGGAGGGGGGACTGGTCGTGCAGGGGCTCTCCGAGGAGGCGATCCAGGGGTTCGACGTGGCGATCTTCTCCGCGGGCGGCTCGACCTCGGGGCAGTGGGCGCCCCGGTTCGCCGCGGCCGGCGCGATCGCGATCGACAACTCATCGCGCTGGCGGATGAGCGACGACGTGCCGCTCGTGGTCGCC
>DAHUYZ010000164.1 GCA_027306855.1 Solirubrobacterales bacterium | reverse complement strand
GATGACGCCAGCGTCCTCGGCGGCGGCTTCGGCTGGGTCGACGCCGTCGGGGGCGGCCACCACGAGGACCCGGCCGTGCACCCGGATCACATCGACGTGCTGGCCGTAGAGCCGGGACAGGACCTCGGGCTGGACCACCTCGTCGGCGGTGCCGACCGCCACCCGGCCCGCGGCCACGTAGACGATCCGGTCCATCACCGGCATCAGCGGGTTCATGTCGTGCGCCGAGAGCAGCACCGCGATCCCCTCCGCCTTGGCCAGCCGGGCCAGCACCGAGACGATCCCCTGCTCGCTGGAGATGTCCAGGTTGGCCAGCGGCTCGTCGAGCAGCAGCAGCCGCGGCCGGCCGATCAGCGCGTGCGCGATCATGACCCGCTGCTGCTCGCCGCCGGACAGCTCGCCGACCCGGGCGTCGGCGTAGCGCCGCGCGCCGACCGCGGTCAGCATGTCGTCGACGAGCTCGCGGCGGGCCCGGGACGGCAGCCGGATGCCGAACCTGTGCCCGTCTAGCCCGAGCGAGACCACGTCCCTGACCCGCAGCGGGGTGTCCGGCTCGATGCCGAGCTTCTGCGGCACGTAGCCGATCGAGGCATCGCGCGGCGCGCGCGGTGCGCCGTCGATGAGCACCGAGCCGCGGGTGACCGGCTGCAGGCCGAGGATGATGCGGAGCAAGGTGGTCTTGCCCGCCCC
>DAHUYZ010000163.1 GCA_027306855.1 Solirubrobacterales bacterium | reverse complement strand
CGTAGACGCCCAGCGCCACGACCTCGCCGGCGGCGCGTGCCAGCGAGATCGCAAGCTCAAGCGCGCGCGGGTCGCCGACCGCGTCGACCGCCACGTCCACGCCGCGCCCGCCCGTGGCGGCGCGCACCGCCTTCTTGACGTCCACCCCGTCGAGATCGAGCGCGGTCGCGCCGAAGCTCTGCGCCATCGTCAGGCGCTCGGGAACCGAGTCGACCGCCAGCACCGGCGCGGCGCCGGCGGCGCGCGCGGCCTGCACCGCGCAGAGCCCCACCGGGCCGAGGCCGAGCACCGCGACGGTGTCTCCGGGGCGCATGCCCGAGCTGGCGATCGCGTGGTAGCCGGTGCCCATCACGTCGCCGGCGAAGATCGCGGTGGCGGCGTCCATCCCCTCCGGGACGCGCCGCAGCGTGATGTCGGCGTTGGGAACGAGCACCTGCTCGGCCTGCGAGCCCTGCAGGTCGCCCATCGCCGCCCCGTGGCCGAAGGTGCGGCTCCGCTCGCAGCGGTGGTAGTCCCCCCGCAGGCACTGCCGGCAGGTGCCGCAGGCGGTCTGGAAGCAGCCGAGCACCCGGTCGCCAACGGCCACCCGTGTCACCCCCGCTCCAACCTCCGTCACTGCGCCGACGAACTCGTGCCCGATCGTGAAGCCGGGCTCGATTTTCACGCGCCCGTGGTAGATGTGCAGATCCG
>DAHUYZ010000162.1 GCA_027306855.1 Solirubrobacterales bacterium | reverse complement strand
GAGCCGAACAGCCGCGACACCGTGTGCTTCTCCATGTACTCGCTCATGTCGAGCTGGATCAGCGAGTCCTCGTCGCCGAACAGGAACTCGGCCAGTGTCTTGGACAGCTCGGTCTTGCCGACACCGGACGGACCGGCGAAGATGAACGACCCACCGGGGCGCTTGGGGTCCTTCAGGCCGGCCCGGGTCCGCCGGATCGCCTGGGACAGCGCCTTGATCGCGTCGTTCTGCCCGATGACCCGGCGGTGCAGCTCGTCCTCCATCCGGAGCAGCCGCTGCGACTCCTCCTCGGTGAGCTTGAACACCGGGATGCCGGTGGCGGTGGCCAGGACCTCGGCGATCAGCTCCTCGTTCACCTCGGCGACGACGTCCATGTCGCCGGCCTTCCACTCCTTCTCCCGGGTCGCCTTCTTGGCCAGGAGCTGCTTCTCGTTGTCGCGCAGCGCGGCGGCCTTCTCGAAGTCCTGGGAGTCGATGGCCGACTCCTTCTCCCGGCGGACCTGGGCGATCTTCTCGTCGAACTCGCGCAGGTCCGGCGGCGCGGTCATCCGGCGGATCCGCATCCTCGACCCGGCCTCGTCGATCAGGTCGATCGCCTTGTCCGGGAGGAAACGCGCGGTGATGTAGCGGTCGGACAGCGTCGCCGCGGCGACCAGGGCCGCATCGGAGATCTGCACCTCGTGGTGCGCCTCGTAAC
>DAHUYZ010000161.1 GCA_027306855.1 Solirubrobacterales bacterium | reverse complement strand
ACGTCCGCGATCACCGGATAGGTGTCGGCGAGCTTGCGGAGCCGGGGCAGCATGAGGTCGCCGATCCGGCGGGCGCGGCCGGCCAGGTCCTCGGCCGCCATCGTCTCCCTCGCGCCGAGCGCGGCGGCGCAGGCGACCGGGTTCCCGCCGTATGTCCCGCCGAGACCGCCGGAGTGCACCGAGTCCATGACCTCGGCGCGGCCGGTCACCGCGGCCAGCGGCAGCCCGCCGGCGATGCCCTTGGCCGTCGTGACCAGGTCGGGGACGACGCCGTCGTGCTCGCAGGCGAACCAGTCGCCGGTCCGGCAGAAGCCGGACTGGATCTCGTCGGCGATGAACACGATGCCGTGCTCGCGGCAGAACTCCGCCAGCCCGGGCAGGAACCCGTCGGGCGGCACGACGAACCCGCCCTCGCCCTGGATCGGCTCGATGATCACCGCGGCGACGTTCTGCTCGCCGACCTGCGTGTGGATCAGCGACTTGACCACGTCGAGCGCCTCGGCCTGGCACGCTTCCGGGCCGTCGGGCCAGCGCAGCGGGTAGGCCATCGGCACCCGGTAGATTTCCCCCGCGAACGGGCCGAAGCCCTGCTTGTACGGCATGTTCTTCGCCGTGAGGGCCATCGTCAGGTTCGTCCGGCCGTGGTAAGCGTGGTCGAACGCGACGACCGCCTGCCTGCCGGTGTAGTGCCGGGCGAT
>DAHUYZ010000160.1 GCA_027306855.1 Solirubrobacterales bacterium | reverse complement strand
CCTACGGGGCGGAGTTCGGAGATCGCAGCGCGTTCGGCAAATTGCTGCGCGGCTGCGGTGAGATCGAGGGCCTGGAGCGCGTCCGCTTCACCTCCCCCCACCCCAGGGACTTCACCGACGACGTCATCGACGCCATGGCGCAGACCCCGAACGTCATGCCCAGCCTGCACATGCCGCTGCAGTCGGGCTCGGACCGGATCCTGAAGGCCATGCGCCGGGCCTACCGCCGGGACCGCTACCTGGCCATCCTGGACCGGGTCCGGGCCAGCATCCCGGACGCCGCCATCACCACCGACATCATCGTCGGCTTCCCCGGCGAGACCGAGCAGGACTTCGCCGACACCCTGGACCTGGTGCGCCAGGCCAGGTTCGCCGGCGCGTTCACCTTCCGCTACTCCATCCGCCCGGGCACCCCCGCGGCCGCCATGGACGACCAGGTGCCCGCCGCGGTCGTGCAGGAGCGCTACGAGCGGCTCACCGCGCTGGTCGAGGAGACCACCTACGCGGAGAACCAGAAGCTGGCTGGGAGATGCGTCGAGGTCCTGGTCGCCGAGGGCGAGGGCCGCAAGGACGCCGCCACCCACCGGATGTCCGGCCGGGCCCGGGACAACCGCCTGGTGCACTTCACCCCGGGCGGCCTGCCTGATTCGGCGGGGCCTGATTCGGCGGGGCCCGATTCGGCGGGGCCCGATTCGGCGGGCGC
>DAHUYZ010000015.1 GCA_027306855.1 Solirubrobacterales bacterium | reverse complement strand
AACCAGATCGACAGCTATGTCCTCGGGCGCCTTCGCGGCCTGATGCGCAAGCGTTATGGCCGCAACCTGCGCCCCGGACATTGGAAGACCTGGACGCGCGAGTGGTTTGAGGCCCACGGCCTCTACCGCCTGCGCGGCACCATCCGCTACCCGGTGCCAGCGTCGTGACCATCATGAAGATCATCGGTAAGCCGTGTGCGGGAAAACCGCACGCACGGATTGAAAGGGGAATGGGGAAACGGGCCATCACGGCACCGCGCCCCTGACTACCAATGCACATGATCAAAAGACCGCGACTCGAGGCATTCAATCGAGGGTTCCTCCTCCTTGCCGTCCTGCTCTGCGCCCTGATGCTCGCAAGTGCCACCGTCGCGCTCGCGGGCGGCTCTCGGCACACGCGCGCAGTGGCGAACCACCGTGCGCACGGCGCCGTCTCCTACTCGACCGGGATAGCGGACGAGCAGACCGAGATGTTCTCCAGCCCGCTCTGGCAGCAGCTCCACACGAGCATCGCCCGCTACATCGCTCCATACGACGTCGCCTCCTATCCCAGCGAGCTGGCGCTCGCGCGCCAATGGATCGCCGACGCCGAAGCCCAGCACCAGCACGTTCTCGTCGCCTTCTACCACTCCGAACGCACACCGTCGAAGATGCCGAGCGTCCGCGTCTACGAACGCGACGTGCAGCGCTTCATCAAGCTCTTCCCCCAGGTGCGCGAATACCAGCCTTGGAACGAGGTCAACCGCGGAACGGTCGTCGAAGTGCGCCATCGCGGAAGGCATGTCTACCGCCACGTCCTGCTCGCTTCGCCTTCGCCGATGCAGTCGGCCGAGTACTACAGGGCGCTGAAGCACATCTGCACGAAATGCACGATCGTCGGGCTGGACATCCTCGATCAGCAGTACATAGGACCGACGCTGCGCTACATCGCCGAATTCAAGCACGACATCGCCCGCCTGAAAACGGTCATGCCGACGATCTGGGGCCTGCACAACTACTCGGACACCAACCGCTTCCAAAGCACCCGCACGCGGGCAGTCCTCGGCGCAGTCCCGGGGCAGGTGTGGCTGACGGAGACGGGCGGCGTAGTCCATTTCGGCGGCGCGTTCCCCAACAAGAAAGGCTCGGGCCTCACGCGGGCGGCAAAGGCACTCTCGTACATGTTCAGGCTCGCGGCGTCCAACCCGCGCATCAAACGCCTCTACATCTACCAGTGGTCGGGCGCCAACGAAGCGGCTCGCTTCGACGCCGGCCTTACCGACCCGCACTACAAGCCGCGGCCTGGCTACGTCATCGTGTGCGAGCACCTGCACGGAGCAAGGTGCCGCGTGAAGACCAGTAGGCACTGAGCAGCAGGGCGCTCGCGCCGACGACGGTCGCGATCGGAGCGAGCGCCTGCAGCGGGTATCGGCTGCCGTTGTGCAGGGTCAGGTTGAGGGCGGTGCTGTCGCCCGCTTTGACTATGTCGAGTAGGCCCTGGTGGTCGATCCCCAGCAGTGTGGGGGCGAGCGCGGCGAACAAGCACCATCCCGCCAGAGCTCCCATGCCCGCGATCAGCGATTTGCGCGAGACGCGCGTGCGGGTCGTGGCCAGGGCGGCCAGCACGATCGCGCCGGCGGCAGTCAGCAAGAACGGCCAGATGCCGCCCCAGCCGCGCCCCAAGCCGTAGGCGCTCGCGATCGTAGGCTGGAAGAGACCTTCGCGCAGATAGCGCCACAACATGATCGCCTCGGTCTCGTAGCCGATGAGCGGGTGCGTGATCGTGCCCACCACCATCGTCGTGATCGAAGCTCCCGCCAACGCGATCGTCGGACCCGGATAGCGCTTCAGCGCGATCCCGACCGGCAGCGCCAGGAACGGCACGAGCGTCATCAAGAAGCGTGGTCCCATGAAGCCGCCGCCGTACGGTAGGTAGTAGCCGGAGTCATAGCCGACGTACAGCAGGCAGATCGCCGCGATCACGAGCGCCTCGGCGCGCCGTCCCCGCTTGTAGAGCAGCCACGTGCCGATCGCTCCCATGACAAGTACAGGGGAGAGCGTTAAGAGTCCGCGCGAGTCGAGCAGCAGCGTCGCCGCCACTCTCAGGCTGGGCAGCCCGATCCCGAAGAAGCCTTGCTGCTGGCGGGGGATGCTCGAGTAGGCGAGATGAAAGAAGGAGTGGAAGGCGTAGTGGTTGTAGAGCGCGAGCGGCACCAGCCCGATCAGGCCCCCCAGCACATAGGCGCCCCCGCGCAGCGCGACGCCACGGGGCGTGAGCGTGTCGCCGCGGCTGAGCAGGTATGCCGCCAGCACGACCGCGACGAACAGCATCGGGTATTCCGAGGCGCCCGAGTAGCCGATCGCAAGGCCGGCGAGCCAGAGCAGCCACGGGTTGGGTGGTCGCTGGCGCTCGTAGAACATGAGCGCAAACGCCGCGAAGCCGAGGAAGGCGCAGAAGACATGGCTGAAAAGCAGTGTCGACAGCGGCAGCGCGATCGTGCCGAGGCCGAGGATGACGGCGCTCGCGGCGCCATAGCCTGGGGAAAGACGCTCGGCGACGTGTCCTACGAGCAACAGCATCAGAAGTCCCGGCAGCACGTTCCCCCACAGCCCGATCAGCCAGATCATCTCGTCGTCGTTGCGCTGCGCCTGCGATTTGTACGCCCAGTGCTCGGCGCCGACCGCCTTCAGGCCGTCGTAGAACGGCAGCGACCACAGGGCCAGCCCCGGCGCGCGCGCGGAGTACCAGTGACCCTTGTAGAAGGCCTTGTCGCCCGTGTTTTCCTGGTATGCGTCGATCGTCGTACGGCCGTTGTTGAGTGCCCTGATGAGGTCGTAGTGGGAGGTCTGGTTCCAGGAGAAGCTCTGGATCAGCGTCGCGAAGGCAAGTCCCACCAGCAGGATTGCTGCGATCCCGTAGCGCTTCTTCGTGCTCATCAATCGTGGCCGTGCAGGGCCTTCGGGCCCGGGCCGATCGTGTAGATGACGACGTCGCCGACGCGCTTGCGGGTGATGCCGAGACCGGCGATCGGCTTGCCTGCCGCCGCGGCCGGGTCTACCGGCTCAGGCACGTTGTCGCCGTGCAGGCCGGGCAGCGGCGGGAGCTTCAGATGGAGCACCACCGTCTTGATCCCATACCAGCGCAGCTTCTCGACGCTCGCCTTATCGGGGAAGCCCGCCATGCCGCCCCGCAGGTCATCCTCGGAGGGGATGTCGAACGTGCTCGTCCCCTGCGCGATCTCGGGGAAGCCGTCGGTCGAGAAGTACTGCCAGACGCGGTCTGCGGCGCTGTCGGTCGGCAGGTCGAGGATCGGGCCCTGCAGGCCGACCTCTGCGCGCGCGGGCTTTGGGACGAGCGGGTCGCCCATGTGCCCCGCGCCCTCGCCGACGACGATCGACACGAGCAGGATGCCCACGAGGGCGGGCATCGTGGCGCGCAGACTCGCGCTCAGGCCGACGCTCCACGTGCGCGCAAGTCCCACCACTCGATGCGCGCCCGCGGCCGCTAGCAGGGCGAGAAACAGCGTCGTCAGCGTGAAGATCCGCCCGGCACCCTCCCGCCGTCCCAGCCGGGCGCGATGTCGTAGAGGAGCTTGTAAGGCCAGCCGCCGCTCGCCAGCCCGAAGCCGAGCGCGAGGATGCCCGACACGACCGCGCCACCGGCGAGGCCTACGCGCAGGTTGCGGGTGTACGCCGAGCAGCCGAGACCGATCAGCGCGAGCAGCAGGATCGCCACGCCGGGGAAGAAGACACTCTCGTTTTGGGAGCTGACCTGTTTGCGTGCGCCTGCGGTCACGCTCCCCCAGACGCGATTCTCAGAGGATGCCGCCAGGAACGCGATCGGGCCCGCCGAGTACTTTTCGACTTCCTGGAGCGTGCGCTTGGCGGTCGGATACTCGGCGGCGACCTTCAGATAAGGGCGCGCTTGATATGCGGAGATCGCGCCGCACGCCAACACGCCCGCGCACGTGATGGCGACGAGGGCGCGGTCCGGTGCAAGACGCCACCGCCCGTGCCGCCAGGCGCGCCATCCCCAAAAAGAGGCGATCGCGGCGAGCACGAGCATCAGATAGGCGAACTGCAGGCCGAGCGTGAAGCCGAGGCTCATCTGCCAGGCCGCCACAAGCCAGCCCGCGAGGATCAGGCTGCGCGAGGAGTGCCGGTAGCCGCGCAGCAGCAAGAACAGCGCGAGCGGGATGCCGCCGCTGGAGATCACGTGCAAATGACCCGCCTCGGTAACGCGGTAGGGAGCGTACGCGAGCGCCGCGCCCGCCACGGCCGCGCCGATCCTCCCGACTCCGAGCTCGCGCGCAAGCAGCCACGCGCCCGTGAAGCACAGCGACCAAGCGAGCAGGAAGAGCAGGTTGTAGCGGACGAGCGCCGCCCCCGTGCCCGCACCGAGGAACGCGGCCGGGCCGTAGCCGAGCAGCGAGTCCGAGAAGGCGAGGCTCAACGGGTGGGGGTAGAACGCGTTCGAGCTCCACAGATGAAGTGGGTCGCTCAACAGCGCGTGTCCGACCCACGCGATCTCCCAGGCGGTGCGCACCGGGTCGCCGAGGTCGGGCTCGATGCGGCTGCCCATGTGCAAGACCAGCGGCCAACTCGTAAGCAGTGCAAGGGCGACGCCGCCGAGCGCCGCCCACACGAGCTCCTTAGCGCCGATCCTCGGCGAGCGCGCCCAGCGTCTCCCGGCCCGCCCGACGGTCGCTGTCGAGGGCCTCTCCATCAGCATGCTCGCCATCGTCTCGCCGCAGCATACGCGAGCCCACTCGCCTTCCGATGCGCTCTGCCATCGCCTGCTCGCGTCGCGCCACGAGTACCCGCAGGGCGTTCTGCGCTTCGGCTTCTGAGAGCGAGCGCACGTGGCGGAAAAGACGTTCTCGGGCGGTGGTGGAGACGAACGTAAGGGCCATCTCCCTCTTGTCCGGCGGCTGCGCCGCGACGGGACCGAGCCATCGCTCTTATGAGCCTCTTCACCGGCGCGGGCAGCCTACGCTTGGGGCATCATCGAGGGGTCGATCGACGATGAGCACGATCACTACATTCAGCCGCCATCCCGCATCCGCAACGGACGGCGCGTCTGCGCCTCGGATACTCGTCGTCGATGACGAGCCCTCCGTCCGCCAAGCGCTCGCCCGGGCGCTATCGCTCGAGCGCTACGACGTGGCGCTCGCCGCCGATGCCTCCGAGGCGCTCGTGCTGCTCGAGACGAGCGGCTGCGACGCGATCGTGCTCGACGTCTCGATGCCCGGCATGAGCGGGCTCGACCTGTGCCGGCGGCTGCGTGGCGGCGGCGACCTCACGCCCGTTTTGATGCTGACCGCTCGTGACGCGATCGACGACCGGGTCGCAGGCCTCGATGCGGGGGCGGATGACTACCTCGTCAAGCCTTTCGCCCTTCGCGAGTTGATGGCGCGTGTGCGAGCGCTGCTTCGTCGCGGCGATCACGACGATGGGCGCGAGCCGCTCGTCTTTGCCGATCTGTGCCTCGACCCCGTCGGCTACGAAGTCCGCCGCGCCTCACGCGAGCTCGTGCTCACGCGCACCGAGTACCGGCTGCTCGAGCTGTTCATGTGCCACCCTCGCCAGGTGCTTACGCGCACCGTCATCTTCGAGGACGTCTGGGGCTATGACTTCGGGTCGAGCTCCAACGCGCTCGGCGTCTACATCGGCTACCTGCGGCGCAAGACCGAGGCGGGCGGCGAGTCGCGCCTGTTGCACACCGTGCGCGGCGTCGGCTACGTGCTTCGCGAATGACCTTCCGCCACCGCATCACCCTCGTCGCGACCGCGGCGGTCGCGATCGCCGTGCTGATCGCCTCGGCGCTCACCTACGTTCTCGTCTCCGATCAGCTGCACCGCCAGGTCGACAATTCGCTGCGCGACACGGCGCTCGGAGTTCAGCGTGGGGTGGCCGCGCTGCGCCGAGGAGGCGGGACCATCTCGCTCGTGCTCCCTCCCGGGGTTGCCCCCGGGCAATTGCGCCGGATCTTCGAGCTGCGCTACCACCACGCCTCTCCGCGCCGCGACCGTGGGCTTGGACGGCTCCTGTTCGCGACCCCACGCGGCACGCTCGGCCAGGACCGCGGCGTTGTGCAGCTGCTTGGCGTCGGCGCGAGCGTGCTGATCGCGCCCGACGAGGGCCCCACGAGGCTGCCGGTCGACGCGCGTGCGCGCAAGCTCGCCGAATCGGGCGGGCCGAGCTACTTCTCTGACATCAACCTCGGCTCCGATCATCTGCGCGTGCTTACGGCCGCCCTGCCCGCGGGCACCTCGGCGCGCGCGATCCAGATCGCGCGCTCGCTGAATGAGGTCGACCACACGCTCTCGAACCTTCGTCTCCTCCTCGTGCTCGTCGCGCTCGGCGGGATCGCCTTCGCCGCGTTGCTCGGCGCGCTCGTCAGTCGTGCCGCGATCGGTCCTGTGCGGCGCCTCACGCAGACGGCCGAGCACGTCGCGGTCACTCAGGACCTGACGCGCCGCATCGACGGTCGTGGCGGCGGCGAGCTGAGTCGTCTGGCTGCGAGCTTCAACGCGATGCTCGACGCGCTCGAGCGCTCGATGGGGGCGCTTGACGAGTCGGTACGCGCTCAGCGCCGGCTCGTGGCGGACGCATCGCACGAGCTGCGTACGCCCGTCACCGCGCTGCGCGCCAATATCGAGGTGCTGCAGCAGTCGCCCTCGTTGCCGGCAAGCGAGCGCGAGCGCCTGCTCGACGATGTCGTCGAGCAGTTGCACCATCTGACGCTCTTGATCAACGACGTGATCGAGCTCGCCCGCGGCGATGAGCCCTTGCCCGCGCGCGAGGAGGTCCGCTTCGACCAGATCGTCGTCGAGGTGATCGAGCGCGCGCGCCTGCACGCGCCCGCTACCGCTATCAAAGCCGCGCTCGAGCCGGCGCTCGTATTCGGCGATCCGGCGCGACTCGATCGGGCGGTCAGCAACCTGCTCGATAATGCGCTGAAGTTTGGTCCGCGAGAAGGGCCGGTCGAGGTGACGCTACGGGCCGGCTCAGTCCAGGACGGCTCGGCGCACGACGGCGCTGCGCAGGGCGGCGCTGTGTCCTGTTGTGAGCTGACCGTGCGAGACCACGGGCCGGGCATCGCGCGCGCCGAGCTGGCACACGTCTTCGACCGCTTCTACCGCGGCTCGGGCGCTCGGGCCGTGCCCGGCAGCGGCCTCGGTCTTGCGATCGTGCGCCAGGTCGCGCAGACGCACGGAGGCAGCGTCAGCGCGCACCAAGCTCCCGACGGGGGAACGCTGATGCGCCTGCGTCTACCCCAGCTTGGCGCGTGTCTGGTAGATGGAGACGAAGCCGATCTTGAAGATGTTGCGGGCGCCGCGCAGGTATAGACGCCAGACGCGTAACCGCTCATCGCCGACGAGCCGCCGCGCCTGCTCGCTGTTCGCATCCAGTCGCCTGATCCACTCGCTCAGCGTGTCGTAGTAGTCCTGCGCGAAGCCCTCCACGTGCTCGGTGACAAAGCCGGCGCGCTCGAGTCCCAGCAGCACGCGGGACAATTGGAGAGGCACCCCGTCGGGGAACACGTAGCGCTGAGTGAAGGCGCCCGCCTGCTCGGGCAGGCCGTGACGAAGGCGCGCGATCCCGTGGTTCAGCAGCCGCCCGCCCGACCCGAGGAGGTTGGCCAGCTGCAGTGCATATACGTCGATCTGGCTGGACCCGACGTGCTCGACCATGCCGATCGACGCGATCGCGTCGTAGCGCTCTCCCGCCAGCTCTCTGTAGTCAGCGACCCTGATCTCTATCCTGTCGCTCAGGCCCGCCTGCGCCACGCGCTCGCGGGCGAGCCGCGCTTGGGGATCTGACAGGGTGATCCCGACCGCGCTCACCCCGTACTCGCGCGCGGCGTGCAGCACGAACGAGCCCCATCCGCAGCCCACGTCGAGCACACGCTCCCCCTGTTTGAGCGTGAGCTTGGAGCAGACGAGGTCGAGCTTGGCCCGCTGTGCCTCCTCGAGCGTGCTCGCCCCGCGCGAGAAGATCGCGCAGCTGTAGGTCATCGACTCGTCTAGGAACAGTTTGAAGAAGTCGTTTGAGACGTCGTAGTGGTGGCGCACGGCCTGCTTGTCACGCTCGGGGCTGTGACGCCGCCCATGCGGGCGCAGCTCGGCGGTAGGCACGCGCGGCGGGCGCGTCAGGCCACACGCCCTGATCGCGGCGATCGCAAGGCGCGCGCGCTCGGCCCGGTCGGTGCGCGGCCGGTGGAAGCTGTCCATCATCTCGACGACCTTGTCTAGATCGTCGACCTCCAGCTCGCCCGTCACATATGCGCGGCTCAGCCCGAGCTCGCCGGGCGCGCGCGCCAGATGGGCGATCGCGGCGGGCGATCGTACAACGAACGTCGGTCCCTCGCCGTTGCCATCCGTCGCCGGCAGCGTGGCTCCGTCCCAGAAGCGCACGGTGAAGCGGCGCTCGGGCAGGGCGTTCGCGAGCTCGTGCCTCAGAGACTCAGGGTTGGCGAATGGCATGTCGCTGTCCGGCGGGTCGTCGGGTTTTGTGGTGGTCTGGCTGTCCAGCCAAGATCCCCGCTCAGCGCTGAAGATTCTCGGTATCGCCGACCGTGACCACATCGCTCGCGATGCTGTACTTTGCCTTGCCGATGCCCATCGCTGCCGACGCCGCTCACACAGACACCCCCGGGCACCCCGTCGCGGCGGTGCAGCCTGGGCCGGATGACGTAGAGCCG
The DNA here is from genome assembly GCA_027306855.1 of Solirubrobacterales bacterium. GTDB lineage: Bacteria > Actinomycetota > Thermoleophilia > Solirubrobacterales > Solirubrobacteraceae > Palsa-744. The sequence goes on along the minus strand of DAHUYZ010000015.1, from coordinate 30,030 downwards.
GCGTCGCACCTGGCGATCTACCGCACTCTCACCGCGATCATCACTATCGCACCGCTCATCGGGCTCGGCCTGGCCGGCTGGCAGATGTGGGATGGGCTCTTGCACCGCTACGACGTCTTGGGCTTCGCGATCATGTACGTGTTGACCGGTCTGGGCGTCACGGTCGGGTTCCACCGGCTCTTTACCCACCGCTCCTTCAAGACATTCCCGGCGGTGCGCTTTGTGCTCGCGGTGCTCGGATCCGCGGCGATCGAGGGACCGATTATCTCCTGGGTAGCGGATCACCGCAAGCACCACACCTTCTCCGATCGCAACGGCGACCCGCACAGCCCGCACGTCGACCACGGCACGGGCCTGCGCGGCGTGCTGCGCGGCCTGACTCACGCCCATGTCGGTTGGCTGTTCATCCACACCGAGCGCGGCCACCGCGAACGCTATGCGCCAGACCTGCTGGCGGACCCGGTCGTCGCGTTCGTCGACAGCACGTTCTTCGTGTGGGCGATCGGCGGCCTCGTCGCCTCGTTCGGCGTCGGCTGGGCGATCGGCGGAAGCCTCACGACCGGCCTCACTGGCCTGTTGTGGGGAGGGGCGGTGCGAATGCTCGTGTTGCACCACGTCACCTACTCGATCAACTCGCTCTGCCACTTCTTCGGGCGGCGCTCGTTCCAGACGGGCGATCACTCGCGCAACCTCGCCTGGCTCGCGCCGCTGTCCCTTGGCGAGGCGTGGCACAACAACCACCACGCCTTCCCCACGTCCGCCTTCCACGGGTTCGGACTGCGCCAGCTCGACATCTCGGCGCTCGTGATCCGGCTCATGGAGCGCCTCGGGCTGTGCTGGGATGTCGTGCGCGTTTCGCCCGAGCGGCGCGCGGCGAAGCTCTTCGCCGGCTGAGGGGCTCGCCGGCTCGGCCGGGCTAGGGCTTCATGCCCTTGATGAGCTCACCGGGGTCGACCCCCAGCCCATCCGCGATCTTCAGCAGGTTGTGCAGCCTTATGTTGCGCTGACCGCGCTCGACCTGTCCCAAGAAAGTCCAGTGGACGTTGCAGCGGTGAGCAAGCTTTTCCTGGCTCAGCCCCTGCGCTTCACGCTGGGCCCTGACTCGCTCGCCGAGCTCGCGTGCGACCGGTGAGATCGACGGTAATGCCATATCGCCGCAAGTACACACGGTCCGATCCTCTATGTACAGAGCGTAAACGCTTCATGAAAATTACAACCTATCTCTGGACACGCTCGAGAGCGGCATCGGCTCTGATCGAACGCGTACCCTTAGCAACCTATGGTCGGTCCCGTTCCCTCAGTGCGCGAGATCCTCGCGGGCAGGGCCGGCGAGGAGATGTCCCTGAACGACCGTCACCTCAACCCCCAGCTCGGGCGGATCGTGCGTACGCTCGGCTTCGACAGGCGCTGGGTGCGCGGCGAAGGCGCGCATCTGATCGACTCGGGCGGCGCTCGCTACCTCGACCTGTTCTCGGGCTACGGAGTGTTTGCGATCGGGCGCAACCATCCCGAGGCGATCGCCGCCGTCGAGGAGGCGATGGAGGCGCACACCGCCAACTTGCCCCAGCTCGGTGTGACGTTGCTGAGCGGGGTGCTGGCAGAGCAGTTGCTCGCTCGCGCGCCGTCCTCGGTCGCGGCGATGGTTCCCGCCAACACGGGCACCGAGACGGTCGAGGCCGCGATCAAGATCGCCCGCGCCGCCACAGGGCGTGCGCGCATCCTGTATGCCGAGCACGCCTTCCACGGCCTCACGCTTGGCTCGCTCTCGCTCAATGGGGATCCGATCTTCCGCGACGGCTTCGGTCCGCTGCTGGCCGAATGCGAAGCACTTCCGTTTGGAGACGTCGACGCACTGGAGCGGGCGCTGGCGCGGGGGGAGGTGGCGGCATTCATCGTCGAGCCCATCCAGGGCAAGGGAGTCAACGTGCCGCCGGCCGGCTCCCTGCAGGCGGCACAGCGTCTCTGCCGCGAAGCGGGCGCGCTGTTCGTCTGCGATGAGGTCCAGACCGGGCTCGGGCGAACCGGGCGCTTCTTCGCCTTGGAGCACTGGGGTCTAGAGCCCGACCTGATCTGCGTATCCAAGGCGCTGTCCGGCGGCCTCGTCCCGATCGGCGCCGTGCTCGTATCGCGCGCCGCCTTCGACAGCGTGTTCGACGGCATGGAGCGGGCCGTGCGCCACGGCTCGACGGTCGGCGGCAACGACCGCGCGGCGGCCGCCGCGCTCGCGACGCTGCGCGTGCTCGAGTCCGAGCGGCTCGTCGAGCGCGCCGAGCGGCTCGGCGCGCTGCTGCTCGAGCTGACCGCGCCGCTGGTCGAGCGCTACGAGGTCGTGTCCGACGTGCGCGGGCTCGGGCTGATGTGGGGGATCGAATTCGGCCCGCCCTCCTCGCGTGCGCACCGCTCGGTGTGGAACGCGGCGGAGCGCGCCCAGCCGGGCATCTTCTCCCAGCTCGTCACAGTCCCGCTGTTCCACGACCACCGCATCTTCTGTCAGGTCGCAGGCCATCGCATGAACGTGATCAAGGCATTGCCGGCGCTCGTCGTCGAGGAGAGCGAGATCCGCCGTTTCGCGACTGCCCTGGAGGAGGTCGTCGCGCGAGCGGAGCGTTTGCCGTCGGCACTTGCGCGTTTCGGGATGAGCATGGGCCGCCGCGCACTGGCCGCACGTCGTTAGCGGCTACCCTGACCGGCCGTGCCCGTACCCCGAGAGGACATACGCAACGTCGCGATCATCGCTCACGTCGACCACGGCAAGACGACTTTGGTCGACGCGATGCTATGGCAGTCGGGGGCGTTTCGTCAGGGCCAGGACGTGGCAGAGCGCGTGCTCGACTCGATGGACCTCGAGCGCGAGAAGGGCATCACGATCCTCGCCAAGAACACCTCTCTGCACTACGCGGGCGTCAAGCTCAACATCGTCGACACCCCCGGCCACGCCGACTTTGGCGGGGAGGTCGAGCGCGGGCTGACGATGGTCGACGGAGTGCTGCTGCTCGTCGACGCCTCAGAGGGACCGCTGCCACAGACGCGTTTCGTGCTGCGCAAGGCGCTGGAGGCGCGCCTGCCGGTGATCCTCGTCGTCAACAAGGTCGATCGCGCCGATGCGCGCGTGAGCGAGGTCGTGGACGAGGTCTACGAGCTGTTCCTGGACCTCGACGCCGACGAGGAGCAGATCGAGTTCCCGATCGTCTACTGCAACGCGCGCGCCGGGATTGCCACTCTCGAGCACATCGAGCCGCCGCCCACCGATGGCACGCTGGCGCCGCTGCTCGATCTCCTTCTGTCCCACATCCCCGCCCCCACCTACGAGCCCGACCATCCCCTGCAGGCGCTCGTCACGAACCTCGACGCCTCGCCCTATGTCGGGCGGCTCGCGATCTGCCGGGTGCGCAACGGCACGATCGAGCGCGGCCAGCAGATCGCCTGGTGTCGCGCAGACGGGTCCATAGATCGAGCCCAGGTGGCCGAGCTGTACGTCACCGAGGCGTTGGAGCGCGTCGAGGCGCCGCAGGCGGGTCCCGGGGAGATCATCGCCGTCGCAGGCATCTCAGACGTCACGATCGGGGAGACGCTCGCCGATCCGGCCGACCCGCGTCCGCTGCCGGTCATCACGGTCGATGAGCCCTCGCTGTCGATCACCGTCGGGATCAACACCTCTCCGCTCGCAGGCCTTGAGGGCTCCAAGCTTACCGCGCGCCAGGTGCGCGAGCGCCTCGATCGCGAGCTCATCGGCAACGTGTCCCTGCGTGTCAAGGACACCGACCGGGAAGGCGGGGATCCAAACCAATGGGAGGTTCAGGGCCGCGGCGAGCTGCAGCTCGCGGTGCTCGTCGAGCAGATGCGCCGCGAGGGCTTCGAGCTGACCGTCGGCCAGCCGCGCGTCTTGATCCGCGAGATCGACGGTAAGCGTCACGAGCCGTTCGAGCGTCTTTCGATCGACATCCCCGAGGACTATGTAGGCGTCGTCACCCAGATGCTCGCGCTGCGCAAGGGCCGCATGGAGCACATGACCAACCACGGCACGGGCTGGGTGCGCATGGACTACATCGTCCCCGCCCGCGGCCTGATCGGCTTCAGGACCGAGTTCTTGACCGAGACGCGTGGCACGGGGATCATGCACCACGTCTTCGACCGGTGGGAACGCTGGGCGGGGGAGATGCGAACGAGACGGGGCGGCGTGCTCGTCTCAGACCGGCGCGGCTCAACCGCGCAGTACTCGCTGATGAGCCTGCAGGAGCGCGGCACCCTGTTCGTCGGCGCCGGCGAGGAGGTCTATGAGGGCATGATCATCGGTGAGAACGCCCGGGCGGAGGACCTCAACGTAAACGCGATCAAGGAGAAGCACTTGACGAACATCCGCTCCTCCACGTCTGAGGTGCTCGAGCGGATGGCGACTCCTCGCAGGCTGACGCTCGATCAGGCGCTCGAGTACGTCTCCGACGGCGAGTGCGTCGAGGTCACGCCTGAGAGCGTCCGTATGCGCAAGGTCGTGCTCGGCCAGGTCCAGCGACACAAGGAAGCGCGCGCGCGACGCTGAGCCTGCGCGCAGCCGCACGCGAACGGGCGGGCGCTCGGTAGGCTGGCGTCAAATGACCGCGATCGAGGCGAGCGGGCTGCGTAAGAGCTACGGGGATGTGCATGCCGTGCGCGGCATCGACATCTCGATCGCCGCCGGCGAGACCGTCGCGTTGCTCGGGCCCAACGGCGCCGGCAAGTCCACCACGATCGACATGCTCCTGGGCCTGGCCGACCCCGACTCGGGGGAGGTCTCTGTGTTCGGCGGCCCCCCCACCGCCGCGGTGGACGCGGGCTTCGTCGGGGCGATGCTGCAGACCGGTGCTCTCATCCGTGACCTGTCGGTGCGCGAGCTCGTGAGCATGGTCGCTTCGCTGTATCCCTCGCCCTTGCCGGTGGACGAGGCGCTGGAGCTGACGGGCATGAGCGCCCTCGCCGACCATCGCACGCAGAAGCTCTCCGGCGGCGAGACCCAGCGCGTGCGCTTCGCCGTCGCGATCGTCGCCAACCCCAAGCTGCTCGTGCTCGACGAGCCGACCGTCGCGATGGACGTCGAGGGCAGGCGCTCCTTCTGGGCGACGATGCGCTCGCTCGCCTCCGAAGGCCGCACGATCCTGTTCGCCACCCACTATCTCGAGGAGGCCGACGCCTATGCCGACCGGGCGATCCTCATGGCTCACGGCCGCATCGTCGCCGACGGGCCGACGAACGAGATAAAGGCGAAGGTCGGCACTCGAACGATCAGGGCGACGCTGCCCGACGCCGATCTGGACGCACTGCGCCTGCTCCCCGGCGTCAGCTCCGCCGAGCGCCGCGGCGAGGCGATCGCATTGAGCTGCGCCGATTCCGATGCCGCCATCCGCGCGCTGCTGGCCGAGCATTCCCAGGCACGCGACATCGAGATCGTGGCAGCCGGCCTGGAGCAGGCGTTCCTCGAGCTGACCGGGGACGGCGCTCATTCAGAGCCGTCGGCGGTCCCGCCCGCGGAGGCGGTCACGTGAACAGCCGCTACCTGCGCTACGAGCTGCTGCGCACCGTTCGCAACCGGCGCTTCTTCTTCCTCTCGCTCGGCTTTCCGCTGGCTCTGTACTTCCTGATCGCCGAGTCCGCCAAGAGCGTGCACCGTCTGGCCGGCACGGGCCTGTCGGCTCCGACCTACTTCATGGTCGGCCTGATCAGCTTCGGCACGATGGGCGCCATGCTCTCCTGCGGGGTGCGCATCGCCGCCGAGCGCGCCGTCGGCTGGAACCGCCAGCTGCGCATCTCGCCGCTCACCACGCGCGCCTACTTCCGGGCCAAGCTCATCACCGCCTATCTCATGGCGATCCTCAGCATCGCCGCGCTCTACGCCGCCGGCCTATCGCTCGGGGTCAGCATGCCGCTGCACGACTGGGTGCAGATGACGCTGCTGATACTCGTCTGCCTCGTTCCGTTCGCCGCGCTCGGAATCGTCATGGGTCACATGCTCATGCCCGAATCGATCGGACCGGCGATGGGCGGCAGCGTCGCGCTGTTCGCCTTTCTCGGCGGGAGCTGGTTTCCGCTCTCATCCCACGGCGTGCTCAACGACGTCGGCCAGCTGTTGCCCTCCTACTGGCTCGTGCAGTCCGCCCACGTCTCGCTCGGGGCGCACCCCATGGGCACCAAGGGCTGGATCGTGATCGCCGTCTGGACGGCCGTGCTCGTCGTCCTCGCGCGCAGCGCCTACCGTCGCGATACGGGGCGCGTGTGAGACGCCTTTCGGACACTATACTGGGACATCCGTCGGGACATTTTCCGGCTTGATATCCGATACAGCCTGCAAATAGGCCTATTTTTCAGTAGAGATATATGTCCAGTGAGCGGACATACTTACAGACGCACCCTTGGATCGACTTTCGCCTCGATCTGCGCGGGGCCGATCCGGAGCTGTGGATGCTGCTTGGGGAGGCACGATCGAAGATCGAGCACATCGCCGGCTCCCTGCTTCGCCCCGAGAGCGCTCAGGAGCTGCACCGCGTCTATCTGGCCAAGGGAGCGCTCGCTACGACGGCTATCGAGGGCAACACGCTCTCGGAGGACGAGGCCCGGCAGTTGGTCGAGGGCACGCTGAAGCTTCCCCCATCGCGCGAGTACCTCGCTCAGGAGATGCGCAACGTAATAGACGCTTTCAACGAGATAACTCGTGAAGTGGTCGGCAACGGCGGGTCGCTCATGCCCCTGGATCGTGCGACGATCGAGCGCTACAACGCGATGATTCTCAACGGGCTCGACGTCGAGGAGGGTGTCGTTCCCGGACAGCTGCGCCGACATTCGGTGGTTGTGGCCAACTACCGAGGCGCGCCGGCCGAGGACTGCAAGTACTTGCTCGAGCGCTTGTGCGACTGGCTTGCATCCAAGGACTTCAGAGCGCCATCGCCGGATAGGAAGCTGCCCTACGCCATCCTCGAGGCGATCCTCGCGCATCTGTACCTCGCCTGGATACATCCCTTTGGCGACGGCAACGGCCGAACGGCGCGGCTGATCGAGCTTCGCGTCCTGTTCGAAGCCGGCGTGCCGACTCCAGCCACCCACCTGCTGAGCAATCACTACAACCAGACTCGCACCGAGTACTACCGCCAGTTGGCGCTCGCCAGCCGCTCGCCCGATGGCGTTCGTTCGTTCGTCAAGTACGCGATCGTCGGCTTCGTCGACGGTCTGCGTGAACAGCTGGCGGCTATTCGCTCTCAGCAGCTTCACGACCGTTGGGAGCAGTACGTGTACGAACGCTTCGGTGCGACGAAAGGACTCGCGGAGCAGAGGCGACGGCGGCTCGTGCTCGATCTATCGGCAGCCGAGGTAGGGCCGGTGCCAAAGCACGCACTCAGGCGCCTGAGCCCTGAGTTGGCGGAGCTATACGCAAGCAAGACGGACAAGACCCTGACGCGCGATGTGAACACCCTCGTTGGAGATGGCTTGCTGCGCAGGTCGGCTGAGGGCTATGAGGCCAACCGCGAGATCATCGAGGCATTCCGTCCGCTCGTGGCTACGACTGGCTGATGCCGTATCGGCAGATCGCCGAATGGTCAGCCGGCGACTATCGCTGCTCGACGCTATAGGGTGTTGCAAATGACGAGATCTTTCAGACTTCCCGCCGCCGTCCTGCTTGCCATATCGACTGTGCTCGCCGTACCGGCGCTCGCGCTCGCGATCCACTTCGAAAGGGAGGGCCTTGCCGCCTACGAAGGCCAGCTGCGCAAGAAGGAGGTGCACGCCGACGCCTTCCACCCCGGCGCGACCGTCGGGCACCTGCACGTCTCGCTCAACGACGGCAAGCACATGACCGTCGAATACGCCACCGCTCAGCAGGCCAAGCTAGTCGCGCAGGCGCAGGCCGCGGGGGCGCGCGTCAAGGTAGCGACCGCGAAAGCGAAGAGCACAGTGGCCGTCAAACACAAACTGCGCTATTACGCCGCCGGCGCGCTCGTAGTCGTCATCCTGGTCGTGCTCGCCGTGCTGCTCATAGGCCGGCGCCGCACGCTCGCCGAAGAGGGCAGTAAGGCATCCGGCGAGAGCGCCGCCTCCTAGCGGCGGGGCTAGCAGTGTGGGCGGGTCCTAGCCCGACGCGCCCGCCCGCCCGGCCCGCCCAAGAGTGCTTTGATCGCCTCGTGCACGTCGTGGGCGAGCATGTCGACCATGTCGCGCGAGAAGTTCTCCTTGACGACCATACGCAGCACCGTGACGTGCTCGGCGTTCGGCGGCAGCGTGTAGGCGGGCACGATCCAGCCGCGCTCACGCAGGCGGTGGGACAGCTCGGTCAGGTCGATCCCGCCACGCCCCGCCGCGCGCACCGCGACGATCGGGAAGGTCGAGCCGTCGTTCAGCAGCTCCAAACCCTCGATCGAGCCGAGCTTGGCGGCCAGTGCCTGCGCGTTGGAGAGCGTGCTCTTCACGATCTGCTCATAGCCTTCGCGTCCGAGGCGCAGGAAGTTGAAGTACTGCAGCACGACCGAGTTGCTCGGCCTCGAGAAGTTCAGCGAGTAGTTCGGCATGTCGCCGCCGAGGTAGTTGATGTGGAAGACGAGCTCCTCCGGCAGATCGGAGCGGTCGCGGAACACGACCGTGCCCATCCCCGGGTAGACGAGCCCGAACTTGTGATTTGAAACATTTATGGACCGCACGCTCCTCAACCTGAAGTCCCACTCCAGGTCGGGCTGTGAGAAGGGGATCACGAAGCCGCCGCTGGCCGCGTCGATGTGCAGCGGGATGCGAAGCCCACGCTTCTGCTCGATGCGCGTGAGCAGCTCGTCGATCGAGGCGAGGTCGTCCATCTGGCCGGTGAAGGTGGTACCCAGCAGTCCTGCCACCGCGATCGTGCGCTCGTCGATCAAGGGCTCCACCTGCTCGGCGGCGATCGTGTAGCGGCCCTCCTCCATCGGTGCCACCCTCGCCTCCACCTCGAAGTAGCGGGCGAACTTCTCCCAGCACGTGTGCACGTCGGCGCCCATCACCATGTTCGGACGCTCCGCCGGCTTGCCCTCCGCCTCGCGCCGTCGCTGCCACGAGCGCTTGTGGGCGAGCATCGCGAGCATGATCGCCTCCGAGGAGCCAATCGTGGCGGTCCCGGTCGGCCGCTCGCCCGCGGGGGCGTGGAAGAGGCGGCCGATCATCGAGACGACCCGCTCGTGAACGACCTCCGTCTGCGGGTACTCGTCCTGGTCGATCAGGTTCTTGTTGAGCGTCTCCGTCGCAAGCTTGTCCGCCTGCGGCTCCATCCAGCTCGTCACGAACGACGCGAGGTTCAGCGCCGGGTTGCCGTCGAGGTTCAGCTCATCGTGCACGAGCTGGTAGGCCGCGTCCGCGCTCATGCCGACGCTCGGCAGGCGGTACTTCGGGACGTCGTGCGAGAAGCCGCGCGCGGCGTACGTGGGGGTGTGCAGCTCCTCGGAGTCGAGCTTCAGCTGGTGCACGGCCGTCTGCGCCCCGGCCCCGGCCTCTAGCGGCCGGCGTGGATCGCGGGCGCGCTGTGAGCGGCTGGCGGCGTCGAGCCGCTGATGCCCACCGTCGAAACCAGTCCCACCGCGCACATAGCCGCGAGCGTCAGCGCCCGCATGCGCCGTGGAGTCAGCCAGCTCAGGTGGTGCGTCTGCAGCCAGGTTCTGAACCCGGTAGCCGCAGTGGCCGCCGTCATCGCGCACATGACGCACATGGCGTCGACAGTAGCCGATCCTCGGGGTAGATGCGCCACACCGGCTGAAAACAATAACGAGACTCGATCTTATATACTGCCGCTCGATGCGTCGCTCAGCGATTGTCGTCCTCGCGACCTGCGCACTGCTCGGCGGCTGCGGCTCGGCCGAACCGCGTAAAGAGGGCAGCGGTGGCCGGCTGCGCGTGGTCGCGGCCGAGAACTTCTGGGGATCGATCGCCGTGCAGCTCGGGGGCTCCAAGACTGAAGTCAGCAGCATCGTCGTCAACCCCGAAACCGATCCGCACAGCTACGAGCCGAGCGCGAAGGACGCGCGCACGATGGCAGACGCCGCGATCGCCATCGTCAACGGCATCGGCTATGACGAATGGGCCTCGCGCCTGCTTGCCGCCGATGCCGAAGAAGGCCAGCGCGGGCCCCTCACGCTGAACGTCGGCGACCTGCTCGGCTACAGGGCGGGCGACAATCCCCACCAGTGGTACTCCCCGGCGCACGTCCACGCCGTCGTCGATGCGATCGTCGCCGACTACGAGGAGGCGCTGCCGGCCGATCGGACCTACTTCGCCCAGCAAAAGCGCGCGTTCGAAACGCAGGGCCTCGCGCGCTATGACGCGCTGATCGCCGAAATCAGGCGCCGCTACGCGGGCGTTCCCGTCGGCTACAGCGAGTCGATCTTCCAGCCGCTCGGCGGAGCGCTCGGACTGAAGCTTCTCACCCCCTACAGCTTCGCCAGGGCGATCGCCGAGGGCATCGAAGTGTCCGCGCGCGACAAGCAGACGGTCGACGCGCAAGTAACCGGACACCGGGTGAAGGTGTGGGTGTTCAATAGCCAGAACGTCACGCCCGACGTGCAGCGCGTGAACGAACTGGCGCGCGCGGCACACATTCCGATCGCCACCGTCACCGAGACGCTGTCGCCGGCGTCGGACACTTTCCAACAGTGGCAGGTCTCGCAGCTGGAAGCGCTCGAGCGGGCGCTGCACGAGGCGACCGGGCGATGAGACAACGCCTGGACCCGGAGTCGAGAGCCGTACCCGCTCACGCAGACACCGCAGGCCACGAGCCGTCCGCGATCCGCGAGCGCGCCGGCGGCACCGCGATCGAGTTGCACGACGCAAGCGCGGTGATCGGGGCCCGCCCGCCCCATGTGGTGTGGAGTGGGGTGGACCTGCTTGTGCGCGAAGGCGAGTTCGTAGCCGTGCTCGGGCCCAACGGCAGCGGCAAGTCGACGCTGCTGAAGGCGGTCCTCGGCGTAGTGGACACGTCGCGCGGCGCCGTCACCGTGCTCGGCGGGCCGCCGGGTGTCGCCAACCGGCGCATCGGCTACCTGCCGCAACGCCACGCCTACGCCTCGACGCTGCCCGTCCGCGGCGTCGACCTCGTGCGGCTCGGCCTGGATGGGGCGAGCTGGGGCGTGCCGCTGCCGTTCGGCTCGCGCGCCGCCGCGCGCCGCCAGGCGAAGAGACGCGTCGAGGAGGTGACCGAGCTGGTCGGTGCGAGCGCCTACGCCGAGCGTCCGCTTAGCGAGCTCTCCGGCGGGGAGCAGCAGCGCATCCTGATCGCCCAAGCGCTTGTGCGCAGGCCGCGCATCCTGATGCTCGACGAGCCGCTCGACAGCCTCGACCTCCCGAACCAGGCGGCGGTGACCGCGCTCGTGCAGCGCATCTGCCGCACCGAGAACGTAGCGGTGCTGCTCGTGGCGCACGACGTCAACCCGCTGCTTTCATATCTCGACCAGGTCATCTACCTCGCCGGCGGCCGCGCGCTGCAGGGACCCGTCGAGGAGGTCATTACGAGCGCGAAGCTCAGCGAGCTGTACGGGGCGCCGGTCGAGGTCCTGCGCACACGCGATGGGCGGCTGGTCGTGGTCGGCCAGCCCGAGGCGCCCCACGTCCACGGCCACCGGCATGGGTGACACCACGATGAGCCACCCGGTCGTCCATCCAGGCAATCGGCAATCGCGATGAGCGAACCGACCCTCACCTGGAACCTCGCGCGCGACGTCGAAGAGCTGCTGCGCTACCGCTTCATGGTGCACGCGTTCGAGGCCGGCACGATCGTCGCGGTTATGGCGGCGGTCGTCGGCTGGTACATGGTGCTGCGCAGGCAGAGCTTCGCGGGGCACACGATCGCGGTCATGTCTTTCCCTGGCGCGGCCGGCGCGGCGCTCGCGGGGCTGCCGAGCGCCGTTGGCTACTACGTGGCGTGCGGTGTCTCCGCGCTCGCGATCGGGCGTTCCCGGAGGCCGGGGAGGGGGCCGGCGAGCTCCGCCCGAAGCGGCGAGTCGGCGGCGATCGGCGTCGTGCAGGTTGCGGGCCTCGCCCTCGGCTTCCTGTTTCTCAGCCTCTACAGCGGCGTGCTCGAGCAGCTGGAGTCGCTGCTGTTCGGCACCTTCCTCGGGATCGACTCGGCGCAGGTACTGACATTGCTGATCGTGGCGATCGCTGTGCTCGGTGCGCTTGCGCTGGCCGGCCGGCCGCTGCTGCTCGCCTCGCTCGACCCTGAGGTGGCGCGCGCGCGCGGCGTGCCGGTGCGCACGCTCGATGTGGGCTTCCTGCTGCTGCTTGGGCTTGCCGTCGCCGCCACCAGTCAGATCACCGGAGCGCTGCTCGTGTTCGTTCTGCTCGTCGCTCCCCCCGCGGCCGCCCAGGTCCTGACCCCTCGCCCCGCGCGCAGCCTCGCGGTGAGCGTCGCGCTGTCGCTGCTGATCACTTGGCTGGCCCTGTCGATCTCCTACTTCTCCCCGTACCCGCTCGGCTTCTTCATCACGACGTTCGCGATCGGCGTCTACCTCCTCGCCCAGCTCGCCCGCCACGTGTCGCCCCGCGCCCGTGATCGGCGCCCGCCAGCGCCCGTCGCGCCGCCGCACTCGGGCTCGGCCCCGATCCCCCTCGCCTGATGCTCTCCCACGAATTCATCCGCAACGCGTACCTCGCTGGCACGTTCATCGCGCTGGCGTGCGGTGTCGTCGGTTGGTTCGTCGTTTTGCGCGGCCAGGTGTTCGCTGGCGACGCGCTCAGTCACGTCGCGTTCGTCGGCGCGATCGCGGCCGCCGTCGTCGGGATCGACGAGCGCGTGGGCCTATTCACGCTGACGCTGGGTCTCGCCGCCGTGATGGCCGGCCTTGGGCGCCGCGCGCAGGCCGACGACGTGACGATCGGGGTGGCGTTCTCCTGGATCCTCGGCATCGGCGTGCTCTTGATCGCCGTGCTCAGCACGAGCGCTTCGGGTAACAACGGCCTGATCGTCGCCAACACTCTGTTCGGCTCGATCTTCGGGCTCAGCGCAGGTCAGAGCCTGGTCGCGGCAGCGATCGGCCTGGGGGTGGCGCTCGCCGCGCTTACGATGGCGCGCCCGCTGCTGTTCGCCTCGGTGGACGTGGAGCTGGCCACGCTCCACGGTGTGCCGGTGCGTGCGCTCGGGCTCGTCCTGCTCATGCTGATCGGAGCTGTCACGGCAGAGGGCGCACAGGCGATCGGAGCTCTGCTCGTGCTCGGACTGATCGCGGCGCCGGCCGGTGCGGCGCTGCGGGTCACAGCGCGGCCGTACCTCGGCATGGCGTTGTCGGGCGCGCTCGCGCTTGGGGCGATGTGGGGAGGGATTGCGCTCAGCTACGCGATCCCATCGCTGCCGCCGAGCAGCGCGATCATCGGACTGGCCGTCGGCGCGTATCTGCTGGCATCGCTGAGGTCTACCATCGCGATATGAGCCCGACCGCCCGCACAGTGCCCACCACTTCGACGACCGCCTGCGCGGGCAGGCGCGCGGCCGGCGGGCGCGACTGGCTCGAGCGAGCCGAAGAGGCGCTTACCGCGGCGGGCCGGCGGCGCGGCGAAGCGCGCCGTGCGGTGCTGGAGCTGCTCAACAACCAGGCGTGCGCGCTCACCGCGATCGAGATCGAGGACGCGCTGCGCACCCAGCGGCGCGTGAGCCGGGCGAGCGTGTACCGGATCCTCGAGGAGCTGGAGGAGTTGGGCCTCGTGCAGCGCGTGGAGACCGGGCAGGCGATGGTGCGCTATGAGCGAGTGGCAGACCAGCACGAGCACCACCACCATCTCGTGTGCGGTGGGTGTGGCGTGGTCATGCCGTTCTCGGACGAGGGGCTGGAGAGGGCGATTTCGAGCCTCTCAGAGCGGGTCCCGCTCACGGTCTCAGAGCACGAGATCGTGCTGCGCGGGGAGTGTCGCGACTGCGCGGCGTAGTCCGCGATCCACATCCACCTCGGCTATCGTCCTCCGCTCGGAGTCGCACCGCTCGGCTTTGGGAGAGAATGTCCCTATGCACGTCACCGCCAAGGCCGATTACGCCGTGCGAGCGCTTGTCGAGCTGGCGTCGGTAGGGGGCGACGGCCCGCGTAAGGTCGACGAGATCGCGCAGGCTCAGCACATTCCGCTGTCCTTCCTCGAGAACATCCTCACGCAGCTGCGCTCCGCCGGGATTGTGCGCAGCCAGCGCGGCCCCGAAGGCGGCTACTGGCTAGCTCGTCCCGCCAAGGAGGTCAACCTCGCGGAAGTGATCCGCGCCGTGGAGGGGCCGCTCGTCGGCGTTCGCGGCCAACGGCCCGAGGAGGTCGAGTACAAGGGCTCAGCCGAGTCTCTGCAGCAGGTTTGGATCGCGCTGCGCGCCAACCTGCGCAAGGTCCTCGAGCACGTCACCATCGCTGACGTGGCGGCCGGCAAGCTGCCGGCCTCGGTCGCCAAGCTGACGCGCGAAGAGGAAGCCTGGACCACGCGATAGCGCCGCGTCCGCGGGGCGTGAGGGCCGACGGGCAGGAGCTCAGGCGAACACGCGCGGGGCGGGCAGGCGCACGGCGAGGATCTGGCCCTCGGCCAGCTCAAGCTCCGCGGCGGTGTCGCGCGTGACCTGGGCCCACACGTCGCGCCCGTCGGGGAGCGTCAGCTCGACACGCACCTCAAAGCCCAGATGAGCGACGCGGCGCACGAGCGCCTCGACCGCGCCCGCGTCTGCGTAAGGGAGGATCTGGATGTCATGCGGGCGCAGCAGCGCGTCGTCGAGGCGGTTGACCGGCCCGACGAACGACATCACGAACTCGTTGCTCGGGTGCTCGTACAGCTCCCGCGGCGTGCCCGTCTGCTCGATGCGGCCGGCCCTCATAACCACAATCTGGGCGGCGACGTCCATCGCCTCCTCCTGGTCGTGCGTGACGAAGATCGTCGTCACGTGGATCTGCTCGTGAAGGCGGCGCAGCCACTCCCGCAGCTGCGCGCGCACCTGCACGTCGAGCGCGCCAAACGGCTCATCCAGCAGGAGAACTCTCGGCTCAGGCGCCAGCGCCATCCGCTGTAGCTGGCCGCCTGAGAGTTGCGATGGGTATCGTCCCGACAGGCCCTCCAGGCGTACGAGCGCCAGCAGCTCCTTCACACGCCGCTTGACCTCGCGCTTGGCCGTTTTGCGCACCGTCAGGCCGAAGGCGACATTGTCGTGGACGGTCATGTGCTTGAACGGGGCGTAGTGCTGGAAGACGAAGCCAACCCCTCGCGTGCGCGCCGGAGCGCCTGTGACGTTTTGGCCCCCGATCGATACCCTTCCGCCGTCAGGGGCCTCCAGGCCCGCGATCACCCTGAGCAGTGTCGACTTGCCGCTGCCGCTCGGCCCGAGCAGAGCCATCAGCGCCCCGTCCGGCACATCGACGCTGACGTCGTCCAGGGCGGTGAACGAGCCGAAACGCTTGGTCACGTTGCGGACCTCGATCGCCATCAGACATGTCTCCTTCCGATGTTCTTGCGTGCGCCCGCCGGGCGGGCTTCGGATTGTTGACCGTGTGCTCGTTCTCTCATTAGGCCACCACATCTCGCGTGGTGCGCTTTGCGAGCAGGCCCATGCCGAGCAGCGTCGCGAACGCCAGCAGCGCCAGCACTACGGCAGCGGCGAACGCGCCGGTTGTGTCGAAGTTCTCGAACCGGTCCTGCACGTACAGCGGCAGCGTCTGGGTCTGCCCCTCGATGCGTCCCGACACGATGCTCACCGCGCCGAACTCGCCGAGCGCCCTGGCGGTCGTGAGCACCACGCCGTAGATCACCCCCCAGCGGATCGCTGGCAGCGTCACCCTACGGAACGTCTGCCATGCGCTCGAGCCGAGCGTGGCGGCCGCCTGCTCGGCGTCTGTGCCGAGCTCGCGCAGGACGGGGATCGTCTCGCGCGCGACGAACGGCAGCGACACGAACGCGGTCGCAAGCACCATCCCGGGGATCGAGAAGATCACCTGGATGCCGTTGCTCGCCAGCCAGCTCCCGAGCCAGCCGGTGCGCCCGTAGACGAGCACCAGCGAGAGGCCCACGACGACAGGCGAGATCGCGAACGGGAGGTCGAGCAGCAGCCCGAGCGCGCTGCGTCCACGGGAGCGGCCACGCTCGATCAGCAGCGCCATGCCGATTCCGAACACGGTGTTCAGCGGCACGACGATCGCCACTAGCTCGATCGACAGCCAGAAGGCGTGCACCGCGTTCGGCTGCGTGACCGCATTCCACACGGGCTCCAGGCCGTGTTCGAACGTGCGGTAGAAGATCATCGCGACCGGGGCGCCGAGCAGCAGGAGCAGATAGCCGAGCGCCGTGAAGCGCACGACGAGGCGCCTAGCGGACATGCTTGGACCTCGCGCGTGAGATGGCGGTCATCGCGCTGAGCACCACCAGCGCACAGAGAAGCAACACGACAGATACCGCCGCCGCGGCGGCGACGTTTTCGTTCTCGAGGAGGTTGAAGATGTAAACCGAGCCGACCTCGGTCTTGAACGGCAGGTTGCCTGAGATCAGCACGATCGATCCGAACTCGCCGACCGCGCGCGCGAACGACAGCGCCATGCCTGAGAGGATCGCGGGCATCAGCGCGGGCAGCACGATCCGGCGAAACACGGTGAGCGCGCCGGCGCCGAGCGAGGCTGCGGCTTCCTCGGAGGCACGGTCCAGCTCGGACAGAACCGGCTGCACCGAGCGCACCACGAACGGCAGCGTCACGAACAGCAGCGCCAGCCCGACGGCCGCGCGGGTGAACGTGATGTCGATACTCGTCGGGCCGCCCTTGCCATACAGAGCGAGCAGCACCACGCCCGCGACCACCGTCGGCAGCGCGAACGGCAGATCGATCAGAGCGTTCACGATCCGCTTGCCGGCGAACTCGTCGCGTACGAGCACCCACGCGATCACCGTGCCTGCGACCGCGTTGATCGTCACCACGATCGCCGAGGCGATCAGCGTCAGCTTCAGGGCGGCCACGGCCTCGGGCGAGGAGACCTCGATCCAGAAGGCCGCCGGTCCGCCCTTGGCCGCGTTCGCGAGCAGCGCTGCTACGGGCAACAGCACCAGGATCGACAGGTAGGCGCCGAGCGCGCCCTTGCCGAGCGCGGAGCCGGCATGCACCCCCACACGCGCGGCGAACCGGCCGTACAGCGAGTCGCGTCCACCCGGCGCCGCGTCCGACAGCTCGTCCGCGCCTGCGACGACCGCGCCGGGTGCGGATGTCGGGGTCATTTGGAGGTCGACACCCCCAGCGACTGCTCGATCTTGGTGACGATCCCAGGCGTGCCTTCGGTTTCGAAGAACTGCTTGCCCACCTTCTTCCAGCCGCCGAGGTCTTCGATCGTGAACAGCTCGGGCGGTGTCGGGAACTCGCCGGGTACGGCGACGCCTCCAACCACCGGGCGGTAGCCCTTTTCAGCCCAGATCTTCTGGCCGGCGGGGGAGAGCAGATAGTTGACGAACTTCTGGGCCTCGCTCGTGTTGCCACCGGTTACGACCGCGATCGGGTTCTGGATCAGGATCGTCGCCCTGGGGACGATGTATTCGATCGCCGAGCCCGCTTTCACGTCAGCGATCGCCTCGTCCTCGTAGTCGATTAGCGCGTCACCGCGGCCCGCGAGGAACGTCTGCAGCGCGTTGCGGGCAGAGGAGTCCTGCGAGACCACGTTGTGAAAGAGCTTCTGGAGGTACGCCCGCGCAAGCGCAGGCGTCTTGCCTTCCTTTATCTGGGCGCCATACGCAGCGAGGATGTTCCACCGTGCGCCGCCCGAGGTGAACGGGTTGGGCGTCACCACGCCTACGCCCGGCTTGATCAGGTCGTTCCAGCCGACTATGTGCTTGGGGTTGCCCTTGCGCACGATGATCACCGCCACCGAGTTGGTGACGAAGCCGTGCGTGGCGTTCTTGTTCCAGTCGGAGGACACCAGGCCCGCCTTGATCAGCCGTGTCACGTCCGGTTCGAGCGAGAAGTTGACCACGTCGGCTTTCAGGCCGGCGGCCACTGCGCGGCTCTGGTCGCCGGAGGGCCCATAGGACTGGCTGAAGCTCGCGCCCTTGCCTTCGCTCGTGGCCTGGAAGGCTCCGATCAGCGCCGCGAAGGCCTTCTCGGGCGTGGAGTAGGCGACGAGCGCGACGCTCTTGCTGTCGCTGGAAGAGGAGCCGCACGCAGCGAGCGCGAACGAGGCGGCGAGCGCGGTCAGTGCGGCGCCGGCGAGTCTGGTTGGGCGGCCTTGAATTTTGCGCATAGTCACTTTCTTTATCTAGAACATGAGGATAGGCTCGTGAACTAATATCACAAAGTGGATCGATTTAGGCCAATAAGTGCGCAACAATGTCCGTATGCGTGGATAGCACGCGTGCTACGATGCGGGTGATGTCACGACAGATCACTCAGCGACAGCTGCGCAACGACAGCGGTGAGATCATGCGCGAGCTCGACAGAGGGGAATCTTTTGTCGTCACTCGCAACGGCGCCCCTGTGGGTGAGCTGCTCCCGTTTCATCGTCGACGGTACGTGCCGGCGAAGGCGGCGCTGGCTGCGTTCAAGGGCACGGCCCGCGTCGACCGCCGACGCTTCCGAGTCGATGTCGATCGATTTGTCGAACTGGACCATGATCCCGCCCCCAGGACACGCGCTTGACCGACGAGCGGGGGGACCCCGCGACGGCACAGCGGCATCCGCGCGGGCTGCTTGACACCTCAGCCGTGATCGATCTCGACTTGCTTAGCGAGGATCAGCTGCCCCTCGAGATAGCGATCTCGGCAATCACGATCGCTGAGCTTGCATCCGGTCCGCACGCCACCGACGATCCCCAGGAGCGCGCCGCGCGCATGGAGCGCCTTGCGGCCGCTGAGAGGACCTTTGACCAGCTGCATTTCGACGACGCCGCCGCCCGGGCATACGGACGCGTTTATGCCGCCCTGCTTACCGTCGGCCGCAAGGCGAGGGGCAGGCGCGCGCTCGACATGCTGATCGCGGCCACGGCTCTCGCGAACGGTCTTCCGCTCTACACCTGCAACCCCGACGACTTCGACGGGCTGACCGACCTGCTCGATGTGGTCGGGATCGAGCCGGTCCCGTCGGCCAGCAGTCCCGACCCTGCTTGACGACCGTCCACGACATCGGCCGGTCGCGGACGTGGTCTGCCCCACAAGTACGCCAGCACGCACGCCAGCGCGAACACCGCGACGACGAGCAGCACCGGGCCCGAGTCCTCGGTGAGGGCGCCGATCACGCCCGCGGTGAGTCCGCCGGCCAGCGCGGCGAGCCAGGCCGGGTCGGACTCGACGGGCGCGCAGACTCTGTCGCGGCGGCGGATCGCAAGCACGGAGCCGGCGAGCGCAAGGCCCGTCGCGACCGGCATCAGGTGGTTGCGCAGCTCGTCCCAGGCGGCGCCATAGCGGCGCACGATGATGTCTCTGATGTCGCCCGCCGAGCGGGCGTCGAGCACGCTGCCGGTGAAGTGGCCCGAGCCTTTGGCGGTTGCCAGATCGAGGAGGGCAAGCCCGATCAGCCCGATGACGGGCGCTGCCATCACAAGCAGGGCTCGCCTGCGGTTGAGCGCTCCGGGCAGCAGGAGCACCGTCGCCACGGCTGTGCCCGCGCTCACGAGGATCACACCCCCGACGCCCGCGCCGATCTTCGCCGAGCCCTCGATGAGCGCGAGCGCGATACCGCAGCAGGCCATCGCCACCGCCGCTCTGCGCCCGCGCACGGCCGGGTAGAGCACGGCGGCCACTCCCGCGAACACGAGCACCGCGAGGCCTGACTTCAGCTCGTTGCCGATGCCATAGAAGCGCGCGCCGAACGCCGGTTTGGGTCCCAGCAGAGAGCGCATCAACAGCTGCGTGCCGGCGAGCGCGTCGACCACGATCGCCAGCACGACGACTCCTGCGACGAGCGCGGGGGCGCGCGGCCACCGAACAAGCCGATCGGCGAGCATTCCGAGCGCAAGACAGGCTCCGACGATGATCGCGAGCTCCGCGGTGCGGCCCGGCTCGAGCGCCGCCGGGATCAACGCGGCGGCCGGCGCCCACAGCAATGCGAGCGCTCCCACCCGCAGCGCCCATGCTACGCGTCTGGGTCGATCGTGTCCGAGCGGAGTGGCGGCGATGCCAAGCAGCAGCAAGCACGCGCCCACCAGCCAGGCGACCGCGGGCAGCCGGCGTGAGTCGATCACCTCCAGGCGCGCCATCAATCCGCGCAGCGCCGGACCGTCGAAGGCGCCGTCCACGCGCACGGGGCGCCCACGCATGTCCGCTGGAATAGGGAGGCCCAGATGGGCGAGGATCGTCGGGCCGATGTCGATGGCCGCAACCATTCCCCGCTCGTTCGTCGTCTGTGAAATGAGCGTGTCGCTCGACATCTTTGAGGCGAGCGTCTGGCCACCGGGATTTAGGCCGGCGAACGCGATCCACAGCAGTTCCTGCCCGAACGATTCAGGCGCCCGCTGCACCACGACCAGCAGCTCGCCTGGGAGGCGAGTGGTGGCGAGCGCACGCAGGTCGTCATAGCCGGTTGCGCCCGGCGGCAGGTCGGCCACCACGAGCAAGTGTCCGGTCTGCAGCGCCGAGATGCGATCGAGCAGACTTGATTCGGGGCCGAGCGAGATGGCCGCGACCGTGCCGGAGCGGTCGGCTGCCGCGGCAGCGTCGAGATACGGTCCCCCGGCTCGAGGCGCCCTTGGCACTCCGGGTGTACTCGTCAAGGCGGGCGCGGTGGTCGCGGCGTACGCGACACCACCCGGAATGCTCGACGCCAGCAGTCCGGGTATCAACAGCTGGGGAGCTTCTTCGGCGCGCCTGCGCACGGCGTCCCACGGCTCCACCTGGGCGGCTTTCCCGGGCAGCGGCCTCAGCGACAGCGGTGGGGGATAGGCGGGGGAGTACGCCGAGTAGGACACGCGCGCTCCCTGCGTGATGTCGAGCAACAATTGGGCCGGCTTGTAGGTGCCCTGCGTCGCGCTGAGGATGCCGATGTTCAGGGAAGGGATGAAGGCAAGCTCGGACTCAAACGCATTCGCTTCGCTACGACCCGTGCTCGCGTGCCTTGTCGGCAACGTTGCGGGCGCGAGAAACACGACTAGCGCGGATCGTTGTGCGCTCGCTGACGGCGCGGTGTCGCTTGCGGGTGAGGCTGCGCCCGCGGTCGCCGTCAAAGAGAGGCAGACGGCGCACGCGAGGACTACGAGGAGCCCTCCTCGCGATCGTCTCAGCCCTCGGTCCTCCCGCTCGCGCCGGCTCGGGCGCGTGCCTCTCCGGCGGAGAAGGCGGCGAACTCCGCTTCCTCCTCGGGAGTGAGGCGCGTCGCGGCGCCATCGATGTTCAGGCTCGGCAGCAGTCGGTCTAGACGGTCGGGAAGCGCCCACGTCCGCTCGCCGAGCAGATCGAGCACGGCGGGCATCAATAGGCAGCGCACGACCACAGCGTCTAAGAACACGGCCGAGGCGAGGCTCAGTCCGAACTCCTTGATCACTCTGTCTTCGCCGAGCATGAACGACAGGAATACGCAGATCATGATCGCGGCGGCGGCCGTGATGACGCGCCCCGTGAGAGCGAGACCCTCGCCGACCGCTCGGCGCGCGTCGCCGGTGCGCGCCCACTGCTCA
Source organism: Solirubrobacterales bacterium (assembly GCA_027306855.1). GTDB lineage: Bacteria > Actinomycetota > Thermoleophilia > Solirubrobacterales > Solirubrobacteraceae > Palsa-744. The sequence continues at coordinate 8,485 of DAHUYZ010000015.1, read as the reverse complement.
TGGATGCGCGAGATCAAGAAGACCTCATAGTCCATCGACAGGCCGAACACGATCGCGAACAGCATCACCGGGATGAACGACTCGATCGGACCGCCGCTCACGCCCATCAGCCCGTCGAGCCAGCCCCACTGGAAGACGACGACGATCACGCCGAGCGAAGCGCCGATAGAGAGCAGGTTCATGACCGCCGCCTGCAGCGGGATGACGAGCGAGCGGAACACGACCATCAGCAGCAGCGCGGAGACAAGCACAACGACGCCGATGAACAGCGGCAGCTTTTTCGCGAGCGTCGCGGCGAAGTCGACACCGCCGGCCGTGAAGCCGCCGACGTAGACTTTCATCCCCGTCTTAGAGGCGACGGGCGGGATCACATCTTCGCGCAGGTGCGAAACGAGCTGAGTGGTCGCGTACGCCTGGGGCGAGGAGCGCGGGTAGACGGAGATAGTCGCCACTTCGCCTGAGGGGCTTACGCGAGGGGGCGTGACGGCGACGACTCCAGGCGTAGCAGCGAGAGTCCGCTGCAGCTCGCCAAGTGTGCGCGCGCTCGGCCCTTCGCCTGCGGGGCTGCGCAACGCCGTGCCCCTCGTCGAGCCGGCGGTCGATGAGGCGCCGCTGCCCGAGCCCTCGCCACCTGGCGCCTGGGCTGTGGAGCGTTCGGGTCTCGGCAGCTTCGCGACCACCTCGAGCGGGCCGTTGAAGCCCTGACCGAAGCCTTCGGCGAGCAGCTCGTACGCCTTGTATGTCGTGAAGCTCACCGGATCGTTGCTTGCGTCGCTGGAGCCGAGGCGCAAGGCGGTCGCGGGAGCCGCGATCAGCAGCATCACGACCGTCGCGACGACGGCGATCTTGCCGGGGCGCCGCTGCACAAACATGCTCCAGCGCAGCCACCAATGCGCACCCGGCGCCGATACCGCCGGCTTCCCGCGGCGGCGCGCCCGCCAGCCGGGGCGCATCAGCCGTCTCCCGGCGAGCGTCAGCAGGGCGGGCAGGAGGGTCAGCGAACCGAGCATCACGAGCAGCACGCCGATCGACGCGGAGATCGCAACGCCATAGAGGAAGCTCACACCGAGCAGCATCATGCCGAGCAGCGCGATCACGACCGTGCAGCCGGCGAACAGGACGGCGCGCCCGGCGGTGTCCATTGCCTGCACGACGGACTCGCGCACGTCTTCATGCGTGGGCCCCGGCGTCGCATAGGCCTCGCGGAAGCGGGTGACGATGAACAGCGCGTAGTCGATGCCGACCCCGAGCCCGATCATCGCGGCAAGCTCGGAGGAGAAGTTGGGGGTGTCGACGAGGTGCGTAAACAGGGCGATCAAGCCGAGGCCCGTGCCCAGACCGAACAGCGCAGTGACGATCGGCAGGCCCATTGCGACAAGCGAGCCGAACGTGACCAGCAGCACGACGATCGCTGCGAGCAGGCCGATCGCGGTCGTCAGGCCGAAGCCCTGCTGCTGACTCTGCTCGATCGCGGGTCCGCCCAGCTCGATCTGCAGGCCAGGGGCACGCGCCGCCCCGGCCGCGGCGATCACGTTCTTGGCCGCGCTCTTGGGTAGGTTGTTGGCCTTCTCGTCGAATTCGACGGTCGCAAACGCGATCCGCCCGTCGTGCGATATCGCTCTGCCGGCCGCCGGACCGTAGGGGCTTACGACGCCCGCCACGTGCGGCAGACGCGAGACCTTCGCGAACAGCGCCTGCATGCGCGCGCGCACGGCCGGGTCCGTGACTGAGCCGTGGGTGACCTTGAAGACGATCGTGTCTCGGTCACCGGCCTGGGCGGGGAAGCTCTGCTGCAACAGGTCGGTCGCTCGCTGAGCGTCGGAGTTGGGGATCGTGAAGTTGTTGGAGTAGCTCGTCCCTGCCGAGCGAGCGACGGCGTTGACGGCAAGCAGCAGCACGACCCAGCCGATCGCGATGTAGAGGCGGTGGGTCGTCGACCAGCGAGCGAGTCTGAGCATTCGGAGAGCTTAGAAGGGCGCGTCTCAGGGGTGCGTCAGGACGCCGAGAACAGCTCGAGCGTTCGCGACGAGCGGTGGTCGTTGGCGTTGCCCTCCGGCTCGATCACATGGCCGTCGACGACGATCGGGCTGTTCCAATGGCCTGAGTCGCCTCCCAGCTTGGCGATCGGCCTGGAGGAGGTCGGCCTGTAGACGTTGATCCCGCCGCCGGAGGGGTCGTACACATAGAGCAGGCCTCCCGCCATCACGGGGCTCGTGCCGGGGTTGCCGTTCGTCCAGGCGAGCGCGAGCCGCCCTTTGCGCAGCGCAAACGCGCTGGTCGCGTTCGGTCCCCCGACGAACACGGTCGTGCTCTTGCCCTGATGCCATACGGCGGCCTGCGTGAACAGTTCGCCCCCGCCGGGGAGCGCCAAGCGCTGGACTTCGCCGCCGAGCCTGTTGGGTCGCGTGGGGCGGCGGCCGTCGAGCCGTGAGAGCGAGAGTGCGCGCATGATCCCGTCCTTGCCGGCGATCAGCACGCGATCCTGGCCGAGCAGCACGGGAGCGCTCGACCCCAGATCGGTGTCGCTTTCGTTCAGCTGGGCCTGATTCGTCGGCGTGAACGCCTGCCTGAAACGCAGGTCCGGAACCGTCAGCTCGATCACGCTGTCGCCGAAATCGCTCGTGCCGTTCCATGGCCCGTTGCCCGTCGAGACGAGCAGGCGCTTCCCACCCGGCTCGACGACGGCCCCGCCGCGCGAGAGGATCGCCGAGTCGCTCGATCCGCAGCTGCTCGCGACGATGATGTGGCGGCGGTTCGCACACAGCGTGTTGAACACACTCGCGATGTGCCCGCTCGTGCGGTCGATCAGCACGACGTGGCCCTGATAGGGGGGAGCGTCGCCGTAGTAGCCACCTGTGGCCGCGATCACGTAGGGGCCGTACACGTTCAGCGCTGCCGCCAGCTTCTCGTGGGCTGCGTCGCGTGTGACCGACACCGGCCAGCCGCTCGCCTCGGCGCCGTCTGCGAGCGAGAGCTTGTGGATCAGGCCGTTGGGAGAGGCCGCGTACACGAAGCGCCCGTCCGGGTCCGCCGCCGGGCTCGTCGTCGTGATCTGCGCGCTGCCCGCCCATTGCGAGTAGCCGGGGGGTGTGAACGTCCACAGGATGTGTCCGCTGCCCGCGTCGATCGCAAGCGTCTTGCCGTACGTCGTCGTTACGACGACGACGCTGTGCGTGGAGCCGGCTACGCTCGCTTCGTGCAGGTAGATCGGCGAGGAGTCGACCGTTCCGGGCAGCGACACCGTCATGCGGCGCAGCTGGGCGACATTCGCGGCGGTGATGCCCGTCGATAGCGGGCTAACGTCTGAGCGTTGGGGGTTCAGGCCGAACTCGGGCCAGTCGAGCAGGCGCGCACCGGCCGCTTTCGCGGGGGTGGGGATGGCGCCTGGCGGCGCCGTGGCATTCGAAGTGTCGGCAGAGCCCCCACCGCAGGCTCCGAGCAACGCGCTGAGCGTGAGTGCTCCGACGGGTCGCGCGGCTTTCGTTTGGGCGAGGCGCATGGCTCTCTCTCCGACGAGTCCCACAGATCTTCCTACCCGATGCATGGCGTGGTGTGTTGTAGCGCAGCCTCGAGGACTATGCTCGTGGCCACATCAAACGGGAGGCGGTAGGCATGGCCAAGGCACCACGCGTCGGCGAGCAGGCACCCGACTTCGAGCTGCAGGGCACGGACGGGCCCTTCAAGCTCTCGGACCATCGCGGCGAACGAGTGGTGCTGCTGTTCTATCCGGGCGACAACACGATGGTGTGCACGCGTCAGTTCTGCTCCTATCGCGACCGCGCCGAGGACTTCGCCTCTCTGGGCGCCACCGTCGTCGGGATCTCTTCCCAGGGTCTCTCCTCGCATGAGAGCTTCAAGGCCAAGCACGGCCTCAACGTGCCCCTGCTCGCGGACGTAGACCGCAGCGTCGCCAGGGCCTACAGCGCCGTGACGCCCGGCATCGGCACGACCGCGCGGTCGGTGATCGTGATCGACGAGCACGGCATCGTGCGCCACCGCCACGATCATCGCCTCGGGCTCGACTACCAGACCGTCGACGAGCTCAAGGCCGCGCTGCAGACGCTCTAGTGGCCCATCCTGTAAATCCGCTGGTGTTTCCCGGCGTCTGCACGCGCCTGACGCTTCCCGGCGTTCGCACACGTACTACCGGTACGCACACGAACACCGTGAACCGTCAGATCACGCGCATACACTCGGCAAACCCTCAGCGTATTTCCAGGCTGAACCACTAGTCTTGCGCGTCGGCGGGCGTGACCTCGGCCGCGCGCCGCGAATGCAGCTCCATCAGCTCGACCTGCATGTTGCGCGGGCGTTCGCCGTCTACAGGAGAGCGCCTGTGCCACGCGCCCTCGGAATCGAGCTGCCACGAGCGCTGGTTGTCGGCGAACGCGCGCTCCAGCGTGTCCATCAGCTCGTCCCTCAGTTCGGGGGCGGCGATCGGGGCCGCGAGCTCGACGCGATGGTCGAGGTTGCGCGGCATCAGATCGGCTGAGGCGATGTACACCGTGTTCTCGCCTTCGCGCTCGAAGCTGTAGATACGCGAGTGCTCGAGGAACTGGCCGACGACCGAGGCGACCGTGATGTTCTCCGAGAGCCCCTCGATGCCGGGACGCAGGCAGCAGATCCCTCGCACGTTCAGATCGATCTTCACGCCGGCCATCGATGCCTTGTAGAGCGCTCGTATGCAGCGCCCATCGACGAGCGCGTTCATCTTCATCGCGATCCTCGCCGGCGCGTCGGGAGAGTGCGCGGCGATCGTCCGCATGATCTCGTCGATGATCCCCTCGCGCAGGTGGGCGGGCGCGATCATCACCTTGCGGTAGCTCAACGGGCGGCCGTAGCCGGTGAGGTTGTTGAACATGTCCGCCACGTCCGCTCCGATCTGCTCGTCGGTCGTGAACAAGCCGAAGTCCGTATATAGACGTGCGGTCGCTGAATGGTAGTTGCCGGTGCCTAGGTGCACGTAGTTGCGCACGCCGTCGCCCTCACGTCGCACGACGAGCACGCACTTCACGTGGGTCTTCAAGGCCGGCTGGCCGTAGACGACGTGCACGCCCGCCTCCTCCATCGCCTTCGCCCACTGGATGTTCGTGCGCTCGTCGAATCGCGCCGTCAGCTCGACAAGCGCGACCGCCTGCTTGCCGCGTTCGGAGGCTTCGATCAGGTCCGGCACGAGCGAGGACTCGTCGCTCGTGCGATAGACGGTCTGCTTGATCGCGAGCACGTTCGGGTCGGCGACGGCCTGCTCGACGAAGCGCTCGACCGAGGTCGCGAACGACTCGTAAGGATGGTGCACCAGCACGTCGCCGTCTCGCATCGCGGCGAACACGTCGGGACGCTCGCCCTCGTGACGCAGCAGGCGAGGATGGGTGACGGACGTGTATGGAGCGTTTCGGAGCTCCGGCATCCCCGGCAGGCGCACGATCTGCCACAGCGAGCCCATGTCGATCAGGCCGCCAGCCGGATAGACCTCATCCTCGCTGCCTCCGAGCAGGCCGATGAGCTCTTCGCGCAGGCTCTGCGAGCAGCGGGCGCCCACCTCCACCCGCACGATCTCGCCGAAGCGGCGTCGTCTCAGCTCGTCCTCGACGGCTTGCAACAGGTCGGCCGCGTCGTCTGAGACCTCGAGGTCGGCGTCGCGCGTGACCCTGAAGAAGTCGTAGCCGACGATCTCCATGCCTGGGAACAGCGCATCCAGGTGGTGGGCTATGACTTCCTCAAGCGGCACCAGCGTCGCGACCTGAGCGTTCTGGGGGGTCGCCGGTCCCGGCGTCCGGATCGTCACGAAGCGGGGCAAGATCTCCGCGGGAACCTTCACGCGCGCGAACACCGTCTCGCCGCCGCCCGGGTCGCGGACGTGGATGGCAAGGCTCAAAGAAAGGTTCGAGATGTAGGGGAAGGGGCGTCCGGGCGCGACCGCAAGGGGCGTCAGCGCGGGGAAGATCACCTTCGCGAAGTGCCTGCTCAGCTCGGCGTGCTGCTCGACGCTCAGCTGATCGACGCCCACGACATTGATTCCGTGTTCGGCGAGCGCGGGGCGCAGACGCTCGTCCCAGCAGGCGTTCAGGCGTGTGCTCAGCTCGAGCACTCGCTCGCGGATCGAAGCGATCGTCTCCGAGGGAGTTCGGCCGTCCTGGCTCGGGTTCTCGACGCCCGCGTCGATCTGGTCGTGCAGGCCGGCGACTCGCACCATGTAGTACTCGTCGAGGTTGGTCGTATAGATCGCGCAGAACTTGACGCGCTCGAGCAGCGGGATCTGCTCGTCTTCGGCGAGCTGAAGGACACGCTCGTTGAAGTCGAGCCAGGAGAGCTCGCGGTTTAGATAAAGCGATGGATCGTGCAGGCGCCGATGCTCGTCATGCCCCGACGGCTGCCGGCTCGCGACTGTGGCGCTCATGCGACCCATCCTGACAGAGCTCAGCGTCAACGGGCTCGTCTTGGGCGCCGGCCTGCATGATGGACGGCTCGATCACCAAGCCGGCCTTGGCGCCGTCGCGAGGCTCGGCGGCGAAGCGGTAGCCGATCCCGAAGTGCGTGTGGATGTAGCGCCAGTCGGGCGATGCCTTCTCGAGCTTCTGGCGCAGCTTGCGCACGAACACGTCGACCGAGCGGTCGCCACGCACCATCGCATATCCCCACAACCGCGAATAGATCTCCTCGCGCTCGAGCACCCGTCCTTCGCCGCTCGCAAGCAGCTCTAGCAGCTCGAACTCTCGTCGCGTCAGTTCGAGGCTATCTCCGGCGACGAACGCCTGGAATCGATCGGCGTGGATCTCGACCTCGCCCGCCGACAGCGGTTTGGCCTGCAGACGAGGGCTCGAGCGTCGGCGACGCCTTGCCAGGCCTTCGACCCGCGCGATCACCTCCTCTGGATGGGTCGGCTTGGTGACCCAGTCGTCTGCGCCGAGTCTCAACCCGCGCACGCGCTGGGCGACCGTCGAGGGGCCCGTGCAGACGATGACGCCGAGCTCCGGCAGCGTCGTGCGAAGCCGCTCCAGCCATTCCCACGCCTGCGGGCCGAGCACCGCCAGATCGACGACGAGTGCGCTCAGGCGCATCGAAGCGATCGCCTCCGTCGGCACCGGCCCAGCCAGGACGCGGTGCTCCCAGCCGAGACGGTCCATGCGCTTGGTCAAAACCTGGATGAACCCGCTGTCGCGGTCCAGCACCGCCAAGCGCATGGCGCCTGTACCGGCGATGGTCCCTACGACCCCTTCATCCTTGCCGAGGATGCCCGCCGTCATCTGCGCCGCAGTGTAGGGGAGCCGCAGGATACGTGAGCCTATGCACCAAAATGGTCACAAGATCTTCACAGGGTTTTCCCGCAATTTGCGGATGCCTGCCGACGGATCAGGTCCGATGCCGGACCGACAGATCGCCGCTTCTCGCCGGATCGCTTGCCGTCAGGCGCTTTCGGGTCTCTCCCCGGCGGCGGACGGCTGCGGGGGGTGGTCTGAGAACTCGGGGAACAGGCCCGTCGCGACGAATGCGACCTGCTCGCCGATGTCGACCGCGTTGTCGCCGATCCGCTCGATGGCGCGGGCCACGAGGATCATGTGCATCGCCCACTCGCGCGTATCCGGGTCGTCGCCGATCTCGAGGGCCATCCTGAAGATCTCGCGGTTGAGCTTGTTGATCTCGCGGTCCTGGCGGATCAGGTCCCGGGCGAGGGCCACGTCGCGCGCGGCGAAGGCCGCCTTGCACTGCAGGGCCTCCGAGCGTGCGTAAGCGCCCATCTTCAGCAGAGCCTGCAACACCTCCTCGCGGACGGGCGGCTCATAGCCTGAGAGCGGGATCAGCTTGGCGATGTTCACGCACTGGTCGCCCATCCGCTCGACGTGGACGATCACGTGCAGCAGCGCGGCCACCAGGCGCAGATCGCCCGCCACCGGAGCCTGGGTCGCCAGCAGCGAGAGAATCCCCTGGTGGACCTCCAGGTAGCGCCCGTCGACACGGTCGTCGTCGGCGATCACCATCTGCGCCAGCTCGACGTCCTGGTGGGCCAGCGCCTCGAGCGTTCGGTCCAGCTGCTCGATGACCACATCCAGCCCTCCGAGCGCGCGTGTCTGGAGCTCCTGCAGCTGCTGCTGGAAGTGGAGCCGCCCCTGCGGGTTGCTCGGTCGTGCCGCTGCCGTCTCTGTTTGGCTAGCCGAACTTTCCGGTGACATATTCTTCCGTTCGGGGATCGTTGGGGTTCGTGAAGATCCTCTGGGTAGGGCCGACCTCGACCAGCTCGCCGTCGAGCATGAACGCGGTGCGGTCGGCGACGCGGGCGGCCTGCTGCATGTTGTGGGTGACGATCACGATCGTGATCCGCTCCTTGAGCTGATCGATCAGCTCCTCGATCTTGAGCGTGGCGATCGGGTCGAGCGCCGAGCAGGGCTCGTCCATGAGCACGACGTCCGGCTCGACGGCGAGCGTGCGGGCAATGCACAGCCGCTGCGCCTGCCCGCCGGACAGGCCCAGGCCCGACGTCTTCAGGCGG
>DAHUYZ010000159.1 GCA_027306855.1 Solirubrobacterales bacterium | reverse complement strand
CGAGCAGGCGATCATGACCGCGCTGGCGCCCCACAGCGGAGCGGCGTTCGTGGACTTTCCCCTCGACCACGTCTTCACCGAGGCGGAGGAAGGCGATTTCGACGGCGCGGGGGCGCCCGTGGCGCCGCGAGTCGACGCGGCCGCGATCGAGGCGGCCGGCGCGCTGCTCGCCGGCGCGCAGCGGCCCGTGGTGATGGCCGGCACCGACTTGTATTGGGGACACGGCGAGCAGGCGCTGCTGGCGCTGGCGGAGACCCTCCGCATCCCGGTCTTCGTGAATGGCCTGGCGCGCGGCTGCGTGCCCGCCGACCACGAGCTGTTCTTCTCCCGCGCGCGCAGCGCCGGCCTGCAGGGCGCCGACGTCGCGCTGGTGATCGGCGTGCCGATGGACTTCAGGCTCGCCTTCGGCGCCGCGTTCGGGCCGGAGACGCAGATCGTCGCGATCGACTGCGCTCAGCCGGAGCGGCCGCATCCCCGCCCCGTCGCGGCCGAGCTCTACGGCGACATCGCCCATACGCTCTCCGATCTCACGGTCGCCGCCGGCGGCGCCGCGCTTGGCGGCCCGGAGTGGGTGGCCGGCCTGCGCGAGATCGAGACCGAGCGCCGCGCCGCCGAGCGGGCGGAGCTGGAGGATGACCGCGCGCCGCTGCACCCGATGCGGCTCTACAAGGAGCTGGGAGAGACGATCGACCGCGACGCGATCGTGA
>DAHUYZ010000158.1 GCA_027306855.1 Solirubrobacterales bacterium | reverse complement strand
CGTTCATCAGGCAGTAGCGGGCGAACGGCTCGAGCGGGAAGCGTATCGCCTCGCCCGTCGGCAGCGTGAGTGTGCTCGAGTCCAGGTCGATGCTCACCTCGGCACCGGGGTGCTCGATGAGCCAGCGGTGCGCGGCGGGCTCGACGATCACCGGCAGCAGGCCGTTCTTGAAGCTGTTGTTGAAGAAGATGTCGCCGAAGCTGGGCGCGATCACCACCCGGATGCCCCCATCGCTCAGCGCCCACACCGCGTGCTCGCGCGAGGAGCCGCAGCCGAAATTGCGGTCGGCCACCAGGATGTTGGCCCCCCGGTATGCCGGGCGATCGAGCACGAACCCGGGCTTCGGCGTGCCGTCCTCGGTGCTGCGCAAGTCGTGGAACAGCAGATGGCCATAGCCGTCCGCGCGCGCTCGCCACAGGAAACGCGCAGGAATGATCTGGTCGGTGTCCACATTTGCCGCATCCAGCGGTGCCGCGGCCGATTCCAGTCGCTCGAATTTCTGCATCACGCCGCTCCCGCCATCAGCTTGCGCACATCGATCAGGCGTCCGCTCACCGCCGCCGCCGCCGCCGTCGCCGGGCTGACCAGATGGGTGCGCGCGCCGCGTCCCTGCCGGCCGACGAAATTGCGGTTGGAGGTCGAGGCACAGCGTTCGCCGGACGCCACGAGATCGCCGTTCATGCCCACGCACATCGAGCAGCCCGGCTC
>DAHUYZ010000157.1 GCA_027306855.1 Solirubrobacterales bacterium | reverse complement strand
CGCCACTGCTGCAGGGCGGGCACGATCTCCTGCATCTCGTAGCCCTCCAGGCGACCAATCCGCGACAGCGCGTCCCGCACCTGCTCCTGCTTGACCTGAAGCTGCCGCTCGTAGGGCAGCACCTGCCAGGGCACGCCCGGATGGTCGGCCCGCGGCTCGATCCGCTCCGGTCCGGGCTCCAGGATCTCCACGGCGCGGGCGTGCGCGTAGGCGCGCTTGCGCTTGTGCACGAAGGCGCGCACGCGGTCGCCCGGGATCGCGCCGGCGACGAAGACGACGCGAGTATCCGCCAGCGCTTCGAGCACGAGCGGCTGCGCGTACCGGACGAAGACCTCATCCGAGATGGGCATGTGGGGGCAGATGGGGAGTTTGTGTGTGGCAGATGCCGATTAGTCTACCGGTGGATGCCGATTAGTCTGCCGGTGGATGCCGATTAGTCTGCCGGTGGATGCCGATTGGCCAAGAGGCAGATGACGACTGCCTTGCCCCGCGAATGCGGCGCGAGACGACGGCGACGAGCGTTGCGAGCGGTAGCGCCGGGCAGCCGTCGCCGGCTCGCTCATTCCGTCCGCGAGAACCCGCGGATGGCCAGCGCGATGAAGATCACGATGAAGACGACGACGATCGCGAGCTCTGCGCCGATCGAGAGCGTGTGGCCGAAGACCTCCACGCTGGAGGGAAAGCGCGCTCGTGCGCTGGCGGGCATGT
>DAHUYZ010000156.1 GCA_027306855.1 Solirubrobacterales bacterium | reverse complement strand
CCTTGGCGGTCTCGGCGCCAACGCTGGGCAGCAGGTCGAGCACGGCGTTCCGGATCACGAGCAGATCGGCATGCTGGCGCAGGACCCGGACGGCGGGACCCTCGCCCTCGCGGATCAGGCCGAGCAGGATGTGCTCGGTGCCGATGTAGTTGTGGTGCAACTGCAGCGCTTCGCGGAGCGAAAGCTCCAGGCACTTCTTGGCCCGCGGCGTGAACGGGATGTGCCCGGACGGCGCCTGCTGGCCCTGGCCGATGATCTCCTCGACCTGCTGCCGCACGGCGTCCAGGCTGATCCCCAGCGACTCCAGCGCCTTGGCCGCTACACCTTCGCCCTCATGGATGAGGCCGAGCAGGATGTGCTCGGTGCCGATGTAGTTGTGATTGAGCATCCTGGCTTCTTCTTGCGCCAGGACAACAACCCGCCGCGCCCGGTCGGTAAACCTCTCGAACATGTCGTCGCTCTCCTCACAGCACGGGGGCGGGATGGGGCTGGACCTACCTTCCTGGCCCTACCTTGCCTACTCCGCATAGTAGCCGCGTGCCCACGATGACGCTTCATGGGAGTGCGTGCCTCTCATATCAAGACGTTCCCTGGACACGGGTCGTTCATCCTCATCAAACCTCGTAGGTGAGACCCATGTTCCCCGTAACGCGCCAGGTACGCCGCAAGCGAACGCAGGTTTTCCGGCCGGTGCGAGAGCACGAGGCTG
>DAHUYZ010000155.1 GCA_027306855.1 Solirubrobacterales bacterium | reverse complement strand
AGCAGAGCGTCGAACTGTGCAACCACGACCTGTCCCGGCCTTTGACGGACAACGACGTGGTCGCCGCGAACGCCCCGTTCGAGGCGATCGTCTCGGCGCTCGCGATCCACCATCTCACCGACGAGCGCAAGCGGACGCTGCTCGCCGAAGCGCACGAGCTGCTCTTCCCCGGCGGCATGTTCGTCAACCTCGATCTGGTGTGCTCCGCAAGCCAGGTGCTGCATGAGCGGTTCCGCCAGGCGATCGGCCGACCCGAAGATGACCCGTCCGACCGGCTGGCGCCACTCTGCGACCAGCTCGGCTGGATGAGAGATGCCGGCTTCGCCGAGATCGACTGCCGCTTCAAGTGGCTGGAGATGGCGCTCATGACCGGCAGGCGAGCGCCCTCCGGTGCTCTGCCGCCCAGGAGCACGGCATGAGACCGCGCCGGTTCGTGATCGTCGGCGGCGGAATCGGCGGCCTGTGCGCGGCCCGAGCAGTCGCGCTGGCCGGCCACGAGGCGGTCGTGCTGGAGCGCTCCCCGTCGGGCGCCACGCTCGGCGCGGGCCTGCTGCTCTGGCCCAACGCCGTGCGCGCGTTGGATGCGCTGGGCCTCGGCGCACCGCTGCGCGCGATCGCCGCGCCCGCCCGGCGCGGCACGTTCCGCGACAGCACGGGGCGCACGCTGTCGAGCGTCGATCTCGACGCGATCGGGAGCCGCGCCGGGGCGCCGATGCTC
>DAHUYZ010000154.1 GCA_027306855.1 Solirubrobacterales bacterium | reverse complement strand
AAGGGGGTGATGCTTGGCATGCTGATGGCCTCCTTTGGGTTTCAGCGGTTGACCAAGAGACGGCTGCCGGCACCGTGGATCATCGCAGGCCGCTGCCGCCGCGGCGCGCCTTGCGGGAGACCTCACTAGAGTGCGGCGCCATCGAGAAGGCGAGTGGAGGGAGACCCACTTGAAGCTGATCATCGGCATCGTGCGGCCCGAGAAGGCCAACGATGTGCTCGAGGCGTTGTACAAGGCGGACGTGCGTGGCGTCTCGATGACCCGTGTCCAGGGCCACGGCGGCGAGCTGGACCGCGTGCAGACATACCGTGGCACGCGGGTCAAGATGGAGCTGGCGGAGAAGGTCCGCTTCGAGATCGCGGTCTCCGACGCGTTCGTGCAGCGGACCGTGGACGCGCTCTGCGAAGGGGCGCGCACCGGCGAGGTCGGTGACGGCAAGGTGTTCGTGCTCGACCTGGAGCAGGCGGTGCGCATCCGCACCGGCGACAGGGACCAGGACGCCGTGACGCCGGTGGGCGGCTGAATGGCGGGTACGACGATCGCGGCGGTCGCCCGCGTCAACGCGGGCGCCACCGCCTGGATGCTGGTGGCCACGGCGCTGGTCCTGATGATGACCCCCGCGCTCGGCCTCTTCTACGCGGGCCTGGTCCGCTCCACGAACGCGCTGAACACCTTTATGATGAGCACCGGCGCGCTGGGGGTGGCGACGATCACCTTCG
>DAHUYZ010000153.1 GCA_027306855.1 Solirubrobacterales bacterium | reverse complement strand
GAGGGGGGGCAGGTCGAGCCGCTCCTGGCAGGAGCGGATCCGGTCGGCGACGACCTCTCGCGAGAGCCCCCGGAACTCCCCGACGAGCTGGAGCGACTCGGCGACGGTCATCGACGGGTACGGCTCGGGCGTCTCGATCACGGTGCCGACGTCCCAGAGCGCCTCCTTCGGTCGCTCGAGGACGTCGACGCCGTTGAGGCGGGCCGTGCCGCGGGTCGGCCGGAGGAGGTGCGTCAGCAGCTTGAGGGTCGTCGTCTTGCCGGCGCCGTTGGGGCCGAGGTAGCCGATGGCCCCGCTCCCCGCGTAGCGGAACGACACTCCGTCGAGCGCGACGAACTCGCCGTAGCTCTTGCTGAGGTCGACGACCTCGACGGAGGCCTCCGTCATCCCTTGACCTCCTTGGTGTTGTAGAGCACGATCGAGAGGGGGAGGAAGATCAGCAGGTAGGCGAGGCTGATCGCCGCCGACTCCCAGGCGTAGGCCTGGTAGATCGTGCCGCCGATCCCCCCGGGAAGGCTCACCGCGTGCGCGTAGCCCGGGAGGACGGCGAGCGGGATGGCGTCGCCCGCATAGAGGATCGAGAACCACGGCTCGACGCCGGCGAGATCGAGCACGCCGGTGACGATCGAGAACCCCATCCAGAGGGTGAGGATCGTGACGACGAGGCTGACCGTCGGCGTCCGGAACAGCGAGCTGAAGAAGAACGCGACCGCGACGGCC
>DAHUYZ010000152.1 GCA_027306855.1 Solirubrobacterales bacterium | reverse complement strand
TGGGTCGCGGCCGCGATCGACCACATCGCGCACAGGCGCGGGCTGGACGGGCGCGCCTTCCACCTCACCGACCCGCACTCGATGCGGATCGACCAGGTCTTCAACCTGCTGGCAGAGGCGGCACATGCGCCGCGCTTCGCGGTGAGCCTGGACAAGCGGCTGGTCTCCGCGGTCCCGAAGGCGCCGATGTCGATGATCTCTCGCCTGCCGCTGCTCAGCCAGGCGCGCAAGCTCGCGCTGCGTGAGCTCGGCATCCCCGAGGAGGTGCTCGCCCACATCGACCTGGTGCCGGAGTTCGACACGCGCGAGGCGCGCAGGGCGCTGGCCGGCACCCCATACGAGACGCCGCCGCCATTTCAGAGCTACGTCGCGCGCCTGTGGGACTACTGGGAGCGCGAGATGGACCCGGACATCGATCGCTCCAGGACGCTGCGCGAGGCTGTCTCCGGCCGCCAGGTCCTGATCACCGGCGCCTCCTCCGGCATCGGCAAGGCGACCGCGCTTAAGGTGGCCGCCGCGGGAGGCGTGCCGCTGCTGGTCGCGCGCAACGTCGAGAAGCTCGAGGAGGTGCGCGCGGAGATAGTCGCCGCCGGCGGCACCGCCTACGTCTACGCGGGCGACATCTCCGACATGGACGACGTGGAGCGGCTGCTGGAACGCGTGCTGGCCGACCACGGCCACGTGGACATGCTCGTCAACAACGCGGGCCGCTCGATCCGGCG
>DAHUYZ010000151.1 GCA_027306855.1 Solirubrobacterales bacterium | reverse complement strand
ATCCGGCGCTCGTGCAGCGCCCGATCGTGGTGAACGGCGAGCGCGCCGTCCTGGCTCGCCCGATCGAGCGGGCGCTCGAGCTGCTCTGCGACGGCTGACGATCGCGCGCCGGCGCGGCTCACGGTGAGCGCCCGTCCGACTCGCGACGCCTGTGCGAGCCAGGCAGGAGTCAGGCGGCCTGGCCGACGACCGGCTCGGGCCGGTTGATGCTGCTTCGGCAGCCTTCTCCTGGCGTCCAAACGTCGCGCAGATGGGTGACCAGATGTTAGATAGCGAGGCGTCCATCTGTTCGACGGTAGCCGGCCGGCGCTGGGGCACCAGCGAGATCGGACTGTCCCAACGCCGATGTCGCGCACCTCCTATGGCTGCGCCGCCAGTTCCCCAGCAGCCACCGACCGGTCTCACGACCAGCTTGCCACCGTACGGGATCATAGTATACTTGCAACCGAACGGTAGCAAAGGACGCCCGTGAAAGTCCGATCGATCAGAGACCTGGCCGCCGTCGTCCGGGGCCGCCGCATGGATCTCCGCCTCAGTCAGGCGGAGCTGGCCGCTCGCGCCGGCGTCTCCCGCAAGTGGATCTACCAGTTCGAGGGAGGCAAGCCAACCGCTGAGCTTCGCCTCATCCTTCGAGTGCTCGACGCCCTTGGCCTCGCCGTCGACGTGACCTGCGACCAGCAGACCACCCCCGGCCGGCCGGCCCGTGACCTCGACGTAGTCATCGA
>DAHUYZ010000150.1 GCA_027306855.1 Solirubrobacterales bacterium | reverse complement strand
GCGTAGAGCTGATCGCCGGCCAGCAGCGCGAGGTCGGCTTCGGGCACGCGCAGCAGCCGGGGAGCGCCGTAGTGGAGCAGGTAGCCCTCGTAGATCGCCTCGACCAGCAGCGCGTACTCGGCGGGATCGGCGCTCGCGCGCGGTCCCGCGGCGGCAAGCTGCGCGGGGCCCTCCGCGGGGCCCCCCGCCGGCGCCCCGCCTCCGCGGAGCTGCTCGCCGCGCTCGCCGCCCTCCTCGCCCTCCTCGGGGAGCAACGTGGCCATCAGGCCGCCGCGCTCCCGCAGCAGCGCGGCGAGCCGCGGCAGGACGTCAGACTCGGCGGCGCTCATCGCAGCTCCTCGAATGCCTCGGCGGCGGCCTGCGCGGTGCGCTGAAGCTGATCGTCGGTGTGCGCCAGCGAGGGGAACCACGCCTCGAACTGCGAGGGCGGCGGATAGACGCCCCTTGCCAGCAGCCCTCTGCACCATGCTCCGTACGCGGCCAGGTCGCATGCCGCGGCGTCGGCGAAGCTCTGCACCGGGCTCTCGCTGAAGAAGACGGTCAGCAGCCCCGGCACGCTGGCCACCTGCACGCGCTCGCGCGCTCCCGCGCTTGCCGCCGCCTGCGCCAGCAGGCTCGCGAGGCGCTCGGTGATGCCGGCAAGCCGCGCGTAGGCCGCCTCGTCGAGCATCCTCAGGCTCGCCAGTCCCGCCGCCACCGCCAGCGGGTTGCCCGAGAGCGTGCCCGCCTGGTAG
>DAHUYZ010000014.1 GCA_027306855.1 Solirubrobacterales bacterium | reverse complement strand
CCACCACAGTGCTCGGCGAAGAAAGGTTGCCCTATGAGCATGGCGGAGCCGGCGATCCCGGATACGAGCTCATGAGCACGACCGAGCAATCCATCGGCGGCCTGCCCGTCATCGAGCTTCCCGGCGGCGGGCGTGCCCTGTTCACCGACCGCTCGGCCGGCAACCTGTCGAGTGTCGGCGGCGATGCCAGCGAGCAGGGGCTCGCGGCTCGTGAGCGCTTGCGTGTCGCGCTCGGTGTGAGGCGGATCGTGCGCGGCTATCAGGTGCACGGCGCGGTCGTGGGCCGTGTCCATGCAGACGGTGACGTTCTGGTCGAGCACGAAGAGTCGGCCCAGCCCTCGTTCGAGGCTGACGGTCATGCTCTCGCGGCTCGCGGGCTGGCGGCGAGGGTGCTGACGGCGGACTGCGTTCCCGTCGCGCTCGGCGCCGAGGGCGCGGTCGCCGCGCTGCACGCAGGCTGGCGCGGGCTTGCGGGCGGCGTGCTCGAGGAGGGAGTCCACGCCATCCGTGACGTGGGCGGCACAGGTCCGTTGACGGCGGTGATCGGACCGTGCGCCGGGCCTTGCTGTTACGAGGTCGGCGAGGAGGTGCACGCGGCCTGCGGCGGGCTCCATCGCTACGGGCGCTCGATCGACCTTCGGGCGCTTGCGCGAACGCGGCTGCTCGCAGCCGGCGTCGCCGAGGTGCGTGATGTCGACGCCTGCACGATCTGCGACGAGCGTTTCTTCTCCTACAGGCGTGAAGGCTCGCGCGCGGGTCGCCAGGCCGGGATCGCGTGGCTCGCGTGATCGCGTCCCTGAGTGTCGAGCGTGTACGCGAGAACCTTGCTGCGGTACGCGCCGAGATCGCGCTGGCCGCCGAACAGGCTGGTCGGGACCCCGGCGAGGTGGAACTGCTAGCCGCGATCAAGTACGTGCAGTCCGATCAGCTCATCATCCTCGCGCAGGCCGGCATCACGCTCGTGGGCGAGAATCGAGCCAAGCAACTGACGGAGCGGGCGCCGGTGTACGGGAGCCTGTTCGCCTGGGATTTCATCGGGGCGCTCCAGAGCAAACACGTCCGCCTGATCGTGCCCCACGTCCGCCTGATCCATTCGCTGGCGAGCGAGTCCGCGCGCAGTGAACTCGAGCGCCATCGCGACCGTGCGCGCCCCGGGCTGGCAGCGCTTGTCGAGGTCAACCTCTCAGGCGAGACCTCGAAGGGCGGCCTCTCCCCGAGCGAGTTGGACGACTTCATTGCGCGCTGCCCCGTGCCGGTGAGCGGGCTGATGACGATGCCGCCGTTCTGCGAGGACCCCGAGCGCAGCCGACCATACTTCCGCAAGCTCGCCGAGCTTGCGGCGCAGCGGGGCCTGTCGACCCTCTCGATGGGCACCTCCCAGGACTTCGCGGTAGCGGTGCAAGAGGGCTCGACGATCGTGCGGATCGGCACGCGGTTGTACGCTTAAGGGCAGTTTGTGGGCTAACGTGTGCGCTCCGGCAGGCTCCTGGCATGGCCGGGGCGAGCAGGGAAACGGCCCTTTTCACCGAAAACGCGTCTAAATCATGGCTTTTCGCGACTCATGGCACCGCGCGCTCGTGTACTTCGGCCTCGCCGAGGAGTACCACGACGACTATGACGAAGAGCCCTACGAGGACGAGATCGCCGACCGCTATCGCGAGCGCCCGAACGTACGGCGCCTGTCCCCGCGGCGCAGGCGCGACGAGTTCGACGAGATCTTCGCCGAGGACGAACCGCGCGGCCGGCCCACGACGGTGCTGCGCCCGGTCGGACGCAACGGCAACGGCGACGTGCGCGTGCACCTCGTGATCCCCAAGTCCTTCAACGACGCCCAGCAGATCGCCGACAAGTTCAAGGACTCGATCCCCGTCATCCTCAACCTTCAGGGCGTCGAGACCGACCTCTCAAAGCGCCTGATCGACTTCGCCTCCGGCCTCACCTACGCCCTCGACGGCGGCATGCAGCGGATCGCCGACAAGGTCTTCATGCTGACCCCGCGCAACGTCGAGATCTCCGCCGAGGAGAAGGCGCGCTTGATCGAAAAGGGCTTTTTTAATCAGTCCTGACGCATGAAGATCGGGCTCATTGGTTGCGGCAACATGGCGCGCGCAATGGCGCGAGGCTGGGCGCGGCCCGTGGTCTGCTTCGACCCCGTCCTCGAGCGCGCGCAGGCCCTAGCGCAGGAGACGGGCGGACAGGCGCTTCGCTCGGGCGCCGAGGTCGCGCAGGGCGCCGACCTGGTGGTGCTCTGCCACAAGCCTGCCCAGCTGCGTGATGTCGCCGCCGAGCTGGTGCCGTACGCGAAGGCCGTCGCGTCGATCCTTGCAGCCACGCCGCTGTCGGCTTTGAAGCAGGCCTACCCGGACAGGCCCGTCTATCGCTTCCTTCCATCTCTGCCCGCAGAGGTGCGGGCCGGCGCGATCGTGCAGGCGGTTGACACCTCGACAAGGGACGAGCGGGAGGGCCTTGGGCGCTCCCCCGATCTCGATGCCCAGGTGCGCGATCTGTTCGCTTCGCTCGGCACGCTCGTGACGCTCGACGACTCGTTGGTCGATGTCGCGATGGGGTTGATGTCGTGCGCCCCCGCGTATGTCGCGCTCGTTGCCGAGGCGCAGATCGACGCCGGCGTGCGTCGCGGCATCCCGCCTGCTCAGGCGGCCACGCTCGTGACGGAGACCCTGGGCGCGACGGCCGAGCTGCTGCGCAAGCGCGGCTACGACACGCTGGCTGTGCGCCGGGAGGTGACGTCTCCGGGTGGCACGACCGCACGAGGCTTGGCGGCCCTAGAGGCAGGCGGCGTGAGGGCGGCGTTCAGCGACGCGCTCGACGCGGTGCTCGGGGACGCTCGGCGATGACGATCCTGCTTGCCAGCGTGCGCACCGAAATCGCCGGCTATCTGTCGACCCTGATCTATGTTTACACGCTGCTCATCGTGCTGTACATCGTCGTGCAGCTGCTGTTCGCGTTCGGCGTGCGACCCCCGTACTCGCGCGCGAGCGATGCGATCCTCACGTTCTTGCGAGACGTATGCGAGCCATACCTGAGGATCTTCCGTCGCGTCATTCCTCAGATCGGCGCCTTCGACTTCAGCCCGATCGTGGCGATCATCGTGCTGTCGCTTATCAACAGCCTGATCGTCAACGGTCTGATCCACGGTTGAGCGAGGTGACCTCGCAGCGCAGCGCCGCCCGCGCCTGGCTGTGGACGGCGCTGGTAGCAGGCGCTGTGATCTTGCTCGACCAGCTCTCCAAGGCCGCGGTCCGGGCCGCGATCGTGCCGGGCGAAGTGCGCGACGTGCTGCCGGGGCTTGCGCTCGTCAACGCCCACAATCAGGGCGTCGCGTTCGGCTTCCTGCCCGGCAGGCACGTAGCCGTCACGATCCTCGTCACCGTGGCGCTCGCCGTGCTGATCGTGTACTTCGTGCGCCACGTCTCCAGGCCGCTGATCTGGTTGCCCACCGGCATGCTGCTCGGCGGGGCGCTCGGCAACATCCTCGATCGTGTCCGCTCCGGCTCGGTGACCGACTTCATCAAGCTGCCGCTCGGCTGGCCGCCCTTCAATCTCGCCGACGCCTCGATCACGCTCGGGGTGATCGTGCTGCTGTTCGTGATCGAGAGGCGCGATCCGGAGAGCGCCGAGTGAGCGCACAGCTGGACGTCGTCTACAGCGACGAGCACCTGCTGATCGTCGATAAGCCGGCAGGTCTCGTCGTGCACCCGGCGCGCGGCCACCGCGAGGGCACGCTCTCGCAGCTCTTGGCGGGCACCGCGGCCGGCGGCGATCCAGAGCGCGCCGGGATCGTACACCGTCTCGACAAGGACACCTCCGGCTTGATTCTCGTCGCGCGCTCCGAGCAGGCCCATCGGCTCCTGCAGGCGGCGCTGCGCAGGCGCGAGATCAAGCGCGAATACCTCGCGCTCGTGGAGGGCGTCCCGCCGGCGCGCACCGGCACGATCGAGGCGCCGGTTGGGCGCGATCCGCGTGTGCGCACCCGCATGGCGGTCGGCGGCGCAGGCGGGCGCCACGCGCGCACACACTTCACGCTGGAGCGGCGCCTCGGTCGCTACTCGCTGCTGCGGCTCGCGCTCGACACGGGTCGTACCCACCAGATCCGTGTCCATATGCAGGCGATCGGCCATCCGGTCTGCGGCGACCCCGAGTACGGAACGCCGGGGCTGCTCGGCTGCAAGCGCCAGTTCCTGCACGCCGTTCGGCTCTCCTTCGAGCATCCGATGACGGGCGATCCCATCGACGTCAGCTCGTCGCTTCCCGGCGACCTGCGCGCGGCGCTGGAGCGGGCTGAAGGCGAGGCGGCTTGAGGTCATCTGGGCTATCCTGAGCGGACCTAGACCCCAACACCCTGCGGTGTATGACGCGGCCCTGCCTGAGCAAGCTCACCTTCGAGCCTCGGGTCCGCGATCGCCCTCCGCCGGGATCGAACGACACGACATCAAGGGAGCAAGACCGTGAGCGAGGTAGGTATCGCGGAGCTTCTGGAGGCCGGAGTCCATTTCGGCCATCAGACGCGCCGCTGGAACCCAAAGATGCGCCGCTTCATCCACGGCGAGCGCAACGGCATCTACATCATCGACCTGCTGAAGACGGCGACCCTGTTGGCGCAGGCACAACGCTTCGCCGAGGAGGTCGGGCGCCGAGGCGGCACCGTGCTGTTCGTCGGCACCAAGAAGCAGGCGCGCGACACGATCAAGGAGGTCGCGCAGGCCGCGGAGATGCCGTATGTCAACCATCGCTGGCTCGGTGGCCTGCTGACGAACTTCCAGACGATCAACCTGCGCATCAGGCGCCTGCACGATCTCGAGCGCTACGAGGCGGAGGGCCAGCTCGAGCTGCTGCCCACGCGCGAGCGCATGGCAGCCCAGGCAGACCTCGCCAAGCTGCGTGCGAACCTCGGCGGCGTCAAGAACATGCAGCGCGTGCCCGATGCGGTCTTCGTGATCGACCTCAAGACGGAGGCGATCGCCGTCCGCGAAGCCCAGCGGCTTCGAATCCCAATCATGGGCCTGGTGGACACCAACTGCGACCCCGACGGGATCGACTACGTAATCCCCGGCAACGACGACGCGATCCGCTCCTGCGCTCTCGTAGCCAAAGCGATCGGAGACGTCGTAGCTCAGAGCCACGCGATCTTCCGGGCCGAGGAGGAGCGCGCGCGCCAGGAACGAGCCGAGCAGGCCCGTCGTGAAGCGGAGGAGCGCGCAAAGCGAGAGGCCGAAGAGAGGGCCAAGCGTGAGGCTGAGGAACAGGCCGCTAAGGAGGCCGCCGAGGCCCAAGCCCAAGCAGCGGACCCTGCATCCGAGGCCACGTCCGAGTCTACCGGTGAGGTCGTCAAGGAGCCGAGCGCCGCGGCGGAGACGGCCGGCGATGAGGCCGCCAAGGAGGCAAGCGCGTCATGAGTGCCGTAGGAAGGGCCGGCAGGCCCGGTCAAGGTCGCCCGGATGGCGACCTTCAAGGCCAGGAGAGCCGGCTGGATGCCGGCTCGATCATCTCAGCGAAGGACGTAAAGGCGTTGCGCGACCGCACAGGCGCGGGCATGATGGACTGCAAGAAGGCGCTCTCAGAGGCCGGCGGCGACATCGAGAAGGCGATCGAGATCCTGCGAGTCGCACTGGGCAAGAAGATCCAGGACCTCGGCGAGCGCGTCGCAACCGAGGGCACGATCCAGTCCTACATACACGCGGGCGCCAAGGTCGGCGTGCTGATCGAGGTCGACTGCAACACCGACTTCGTCGCGACCAACGAGGACTTCGTCGCGTTCGCAAGAGACGTGGCGATGCAGATAGCCGCCTCGCCGTCCGTGTCGTATGTGAGCCGCGAAGACGTCCCGCAGGACGTGCGCGACGCCGAGGCACGTATCTACGAGCAGGAGGCGGCTGAGAAGCCGGAGAACGTGCGCGAGAAGATCGTCGCCGGCAAGCTCGACTCGTGGTATCAGACGATCGTGTTGCTCGAGCAGGAGATGCACAACCCCAAGTTCGAGGGCAAGACCGTGCAGCAGCTGCGCGACGAGCTGACCGCGAAGACGGGCGAGAACGTCGTAATACGCCGCTTTGTGAGGTTCGCGGTAGGACAGTAGATAGGCTCTGGCGCCAATGACCGCGCCTGCCTTCAAACGCATCCTGCTCAAGCTCTCCGGGGAGGCCCTGATGGGTTCGCTCGACTACGGGACCGACCCGGAGCGCGTCGCCGCCGTAGCGCGTCAGCGCGGTGCGCGATCGGGGGGTCGAGGTCGCGATCGTCGTCGGGGCCGGCAACATCTATAGGGGCATGCGTGGCGCGGCCGACGGCATGGACCGCGCGACAGGCGACTACATGGGGATGCTCGCGACGGTGCTGAACGCGCTGCCGCTCCAAGATGCGCTCGAGAAGGCCGGCACGGACACGCGTGTGCAGTCGGCGCTGGCGATCTCGGAGGTCGCCGAGCCCTATATACGCCGGCGTGCGATGCGTCATCTGGAGAAGGGGCGCGTCGTGATCTTCGCGGGCGGCACCGGCAACCCGTTCTTCACGACGGACACCGCGGCGGCGCTGCGCGCGGCGGATATCCACGCAGAGATCATCCTGATGGCCAAGAACGGGGTCGAAGGCGTCTACAGCGCCGACCCGGCCGTGGACCCGCAGGCGGAGTTCCTACCCGAGATCACCCACATGGAGGCGATCGAGCGCCGTCTGCGCGTGATGGACTCCACAGCGCTCGCTCTCTGCATGGATAACGGCATGCCTTTGAACGTTTTCAACATGGACGACGAGACGAACATCTCGAGGATCGTGTCGGGCGCGCGGGTCGGAACGCTGGTGCGGACATGAGCGCCACCACACCCATTTCGAGGATAGGAGACGGCGATGGCCGCTGAGATGATCGACGCACTGCTCGAGGATGCTCGCGAGCGGATGGCCAAGTCGGTCGAGTCCACGCAACACGAGTTCTCGACGGTGCGGACTGGCCGTGCCAGCCCGGCTCTGCTCGACAGGATCGCGGTCGACTACTACGGCGCGCAGACGCCCTTGAACCAGCTCGCGACGATCTCCGCGCCCGAGGCGCGCTTGATCACGGTGCAGCCCTACGACAAGTCGTCGATCAAGTCGATCGAGAAGGCGATCAACGAGTCAGACGTCGGCCTCACCCCCTCCAACGACGGCAACCTGATCCGCCTGGCCGTGCCTGAGCTGACCGAGGAGCGACGCCGCGATCTCGTAAAGGTGGTGCGCAATCTCGCCGAGGAGGGCCGTGTCGCGATACGCAACATCCGCCGCGACACGATGCACCATCTGCGCGAGCTGAAGGCCGAAGGAGAGGCGGGCTCCGACGATGAGCATCGCGCCGAGGTCGAGCTGCAGAAGCTCACGGACGGCCGGATCGGCGATCTCGAGTCGATCCTGAAGAGCAAGGAAGAAGAGATCCTCGAGGTTTGAGGGCGAGGATCCCCTGATGGCGGCGGCATCCGAGGCCCGCTATGTGGCGATCATCACCGACGGCAACGGCCGCTGGGCGCGCGCTCGCGGCCTGCCGGTCAACGACGGCCACAGCGCGGGCGCGGACACGGTCAAGGCGCGTCTGCGCGACGCCGCGGAGCTTGGCATCAAGGAGCTGACCGTCTACTCGTTCTCAACCGAGAACTGGTCGCGCCCCTCGGAGGAGGTGGCTGGGCTGATGGAGATGTTCTCGAGCCGGATCGCAAGCGAGACGCCGGAGCTGCACGCCGAGAACGTGCGCATGAGATTCATCGGCCGTCGCGACGGCATACCGCCGGAGCTCGTCGAGCGGATGCGCTGGGCCGAGGAACTGACTACAGACAATACGTTGATCACGCTGTTTGTAGCGTTCAACTACGGCGGCCGGGCTGAGATCGTCGATGCGGCCAAGCGCTTTACGGGCGGGACGGAGGAGGACTTCCGAGACCTGCTCTATGCGCCCGAGATGCACGACCCGGACCTGATTATCCGTACGAGCGGCGAGCGGCGCCTGTCCAACTACCTGCTGTGGCAGTCGGCGTACTCGGAGCTCGTCTTTCGCGACGAGCTGTGGCCCGACTTCGGCAGGCAGGCGCTCGAGGAGTCGCTGGCCGAGTTCTCAGAGCGCAGGCGCCGGTTCGGTGGGCGGTAGGCGGATGGCGCGCCCGGGTGGGCTCGCACGCGAACGGCTCTCAGCCGGCGCCGGGAAGGGCTCGGAACTGCGACAGCGGATCGTCGTCGCCATCCCGCTGATCGCGCTTGCGCTGTTCCTGGTCAGTGAGGGCGGAATCGTGTTCACGCTGGGCGCCCTCATCCTGGGGTGTCTGTGCATGCACGAGCTGTACGGCATGTACGAGCGGGCCCATCCCGTACGGCTCGCGGGCTTCATCGCATTGGCCGGTCTGCTCGTCGCGGCGCTGTACGGCAGCCAATTCCAGATCCTGCTTGCCGCCGTGGCCGCCGTTCCCGTGCTGTTCGGACTGACCTTGATCCAACCCCAGGCGAGCGTAGGCGGAATGGCGCTCACGCTGTTCGGCGTCTACTGGATCGGCTTCGGGCTTGCTCACGCGGTGCTCCTGCGCGGGACGCCCCACGGCGCGGGCATCGTGATCGATGTGCTCGTCGGCACGTTCGTCGGCGACACGGGCGCCTATCTCGGCGGGCGTCTGTTCGGCAAGCGTCCGCTTGCTCCGAGGATCTCGCCGAACAAGACGGTCGAGGGTCTGATCGCCGGCATGGCGTGCGCGGTGGTCGCGGTCTGGTTCGCGGGGCGCTATCAGGAATGGTTGCCCGGGACTCACGCGCTCGTCCTGGGCCTGGGGGTCGCGCTGGCGGCCCCCGTCGGAGATCTGTTCGAGTCATATGTCAAGCGCGGCGCCGGAGCCAAGGACGCAGGTCGCCTGTTCGGCGCCCACGGCGGCGTCCTCGATCGCCTCGACGCGATCCTGTTTACGGCGGTCGTCGGCTACTACGTTTGGGCGGCCTACGTTTAGGGCGCGCCCTTAGCGACCACGCCGGGGAGAGTCCTGCAAAAGGGCGGACAGACTCAAAGACCAGATGCAGACGATTGTCTGCTACGATTCGTCGGCATGGACGAAGATAAGGACCCGATCGCAAAGGCCCTGGAAGCGCAGGGCGCGTTTCAGATGACGGCTTGGACGCTGCGCTTGGCTGAACACGGCGCCTTCGAGTGGCTGTTCACGGCAGACCCTCACCTGTTTGCCCTGTTCTATGCGACTTGTGCGGCCGCGGTTCCGGCGCCACAGCAGCTCGCCGGCGCGACCGAGCCGGCGCAGGCCGTCTCGGACAAGCTGCTGCCGACGTTGCGGGATCTCCGGCGCCAGTTCGACCACGAGACGAGCGGCAGGTTCGCTCGCCTGTACCTGCAGGGCACGGGCGTCTATCCGATCGCGGAGCGCAGCGACGGCGCGTATCGCCGGGGTGTGCGCGCCTGGCGTGCAAACGCGGAAGAGAAGGCCTCAGAACGTTTCACATCGCAGGAGCAGAACATCGAGTGGGTCGCCGATCTGCTGAGCTTGGAGGCGCTGGAGCGCAAGCTGCTCATCTTCCAGTTGAACCGGCACCGGCCCGGCTTCGAGCAGTTGTTCGATCTGCTGGCCGACTCAGATCGTCCGCTGGCGGGCGTACTCGCGGCTGCTTTCGGCGCCACCGAGCGAGACGTGCTCACGGCGCTGTCCGAGAAGTCGAAGCTCGTGCGCTCAGGCCTGCTGGATGTGGAGGAGCGACCGCTTCACATCGGCCATCCTTCGGGCCACCTGCGCGCAACGCTGACCGAGGCGGCTGACGATGAAGCGGATTTCCTGAGCCGGTTCGTCAAGCGACTCACACCGTCTCCATCGATGGCGTCGCTGGCCCGCTTGCATGAGGACGACCGCAGGATCCTGACCGGCATCCTGTGCTCAAAGATGCCCACAGAACGGGGCCTTCACGTGTTGGTGCACGGCCCGAAATCGGTCGACAAGCGCGACATGATCGCCACACTCATGCAGGACGAGGGCATCGACGGCTACGCCGTCGTCACCAAGCGGGTCCCTTCGAGCGATCTGCCGACGTGGGTGTATCTCGCGCAAAGGCACCTTGAACGATCCGGTCCCGAGGCGGTGCTCGTCATCGATCGAGCCCATGACGCGCTCGATTCGCGCCATGACACGGTGTTCCGCATCCTGGGACTGGACGACGAAGACGACGCGGATGGGGAGAGCGGACGCGCATCCGATGACGGCCTCACGAGCGGCTGTGTGCGGTGCGTGTGGCTGACCGACCGCGCGAGAACGCTGTCTGAGCGCAACCTCGGGGCCTTTCTATTTCACTGCGAAGCGCTGCCAGGCTCGAGGTCCGACAGGCGCAAGCGCGTGAGTCAAGTGATCGCCGACTTTGGCCTCTCCGAGCAACTGGAGCGCCATCTCGCAAAGTACAGCCTCCTCGGTGAGCAGCAGGTGCGAAAGGCTGCCGAGCTCGCACGCGTGCGCGCCGCGCAGCTCGAAGATGCACGCGACGCGCCACCCAGTGAGCGCGAGCAGGTTGTCAAGCGGGCGGTCGCACACAGCCAGAAGGTGCTGGGTCGCGACGACACCGAGAAGCTGCGCGACTCGGTTACCGCCTACAGCCTCGACTTCCTGAATCTTGGCGGGCGGTTCACGCCCGAGAAGATCATCGAGTCGTTGCGCAAGCACCGCAAGGGCTCGCTCTGCTTCTGGGGCATCCCTGGCGCCGGCAAGACCCAACTGGCCGAGCACATCGCCGTTGAGCTCGACGTGCCGATCATTATGCGCTCCGCATCCGAGCTGCTGTCGAAGTGGCTGGGTGAGACCGAGCAGCACATCGCGGCGATGTTCGAGGAGGCCGAAGCAGAAGAAGCGCTGCTGTTCCTGGATGAGGCGGACTCGTTCCTGCGCGATCGCACGCTGGCGCGGGCCGAGTGGGCGGTAATGCAAGTGAATGAGGTTTTGCAGCGCATGGAGCGTTTCGAGGGAATCTTCATCGCGGCGACCAACCTCATGGACTCGCTCGATACCGCCGCCATGCGAAGGTTCACCTGGAAGCTGGAGTTCAAGGCGCTAACGCCCGAGCAGTCATGGTCGATGTTCTGCGCCGAGACGGGCTTCGACGGCGATGTCGATCAGGAGCTGGCCGCGAGGCTGAAGCAACAGCTGTCAGCAATCGCCGACCTTGCTCCGGGGGACTTTGCGACCGTGAAGCGTCAGGCCAACATGCTCGATGAGCAGCTCTCGCCTTCGGGCTGGCTCGAGCAACTGAACGCAGAGGCAAACGCCAAGATGGCCGGTCTACGGCGTCAGAAGCTCGGCTTCGCCGCTTGATCAGCCGACGGCTGCAAAGGCTTCTTCGGCGAGCGCCCGCGCTTGGCGATCCGCCTCATATAGCGACTCGAACGAGCTCACCGGTGCGATCTCGGCGCGATCGAGGCAGCGCTCGATCACCTCGGCGATCGCCGTAAAAGAAAGACGTCCCGAGAGAAACCCGTGCACGGCGACCTCGTTTGCGGCGTTCAGCGCGCACGGAGCGGTGCCTCCTGCGACGGCGGCTTCGCGCGCCAGGCGCAGGCAAGGGAAGGCATCGAGATCGACCGCCTCGAACGTGAGCTGCCCGATTCGAGCGAGATCGAGTGGCGCGATCGGCAACGGAGCGCTTTCCCCGCCGTGCAGTGCATAAGAGATCGCTATGCGCATGTCGGGCGGCCCCATATGGGCAAGCATTGCGCCATCGGAGAGCTGGACGATCCCATGGATCAGCGACTGCGGATGCACGAGCACGTCGATCCGATCGTAGGGCGTTCCGAACAGATGGTGGGCCTCCATCAGCTCGAGGCCCTTGTTCATCAGGGTGGCCGAGTCGATCGTGATCTTGCCTCCCATCGCCCACGTCGGGTGCGCAAGCGCTTCGTGCACCGTCACATTTGCCAGCTCGGTCCGCGAGCGACCACGGAAGGGTCCTCCGCTGGCGGTGATCGTGAGTCGCTGCGCCGCACCGGGGGGCAGGCCGCTGAGCAGTTGGTGCAGCGCGGTGTGCTCTGAGTCGACCGGAATGATCCGTGCGTTCGTCGCCTGTGCAAGCGTCGTGACCAGCTCTCCGCCGACGACCAGCGACTCCTTGTTGGCGAGCGCGAGCTCGATGCCCTCTCCGAGCGTCGCCACGGTGGGCCCCAGGCCGGCCGAGCCGACCAGAGCATTCAGGACGAGATCGGCCCCAGACTCAACGACGAGCCTGACGAGACCTTCCGCTCCGCTCAGCACCTCGCCGTCCGGCCATGTCTCTGCCGCGCGCGCGGCGGCCTGTGGGTCGGCTAGCGCGATGCGCCGTACGCCGTGCCCCTGGGCCTGGGCGACGAGTGCCTCCCAGGAGCTCTCCGCCGACAGCCCGACGAGCTCGATCTCCTCGTCAAGCCCGACCACGTCGAGCGCCTGCGCTCCGATCGAGCCGGTGGAGCCAAGGACGAGCAGGCGGCGCACAGTGCGCATGGTCGCAGAGCGTGCGTGCCTTGTGTCCGCCCACCGGCAAGGGTTTGTCCAGCCGGCAAGGTCCCACCCGCCGGCATGGCGGTTGGCCTTGCGTCTCGGTACGCCTGTCACACTGGGAAGATGAGCTGGCTGATCACGATCCTCGGGATCATGGCCCTGATCGTGCTGCACGAGCTGGGCCACTTCGCGGTCGCGAAGGCGGTCGGCATGCGGGTCGAGCGCTTCTCGCTGTTCTTCCCGCCCAAGCTCTTCGGCGTCAAGCGAGGGGAGACCGAGTACATGGTCGGCGCGATCCCCGCGGGCGGCTACGTGAAGATCACGGGGATGAGCCCAGAAGAGGTCCGGAACACCGACCTGCGCATCGCCGTCCGGGCGTACTACATGCAGGTCCCCTGGAAGCGGATTGTCGTGATCCTCGCAGGGCCCGGCGTGAACCTGCTGATCGCGTTCGTCCTGTTCACGGCGGTCCTGCTGTCGGGGAGCCTCGACGGCGTGACGACGATGAGCAACCTCAACCCCGGTCTGAAAGCGCTCAAAGCGACGACGTCGATCGGGTACGTAGAAACGGGCACGCCCGCCGCGCGGGTATTGCACGTGGGCGACCGCATTCTCGCCGTGGATGGGCGTCGCACGACGGTCGAAGGGGCGCGCACCGCGATCGAGTCGCATGCGTGCGCCGGCGCTCCGGTCGATGGTTGCAGCGCCGCAACTCCCGTGACGTTGACCGTGATCAGGGGCGGCCGCGAGCTCAACCTGACGGCAACGCCCCGCTACAACGCCGGCGCCGGCCGCATGCTGCTTGGGTTCGCGTTCGGCGCGACACCTCGCGGTATGGGGCTGCTGTCCGCCGCCGGAGGGTCGCTGCACACGATGTGGGCGACGACCGAAGAGACGATGACGGGTCTCGCGAAAGCGCTGACGAGCTCAAAAACGCGCGGGGAACTGCGCAGTATCGTCGGCATCACCGAGGTGACACAGCAGGCCGTGGCGTCTGGCGCCGGCCGGGCGATGGTCGTCGTCGGGTTCGTTTCGCTCGTGCTCGGCGTGATCAACCTGTTCCCGTTCCTGCCGCTAGACGGAGGGCATGTCCTCTGGTCCGTAGCCGAGAAGGTCCGTGGCAAGCGCGTCTCGGTCGCGGCCATGTGGCGCTTTTCCTCGGTCGGGAT
Organism: Solirubrobacterales bacterium; assembly: GCA_027306855.1. Taxonomy (GTDB): domain Bacteria; phylum Actinomycetota; class Thermoleophilia; order Solirubrobacterales; family Solirubrobacteraceae; genus Palsa-744. The sequence goes on along the minus strand of DAHUYZ010000014.1, from coordinate 25,910 downwards.
CGTGCTGCTCGCGTTCCTCGTGATCAACGGCATCAGCAACGACATCAGTCGGCTCACGGGGTAGACGACGGCCTCACAGACACCCAGCTCTTGACCAGCGGGCCGATCCGCTCGGGCAGCGCCGGGCCGAAAAGGGCTTCGAGCTCGCCGCGACGCAACAGCCGGATGTCCTCCCATCCGCGGGCTGCGCCGAGACGCCAGTAGATCCTGCGCAGTCGGGGCGGCAGCCAGTGCGCGAAGGGCAGCAGCGAGTGTGGCTCGATCGGAAACGAGAAGGCGGGAGTCTGGACGAACCAGCCGCGCCCGACGCGCCGCAGCTCCTGGGCGAACGCCGCCCGACGGTCGCGCGAGACGTGCTCTATCACGCTCGAGCAGTACACGAGATCGAATTCCCCGTCGGCGAACGGCAGGCTTGCGGCGGCGTCTGCACGGACGAACGGACCCGGGTAGTCCGGGCGCTCGATCAGATCGACGCCTGTGATGTCCAGGTCGGGCTCGAGCGCACGCAGGCCGATGCTCCCGCAACCGACGTCGAGCACGCGTGTTCCCACCGGCAGTTGCAGACCCCCGAAGAACCGCCGATGGCGGCGCACCCGCGCCCGTGCCGCCAGCGGTGAGGCGAGTCTCGCGATCGGGCCGCGGGCCGTGCCGTAGACATCTGTTGAGGCGCTGACCACGAAGGCGGAGCTTACGACCCCGATGACCCCTATCGTGATGCGCCGATGAGCGCTCGGTCGATCCAACGCGCGGTGGCAAGCATGCTGAGCGCGTCGGCTCTACTTGTCGGCGCACCGCTGTCGAACGCCGCCGGGGGACCACTGGAAGGGCCGGCCGGGCACGCGACGGTGGTCGAACCACGCCAGATCGACGAAGTCGCGCTGCCGGCTCTCGAGGAGCTGCTTACGACGCAGCTGCCCGACGGAAGCTTCCAGGACCCATGGCGAGGACGCATAGGCGGCAGCGGGCTGACTCGCGTCGTGTGGGTCGCGCTGCGGCAGGCCAGCCGCCTGAGCGGCCAAGAAGCACAGGCACGTATCGAGGCCGCCTCACGCAGCCTGGCGCTCGGCACGGAGCTGACCCAGGTCCTGCCCAAGTGGCCTCTTGCGATGGTGTTCGACGACCATCTCGAAACGTTGCTGGGCGACTACGCGCCGCTCCAGAGCGAACTCGAAGACCTCGGCCATCTGCACGCGTCCGGCGTCGCCGACTTCTGCTTTCAGCGCAAGGGCTGCTTCAACAACTATGTGCTCGCCGGCGAGCTCCTGAACCTCGAGCTCGCGCAGACCCATCTCGGCACCACAGACCGGGCTGCTCGCTTGGCTGAGCCTCATCTGGCGCAGCGCACGCTGGGCTGGATGGCGCACACGTTGCCGCGCTCGACCAGCGAGACCGCGACCGTCAGCGTGCCAGGCGTCGGCAGGCGGGAGGCCGCGGCGCTGAGCGACCCGTCGGTGTATCCGCTTGCCTACCAAGCGCTGTGCACGGCGATGCTGACACGAGCCTCCTACCTCGCGGGCGCGCGCGCCCCCGCCGGTATGCGCCGGCTGGAGATGGACGCGCTCTGGGAGCTGCTGGGCATGACCGCGCCCAACGGCGAGATCTCGTGGATGGGTCGCGGACAGGACGTCGTGTGGTCGCTGGCGGCCTCCTTCTATGCAGCGTTGCAGGGCAGTACGCTCGTTCAAGCGAGTCAGCCTGAGCTCGCGTCACGGCTGCGGGGGCTTGCGGCGATCGACCTCACCGCGCTACGCGAGCGTCTGGGCGCTCCGGGCCTGAGACCGCGTGCGCTCACCGGCGTGCACGGGTCCTCTGGAGTCGACTTCTACTACGGTCCGATCGGAATGGCGTCGCTTGCGCTCGTGTGGATCGAATTGGCTCGCGAAGCGACGGCGACGGCGCGCGGTCCGATAGGCCCGCTCCCTTCCGCGCAACGGGGCGCCTGGACGAGCGATGTCCGCCGCACCGGCCTGCTGACGCTGCGGCGCGGCGATGTGTGGCTCGGAGTGAGCGTTCGCCGCTTCGGCACAGACCCGCGTACCGGATGGGGTCTTCTGCGAGCGCTCCGGCTCAACAGGGCAGGGACATGGGACTCATTGCTTGCCGCCATGCCGCTCCCCGAGTCGCACGGGGTAACGCCCCAGGCCGGGCCCCTGCTGCTGAGCGGCCATCGAGCCTCGCAGCCCGAAACCCAATCGGCGACCATCACGCCCGCGGGCATAGTGGTGCAGGGCGCATGGCGTCCCGGAACGCGCGCGGTGCGCGCTCGCTGGGCCTGGTCGGCTCGTGGATCGGGAGCGCAACTGACGAGCACCTGTCCGCGCCGCCACAGCCTGCGCTTCACCGAGTGGCTGCCCTCGACAGGGCCGCTTCGGCGGGAGGAGGACCGAATCTCGCAGGGGCCCTTTGCCGTTGCCTTCTCGCGTCCGATCGCGGTTAGCCTGTTGCCGGGACGCTACGCGAGCGCGCGCGACACAACGCTTCGCGCCTATCGTGTGACCGTGGCGTGTGACGGCAGGCCGCTGCGAGTCATCTGGACCGGCTCGCAGCCGGCGCCCGCGTAGCCGCATGGAGCCATGCCGTGCCGTACACGTCGCAAGAGACGCTCATCGTAGAATCACCCTATGGCCTCTGAGCGCCAGATTTACGTCGGCCCCATCCCGATCGGCGGCGGCGCACCCGTAGCGGTGCAGACGATGACGAAGACCGAGACGGCCAACCTCTCGGCGACTATGGAGCAGATTCGCAAGGTCGCCGAGGCGGGCGCGGACATCGTGCGCGTGGCGGTGCCTCGCGAGCAGGACTCCCACGCGCTGAAGGAGATCGTGGCGCAGTCGCCGATCCCGGTGATTGCGGACATCCACTTCAACCACACGCTCGCTCTGAAGGCGATTGAAGCGGGCGCCCACTGCGTGAGGATCAACCCGGGCAACATCGGCGGCCCCGAGAAGGTGGCGGAGGTGACGGCGCTCGCCAAGCGTCACGGCACGCCGCTGCGCGTCGGCGTCAACAGCGGCTCGCTGCCCAAGCACCTGCGCGACCTGGAGTTCGAGAGTCCGGTGGACGCGCTCGTGACCGCGGCCGTCGAGACGGTTGAGCTGATGGAGCGCCTTGATTTCCAGAACTTCAAGGTTTCGATGAAGTCGACTTCTGTGCCCAACACGATCGCCTCTAACAGGCTGCTGTCCGAGAAGATCCCCTATCCGCTGCATCTCGGTATCACCGAGGCGGGCACGAAGTGGTCGGGCTCGCTGAAGTCGGCGGTCGGCTTGGGAACGCTGCTGGCGGACGGCATCGGCGACACGATCAGGATCTCGCTGTCCACGTTCCACGCCGAGGAGGAGGTCAAGGTCGCGTGGGAGATCCTCAAGGCGCTGAAGCTGCGCGAGAAGGGACCGGTGCTGATCGCCTGTCCCACGTGCGGGCGCCTGCAGTTCGACATGGACAGGGTCGTCGCTGAAGTCGAGAAGCGCCTCGAAGCGTATGGGGACCCGATCGAGGTTTCGGTGCTCGGTTGCGCGGTCAACGGGATCGGTGAGGCCAGACACGCCGACTTCGGGATCACAGGCGCCAAGGACATGGGGATGATCTACTCCAAGGGCGAGCCCCTCAAGAAGGTGCCCACGCACGAGCTCGTTGATGAGCTGTTCAAGGAGATCGACAAGTACTACGCGGCTGGGAAGACCGTGACGCTTGATGAGCGCGAAGCGGCCGAGGCGAGGGAGTGGCTCGCCGCCAACGAGGATGCGGACGCGATGACGCCGGAGAAACTGGCCGCGCTGGAGGCAGCTACTGCCGTTCAGGAATCCGAGGCGGACGCTGTTCTGGAGTCGATGCTCGAGTCGAAGGGCCCTGCGAACGGGGACGGCCCCGCCATCGACGAGGCCGCCTCTCCCGTCTCAGGTCGGCGGTTTACGCGACAGCGCTGAACCGCTCCGCGACCTTGCCCCAGTCGACCGTGTTCCACCACGCGTCGAGATAGTCGGGGCGGCGGTTCTGGTAGCGCAGGTAGTAGGCGTGCTCCCACACGTCCACGCCGAGCAGCGGCGTCTTGCCGTCTGAGATCGGGTTGTCCTGGTTGGGGGTGCCGACGACGGCAAGCCCGGAGCCGTCGTGCACGAGCCAGGACCAGCCCGAGCCGAACTGGTTGACGCCCGCTTCCTTCATCTTTGCCTGGAAGTCGGCGAGCGACCCGAACGTGGAGGCGATCGCGTCGGCAAGCGCACCGTCCGGCTCGCCACCGCCGTTCGGCGACATCGACTCCCAGAAGAGCGTGTGGTTGTAGTGCCCGCCGCCGTTGTTGCGCACCGCCGTGCGCTTGTCCTCCGGGATCTGGCTGAGGTCGCGCAGGACGTCCTCGATCGTCGCGTTCTCGAGCGGCGTGCCTGCCAGCGCGGCGTTGACCTTCTCGACATAGGCCTGATGGTGCTTGTCGTGATGGATTTCCATCGTCAGCTTGTCGATGTGCGGCTCCAGCGCGTCGTACGCGTAGGGGAGTGGCGGAACTGAATAGGCCATCGGAGCTCCTTGTCGAGTGGACGGATTTGGACCCTGTTCGGACCCCTATTCATAGCGCGCCGACGCCGTGCCACGTCCTGCCGAGGAAACGCCCGTGCCGCAGCGCGCTCCGCGCGCGCACGCTATCCCCAAATAGGATGCGCTCGGCTATGACGCGGCTCACCGAGTACTTGCTGCCCACCGAGAAGCAGGCCCCCGCCGACGCGGAGGCGATCTCGCACAAGCTGATGGTGCGCGCCGGGCTGATACGCCAGATGGGCGCCGGCATGTGGACCTGGCTGCCCGCCGGCTGGCGCGTACACCAGCGGGTGGTGCGGATCGTCCGCGAAGAGATAGATGCGATCGGCGGGCGCGAGATGCTGATGCCGGTGCTGCAGCCCGCCGAGCCGTGGCGCAAGACTGGGCGCCTCGATATCGAGGAGCTGTTCAAGCTGCACGACCGCAAAGGCGCCGACCTCGTCCTGGCGATGACCCACGAGGAGGCGGTCACGTTCCATGCCGCCCAGACGATCGACTCCTACAGGGACCTGCCGCTGATTCTCTACCACTTCCAGGTCAAGGAGCGCGACGAGCCACGCCCGCGCGCGGGCGTGCTGCGAACCAGGGAGTTCGTGATGAAGGACTCCTACAGCTTCGATCGCGACCAGGCGGGTCTGGAGGAGCGCTACGCGCTGCACGTGGGCGCCTACGACCGCATCATGGAGCGCACTGGGCTGCGCTTCTATCGCGTGGAGTCCGACGTGGGCATGATGGGCGGTCTGGGGGCCCACGAGTACATGGCCCCCTGCCCGGCCGGCGAGGATCGGGTCGCGCTGGGAGACGGGTACGCCGCCAACGTCGAGGTGGCGCGCCACGATCCACATGTGCGGCACCTTGGTGAGGGCACGGCGCAGGAGACCTGGACGCGCGACGGTCAGGCGCTGACGCTCGAGCCCGCGATCGAGATCGGCAACATCTTCAAGCTCGGCACGCGCTACTCCGAGCCGCTCGGCGCGACATACCTGGACGAGCACGGCAGCGAGCTGCCGATCTGGATGGGCTCATACGGGATTGGCCCGGCACGTGTCGTCGCGGCCGCCGTCGAGCAGTTCGCCGACGAGCACGGGATCTCCTGGCCGCCGGCGCTGGCTCCGTTTGCCGTACACCTCGTTGCGATAGGCAGACCCGGAACGCCCGAGCGCGATGCGGCCGAGGCGTTGTACGCGAAGCTCATCGAGGCCGGCGTGGACGTGCTGTACGACGACCGCGAGGCCGGTGCAGGAGAGAAGTTCGCCGACGCGGAGCTGCTTGGCTGTCCCCTGCGCTTGACGGTTGGGCGTAAGAGCGTCGAGTCTGGCGAGGCGGAGGTCCAGATCCGCCGTGACCGCCTGCAGGCGCCGGGTGTGGCGCTCGACTCAGAGCCGCAAGCGCTGAAGCGCGCGATCGAGGAGCTGTGCGCAGGCTGAGAGCCGCCCGGCTGCTGGGCTTCGACCGCTCAGGTCCGCCACCGCCGCAGACACTCGCGGGTGAGCCGCTGCGGCCCTGGACGCTCCCCAACGCGATCGGCTTCGCGCGGCTCGTGCTGATCCCGGTGTTCATCGTCGTTGCGCTGTCGAGCACCGACGGGGTCGATGCGCTGTCGGCCACCCTGTTTGCGATCATCGGCTTCGGGGACTATCTCGACGGGCTGGCGGCGCGCGCGAGCGGGCAGTACAGCCGCCTGGGTGCGCTCATGGACCCGATCGTCGATCGCCTGCTCGTGCTCAGCGGGGTCGTCGTGTGCTGGGACTTCGCGCTGCTGCCTCGCTGGGCGCTTGCGGTGCTCGCGCTACGCGAGCTGTCGATGATCGTGCTTGCGCGCTACGGCCTGTCACGGGGCGTCGAGCTTCGCATCAACTGGCCGGGGCGCATATCGGTGGCGCCCGTCATGGGAGCGCTGTTCTTCGCGATGACGGGTCTCGGCGCGCTGGCAGAAGCGTTCCTCTACATCGGCCTCGTGCTAGCGCTGGTGGCTAGTGCGCTGTATGTGCGCTCTGGTCTTGCGCAGGTGCGCGACGCGCACGCGACGTAGCGAGAAGTCGCTGCCCGGCCGACCACGCTCCGATCGAGCCGGCGAGCAGCAGCAGCGGCATCAGGCTGACGTTGTAGCGAGGCTGGTCGTTGAACAGGGTTGCGAGTGCCGCGATGCTGAGCAGTACTCCGGCGCTGACCTTCAAGAGCCACATGCGCGTCGCCACGATCCCGGCGAGCAGGCCGAGCCATGCGAGCGCTACGTAGATGATGTGCTGGGTCTCGCTCGTGTCGGCTCGATGGGTGCCGTTGCCGCCGCTCCAGACGTTGGTCCACATGCCCCAGAGCTTGCCCCACAGCATCGACGCGAAGGCGAATGGGTGACCGAACGCGTAGTTGCCGACGTTTTCGAGGTCGGCCTTGGTGACAGCGGTGTTCTCGGAGGCGCCGGGGTCGCGTGCCCGGATGAGCGCGAACAGAGGAGCCGAGCTGCGTTGCCAGTAGGGGCCGCAATCGGACGGGAAACGGCGGCATACAGCCGGGGCGAGCGCCTCCTCGGTCGGTACGAGCAGGCCTTTGCCAGGCAAGTAGCTGCCGACGAAGAAGGCGTCCGGGCCTGCAGTCGTGATCGGCACGAAGCGGCCTTCCCGGGAGGAGGCGTAGGCGAGCCAGGGGGAGAGGACCAGCGTGAGCGCCGCGAGATAGACACCGGCGCGAGTGAGTCCCACCCGCAGCCCCGGGCGGCCCGCCAGCGCCAGCGCCAGCGCGATCACGCCCATTGCGACGAGCAGGTCTCCACGCGTGAGGCACGCCAGTCCCCCGATCGCCCCGGCAAGCCCAAGGGACCAGTCGGCCCCGCGCTTCCTCATGCGCCTGTGCGCGAAAGCCGCCGCCGCGATGGCCGCCAACAACACGAGTCCGCCGAGCGGCTCCGATAAGAAGGTGCGCGTGGAGACGATCAACGGCATGTAGCTGGCGGCGAGCGCAACCGCCAGCAGCGCGGCCCACATGCCGGCCCCCATCCAGGCGAGTACGGCGACGAGCGCCAGCGTGGCGATCCCGATCGCAAGCTGGGCGATCTGGGCGGGCCCGTGGGAGTGCGCGTGCAGGCGCAGCGAGCTGTGGCCCGCGAGGCCGGTGGCGAGCGCAAATGCGATCGAGGTGGCGGGCGGCCACTTGAACGTCGCATATGGACGTCCCGCGAGGATGCGATTAGCGTTGGCGACGTACCCCTCCTCATCGGCGGAGACACGCGCGTTGCCGCCGATCGCGTTCGCTCGCGCGATCCCGCCGGCCACAACGAGGGCGAGGAGCGCAGCGACGGCAATACTGCGGGCGAGCATAGGCCGACCGGTGTCGTCCGGTTGCCCTGCGCGACGCGGGCCCGGACCAAAGCTCAAGCTCAACCTCAGCTTCTGGGCTATACTTGGAGCGGTAGCCATACAGCAGAGCATCCTTGCGCAATAGGAGGCAGTTCGCGATGGACACCTTCCCGGACCTTGGCTCGATGAGCGACAGCGAGCTGAAGGGCCTCATCCAGCAGCTCACCGAGGAGGAGATGAAAATCTCCTATGAGCGGCGCATCTTGCACGGCAAGATCGACATCCTGCGAGCCGAGCTGGTGAGTCGTTTGCGCAACAAGCACCAGAGCGGTGAGGCGGCGATCTCCGGCGATGACGTGACGCGACTCACAGAGATCCTTGCGGGCCACCGAGACGAGACATCGTCTGGCGCCGAATAGGAGCCACGGAGATGGCCGTTCACTGCCAGGAGTGCGGGTTCGTGGGCGAGGAGGGCGCCAACTACTGTCAGCGCTGCGGCGCTCTGCTGGCCCGCGCTGAGGGAGCGACCGGCGAGGCGGTCACGGCGACCTATCGAATCGACGAGGCAGGAGACATCGTGCCCGTCGAGATGGGCGAGGTCACAGCGCACGGGCCCGCGCTTGTGATCAGAGCCGGCGGCGGGCGTGCCGGCGAGAGCTTTCCGGTCGATCGCGAGCGCATGACAATCGGTCGCCGGCCTGACGCCGACGTGTTCCTCGACGACGTCACGGTCTCGCGCGATCACGCTCTGCTCGTCCATCGCGGCGACGGATGGTTCCTGGATGACTGCGGGTCGCTGAACGGCACGTACGTAAACCGCGCGCGAATCGAGTCGCGCCGCCTGGAGGAGGGTGACGAGGTGCAGATCGGCAAGTACAAGCTCACCTATCACGCGCGCTGATGGCCTCAACTCAACAAGCTCCGCAGGTCCCGCTCGAGCGTAAGCTCGATGACGAGACGTTGCCGGATGCGCTCGCGAGCTCGCCGCCGCGCAAATCGCTGACGATCGGCGCTGTCTGCAAGGCGCTCGTCCAGGAGTTCCCGGACATCTCGATCTCGAAGATCCGCTACTTGGAGGATCAGAAGCTGCTCTCGCCGCGACGCACGCCGGGCGGCTACCGGCTCTACTCGCAGAGCGATGTAGCGCGGTTGCGCACGATTCTCAGAATGCAGCGCGACGAGTTTTTGCCGCTGCGCGTCATCCGTCAGGAGCTCGCCGCCGGCCGCGCAGGCGACGCCGAGGTCCCCCGCCCCGCGCGCGAAGGCAAGCGTGCTTGGCGGGGGAGCGTGAGCGTCAGCCAGCAGGCCGGCGCGCTCTACTCGTTGCAGGACGTGCTCGAAGAGACCGGCGCCGAGGCAAAGCTCGTACGCGAGCTCGAAGAGTATGGGGTCGTAAAGGGCGAGATGCGCGGCGGCGTGCGCTATTACGAGGAGACCGAGCGCGAGATCGTCGGAGCCGTCTCAGAGCTGGCCCGCTACGGCGTGGGGGGACGCAACCTGAGAGTGTTCCGCTCCTCGGCCGACCGCGAGGCCAACCTGTTGCAGCAGATCCTCGCGCCGGCGCTGCGCTCACGCAATCCCCAACGGCGCAAGGAGGCGGTCGAAGCGCTCGAGAACCTTGCGACCGTGACGACCCATCTGAAGCACCTCCTACTGGTTCGAGATCTGCGCAAGATCGTCCGCTGAGCACATGCCCGCTGAGCGCATGCGCTGGTGGGGGTGGGGCGATCCTGAACGTGCGCCGGTGCTCTCTCCCGGGGCGCTGACCCTTCTGCGTGAGACGCTCGGCATCGTGAGCGAGCCAAGGCCGCCCGTCGCGCTTGCCGGCGTGCGGCTCGAATCGTCGGCGATCCCTGATCGTGCTCTAGCAGCTCTGCGCGAGATCGTCGGAGCGGACGGCGTGCGCGATGACCAGGCCGAGCGCGTGACGCACGCCGCTGGCAAGGGCTACCCGGATCTCGTGCGCCTACGCGCCGGCACGCCGGATGGGGCGCCGGACGCCGTGGCGTATCCATCGTCGCGTGAGCAGTTGGTCGCCGTGCTCGATGCGTGCGCGCAGCATTCGCTCGCGATCGTGCCTTTTGGCGGTGGCACGAGCGTCGTTGGCGGAGTCGCACCGATGAGAGGCCCACATAAGGGTGTGCTCGCGCTCGACATGAGCGAGCTGGCATCCGTGCTCGACCTCGACCGCGAATCGTCGATCGTCAAGGTCCAGAGTGGCATGCGGGCCCGGGAGCTCGAGCGCTGGCTCGCCCGCGAGGGCTTGACGCTCGGCCACTTCCCTCAGTCGTTCGAGTACGTGTCGCTCGGCGGCTGCGCCGCGACGCGCTCGGCGGGGCAGGCCTCGACCGGTTACGGTCGCTTCGACGAGCTCGTGCTCGGTCTTTCGCTGACCGCGCCCGCAGGCCGAATCGAGCTGCCCGCTCACCCCGCGAGCGCCGCCGGCCCCAATCTTCGCGAGCTGATCGTCGGCTCGGAGGGGACGCTCGGGGTGATCGACGAGCTTTCCCTGCGTGTGCGCCCGGCGCCTGACGTTCGGATCTACGAAGGCGCCTTCTTCGAGGGCCTCGAGCAGGGGGCGCAGGCGCTGCGCGAGATGGCACAGAGCCACACCACGCCCGACGTCGCTCGGCTCTCGGACGAGAACGAGACGCGCATTTCGCTGATGCTCGCCGGCGCGGAAGGGGTCAAGACCCGGCTCGGACGCGCCTACATTGGCGCCCGCGGCTACGGCGAGGGTGCTCTTGCGATTCTCGGCTTCGAGGGTGAGGAGCGCGACGCGAGCACGCGACGTTCGCGCGCGCGTCGGATTGTGCGAGGGCATGGCGGCCTGCTCGTGGGCGCCTCGCCGGGGCGCGCATGGCTGCGATCGCGCTTCCAGGCGCCGTATCTGCGCGACGAGCTGATCACGCACGGGGCGATCGTCGAGACGCTCGAGACGGCGACGCGGTGGGGCAATCTGATGGCGTTGCATCAAAAGGTCACGGACGCGATCGAGGCTTCGCTGCGGACGTGCGGCACGCCCGGCGTGGTGGGCTGCCACATCTCCCATCTCTACGAGACAGGCGCTTCGCTGTACTTCACGTTTCTCGCGCCCGCGAGCACAGGCAAGGAGATCGACCAATGGCAGGCGGTCAAGGCCGCGGCGAGCCGGGCGATCGTAGATGGGGGAGGGACGATCACCCACCACCACGCGGTCGGGCGCGACCACGTGCCGTGGCTGGAACGCGAGATCGGCGAGGGCGGAATCGATGCCCTGCGGGCGCTGAAGCGGCAGCTAGACCCTCAGGGGATCATGAACCCAGGAAAGTTGCTTCCTTGACGATCAGTGCAGTGCGAAGTGACCGCTCAGCACGATCGGTCCAGGCCGCAAAGGACGCGTGCTCGTCTCGCGGGTGACGATCAGCTTGCTGTAGCCGCTTGCGTTCGACGGCAGTGGCCCGCCGCCTTCCATGCGCCCGTCAGACCCGACGGTCGGCGCGCGACCAAGCGGAGCGGCCTTTGAGGGCGAGTCGTACAGCCACACCGCATAGAAGAAGCCCGACGACGGGGGCAGGCTCTGGGCCGCCACATAGAAGGCGCGGTGGGAGCCCTCTGAGAGCACGAAGCCCACACCGCTCGCTTTCGAGCCTGGTTCGGTCGATGTGAGCGTCAGGCGCTTGTCGACCGTCGGCGTGCCGGCCGCTGCGGTGGAGGCGCCCGTCGAGCCGGGAGTGGAGGTGGCTCCGGATTTGGAGCCGCTTGTGGATGAGGATGTGGTGGGCGCCGAGCTTTTGCCGCCGCCGCCCGAGATCACGATGACGGCTATGACGACGGCGAGAGCGATCACCGCGAGCAGAAGTGCACCCTTTAGACGCGAGCCGCGCGACATCACCTCGGGTGTTCGGTCGCGGGGCGCTGCTGGGCGCTGGGCTTCACGTGCAGGCGGCAATGGCTGATCGGCCGTCGCGGTCATCGCCGGGGTGGATGGCTCATCGGCTGGAGCGTGCGTCGTCGAGACGGGCAGCTCATCGGCTGTCGCAGTCATCACAGGCCGCGGCGGTGTTGACGGCGCGTCGAGTATGGGGGCGGCCGCCTCGAACGTGGGGGGCGTCGTCCGAGCAACGGTTGCGGCCTTCGTGGCGCCGTTTCGATCCGGGATGGCTGCTCCCGCGGTGGCGAGCGCGTCGAGCGCGGCATGCGCCCACTCGCGCACGGCGTGCTCTGAGAGGCCGAGCAGCTCAGCAACCTCGCCATAGCTCTTGCCCTGCTCGAGCACCAACGAAAGCACGGCGCGTTGGTCGGGTGGGAGGCGATCCAGCTGCGGCATAATCGAGAAGGCCGATGGCCTGAGCGTAGGCTATCGTGGCCGCGCGATGGCCACGCCGACTGCCGAGCAGATCAACGATGCGCTCCACGGCTTCGACCGTCTCTACGGCTTGGAGCTGCTCGAGATGTCAGAGACTGAGGTGCACGCGCGGGTGAGCGTGCGCGACGAGCTCAAGCAGCCGGCCGGCCTCGTGCACGGAGGCGTATACGCCTCACTGGCTGAGTCGATGGCCTCGATCGCCACAGGCCTGGCGGTGCTGGGAGATGGGATGGTCGCGATGGGAATGTCCAACAGCACGAGCTTCTTGCGGCCGATAACCGAAGGGGCCGTCCGCGGGCACGCGACGCGTCTGCACAGGGGACGTACGACGTGGCTGTGGGACGTGCGCTTCACAGACGACGAGGACCGCCTGTGCGCGGTGACGCGCATGACGATCGCCGTGCGGCCGATGCGCGGCTGATCACGGCGCACGCGCTCGGGCGATACTGGTGCCATGCGCCTCGCTCTCTGCCAGATGAACGCGACCGTCGGTGACCTAACCGGCAACGCCGCTCGTATCCGCGCGGGGATCGAGACGGCGATCGAGGCGGGGGCCGATCTCGTCCTGTTTCCAGAGCTCGCGCTGACCGGCTATCCGCCCGAGGACCTGCTCATGCGCGAGCACTTCCTCTCCGATACGGGCGCGGCGCTGGAGGAGCTGGCCGGCGGGGTGAAGGGAATCGTCGCCGTCGTCGGTTTTCCTGAGCGCATCCCGGGGGCGCTGCGGTCGCCGGCGCCGGGCTCACCCGGCCCGATCGCGACCGTGGTGCACAACTCCGCGGCCGTGCTGCGCGACGGACGGGTCGATTGCATCTACCGCAAGGTCCACCTGCCCAACTACGGAGTGTTTGACGAGCAGCGCTACTTCAAGTCAGGTGACCCGGCGGGCGTGGCGATCGATGTCGCAGGGCAGCTGGTCGGGCTGACGGTGTGCGAGGACCTGTGGGTCTCGGGCGCACCGGGGAGCGAAGAGGCCGCGAGGGGCGCCGGCTTGATCGCGAACATTTCAGCGTCGCCTTATCACGCGGGCAAGGGCCTTGAGCGCGAGCGCCTGTTCGCGCAGCGCGCCCGTGAGACCGGAGCCTGGATCGCTTTCTGCGCGATGGTCGGTGGCCAGGACGAGCTGGTCTTCGACGGGCACTCTTTCGTGCTCGATCGCGACGGCGAGACGGTTGCTAGGGCGGCGCAGTTCGAGGAAGAATTGCTCGTATGTAACCTCGACTTGGCGCCCTCCACTCCGGCGGCGCCACGCAAGAAGCGGGCGATCGCGCGGCCGATCCCAACGGCCACGCCGGGCTCGTCGCTTATGCCCGCCACAGCCGTGTCGGGGTCTGTGCGCCGGCCCATCGCCTCGGTGGAGCATGAGGTTTATTGCGCTCTGCTGCTCGGATTGCGCGACTACGTCGAGAAGAACGGTTTCGAGCAGGTCATACTCGGGCTTTCCGGGGGGATCGACTCGGCGCTGGTGGCCTGCCTGGCCGTCGACGCTCTGGGCGCGGGTCGCGTCAACGTGGCGATCATGCCTTCGCGCTACTCCTCCACCGGAACCCAAGCAGACGCGGGCGCGCTCGCGCGGGCGCTGGACGTTCGTGTCCATGAGCTCGCGATCGAGGCGGTTATGGGCGCGTACGCCGATACGCTGAGCGGCGACTTCGATGGGATAAAAGCCGACCTGACCGAGGAGAATCTGCAGGCGCGCATACGTGGCAACCTGCTGATGGCCCTCTCGAACAAGTTCGGCTGGATCGTGCTCACGACCGGCAACAAGTCGGAGATGGCCGTCGGCTACACGACGCTCTACGGTGATCTCGCTGGCGGCTTTGCGGTCATCAAGGACGTCCCCAAGACGCTCGTGTACAGGCTTGCTCGCTGGCGCAACACCGGCGAGGGGGCAGCGGGAGGGCGTGTGCCGGCGCCGATCCCGACCTCGATTATCGAACGTCCCCCGTCGGCTGAGCTCAGGGAAGGACAGCTCGATCAGGACTCGCTGCCGCCGTACGAGGTTCTCGACCGCATCCTGCACGGCTACATCGAGCTCGACCGCAGTCGCGAGCAGCTGATCGCCGAAGGCCTGCCGGCCGCCGAGGTGGAGCGCGCGACGCGGCTTGTCGATCTAGCCGAGTACAAGCGCCGCCAGGCGCCGCCCGGCATCAAGATCACCGAGCGCGCATTCGGGCGCGATCGAAGGATGCCGATCACAAACGCGTACAGGGGCTGAGGATGCGGGGGATGACTAACGAGAGTCGACGATGCGCTTTCCTGCACGACCACCACGCCAGTCATGCCGGCTGACGAGATGCGACGGCTGACGCAACCACGCGTGATCTCCGCCGGCGCTCCAATCGCGGCGGCGCTCGCGTGTGCGTTATTGCTCTCCGCCTGCGGCGACACGCTCCAGGATGAGCCGATCGGCGCAGCGCCGTTTGAGGACGTGCTCGTGAACAGCCGCTTCCCCGTCTACTGGCTGGGTCTTCGCTTCGATGGGCTCGAAACCTCGAGTGTCCGCGAAGACCCGGGTGGCGCGGTGACGATCGACTACGGCAACTGTCTCGTCGGCGGTCAGTACACGTGCGTGACGCCGCTCCAGGTCGTGACTTCGCCCGACAACAGCTTCGTTCCTAGCGACGGAGCCGGAGCACAGGCAATCGCGATCAGGGGTCTGCGAGCCGTCTCCAGTCAGGATGGAGCGACGCTCACGCTCGCGACGGGACCCGTCGTCGTGAGCATCTACGGCAGGGGCAGCTCTCAGAGCACGGGGGCCACCCTTGCATGGGATGCGGCCCAAACGATGACGCCGGTCAACGAGCCGGGGCTCTCGCAAGCGCCGTTGCCGCCGCCCTCTGCCAACACGGGCTTTGACCGCTTGCCTCTGCGAAGCCAGCTCCCGCCGGGTCAGGCTGTGCCGCGGCTCAGCCATCAAATAACGCCGTGAGCGCCAGCCTTAGCCCCCGACCGCAGACCTTCCTCGTGGGCCTCGCGCCGACGTCTTGCGCCCGCGGGAGCGTCCTTGATCGGAGCCGGCGCCCGCGGCCGTCGCGAGCGAAGCGATGGCGCGCTCGAGCTCATGCGCGATCGTCTCGAGCTCGGGGATCGCGTCGTAGTCTGCGAGCAGGCCGAAGCCGAGCCGGCCGTTGTAGCTCATCACGGCGATCCCCAACGCGAGGCGGTGGGCGAGCGGCACGACAGGGTAGAGCGCGACCATAGGACGCCCGAGCATGTACAGCGGAAACTGTGGGCCGGGGACGTTCGTGACGACGAGGTTGAAGAAGCGCTGACGCGCTTGCAGGCGAGCCGCCTGGCCGAGGATCGTGGGAGGCGCGAAGCCTGCGAGATTCGTCAGAACCTGTGCACCGACGGCCTGACCGGAGCGCTTGAGGTCATCCATCTCCAGGCGCACCTGCGCGAGGCACTCGACGGGGTCGGCGACTCCGACGGGAAGCGGCGCCCACATCGCGGCGACGCGGTTGCCGAGCGCGCCGCGCTCGGCGTCGGCGCGCACCGAAACGGGAATCATCGCCTTCAGGACGAGCCCCTCGGTGTCATAGCCCTGCGCGCGCATGTGGTGCCCGAGCGCCAGGCTGACGGCGGCGAGCACGACGTCGTTGAGGGTCCCACCGAGGGTGTTCTTGATCTCCTTGAACTGGGCGAGCTCCGCGTCGAGGAAGGTGTAACGGCGGTGTGGGCCGATGTCCACGTTGAAGGGACTGTGCGGTGCCGGTGAGCTGACGCCCGCAAGCGTCGTCTGGCCGACGCCGATGAGCGCGTCCTTCGCACGCTCGAGCGCCCGTCGTGGCGTGCGCGCCATCGCACGCGCTCCACGCAGCATCTCTCCGGGAACGGTCGAGCGCTCCAGCAAAGCATCGGCGAGCAGCTTGGCTCGGCCGGGTAGCGGTTGCGCCACCCACGGCGCCGGCACGCGCGTGGCGTGCGCAGGCTCGGCCTCGGTGTCGAACAGCACTGTCGTGATGTCCACTCCGGAGACCCCGTCGACGAGAGCGTGGTGGGTCTTCGCGATGACGGCGAAGCGATCGCGGGCCATGCGCTGCACGAGCCACATCTCCCACAGGGGCTTGGAGCGATCCAGGCGCTGAGAGAAGACGCGGCCCGCGAGCCGCTTGAGCTCCGCCTCGTCGCCCGGTCGTGGAAGCGCCGTGTGACGGATGTGGTAGCGCGGGTTGAAATGGGGATCGTCGATCCAGACGGGTCGGCCCTGGCCGAACGGCACGAACGCCAGCCGCTGGCGATAGCGCGGCACGAGGTGCAGCCGCGCGAGTATGTGTTCGACGAGCTGCTCATACTCGGGTGCCTGGCCCTCGAACACCATCACCGATCCGACGTGCATGTGCGCGGTACCGGCATTCTCGATGTGTAGGAAAGCCGAGTCGAGACCCGAGAGGCGATCGGGGTTGGGCATGCTCTGATTGTCGCGGGTGCGGTCGCAGTCGTCAATTGCGCAAGCGCTCCTTCGACCCGGCAAGTTCATCCGTTCGGGGTGATGGGATGCGATCCGCCGCGCGGGAGGCTGTAGTCCAACGCGCACAAAGGAGCCCAGCGCATGCCTCCACTGGCCTTGTCGACGACGGGCGGTTTCCTGCTCGGCGTGATCTACGTCGTCTTGCTGATAACGCTCGGGATCATCTCGATCCGCAAGGGCCACTGGATCATGTTCCTCGTTGGGATATTCATCCCTTTGTTCTGGATCATCGGCGCGCTCCTGCCGCCGACGCGCCGCGCCGGCGGCGCGGTCTGAGCTCAGAGCGGTTGGGAAGCCTCGCTAGCGAGTGTGTATGAGCGTGTGTAGGCCGACCTCGTCGATCGAGGCATGGCCCGAGAGCGCCATGTTGAGGTCCAGGTCGGCGAGGAAGGAGCGCAGGACCTCGACGACGCCCGACTCTCCGCCGAGCGCGAGGCCCCAGACGTAGGGGCGCCCGAGGCAGACTGCTCTAGCGCCGAGCGCGAGTGCCTTGAGCGCGTCCGCGCCCGAGCGGATGCCGCTGTCGAACAGCACCTCGCAGCGCTCGCCGACGGCTTGCGCGATGCCGGGCAGCGCTTGCAGCGAGCCGATCGCGCCGTCGACCTGGCGACCGCCATGGTTGGAGATGATCATCCCCTCGATGCCATGCTCGACGGCCAAGCGCGCGTCGTCGGCCGACTGGATGCCCTTCAGGACAATCGGCAGCTGCGTGCACTCGCGCAGGAAAGAGATGTCGTCCCAGGTGACGGATGGGTTTGAGAACTGCCAGGCCCAGTACGCCACGGCCGTCGGCAGGTCCTCCTCCGGCGGCTTGGGCAGCGCGGCGCGGAAGACCGGGTCCTGCAGGTAGTTGGCGTTGCCCTCCCCGCGCAGAAACGGCAGGAAGCCGTCCGTCAGGTCGGCCGGGCGCCAGCCCAGCAGCCATGTGTCGAGCGTCACGACGATCGCCCGGTAGCCGGCGCTCTCGGCGCGCGCGATAAAGCTGCGCGCAAGCTCGCGGTCGCGCGGCCAGTAGAGCTGATACCAGCACGGCAGTCCGTCTGCGGCCTGCGCGATCTCCTCGATCGTGTGGGCGGCGGCGGTGCTCGCGATCAGCGGCACGCCCACCTGGGCGGCGGCCCGCGCGCTTGCAAGCTCGCCTTCGGGGTGCGCGACGGTCTGCACGCCGATCGGCGCCAGCAGCACCGGGGCGGCCAGCTGCGTGCCAAGCACCGTGCGCTCCAGCGTGCGCTCCGAGACGTCCCTGAGCATCCGTGGCACGATCCGCCACTCGTCGAACGCGTCGCGGTTGGCGCGCATCGTCTCCCATAGACCCGCGCCACCCTCGATGTACCCGCGCGGCCCTCTCGCAAGCATCGCGTAGGCGTCGCGCTCAAGCTCACGCCAGTCCAGCGATCTGGCCGGCTTGCGGCCCCCGAGCATCCCGGCGACATAGATCTCGTGCTCGTAGTTGGAGAAGGGCGGCTGTTGGGACACGGCGCGCGCCATCCTATTCGGCCGCCTCGAAATCGGGCTGCCGCTCGCGGGTCGCGTATGCCTCTCTCAGGGCTCGTCATTCAGTCCAAATAACAGGACGAGTTCGGATAGGGCGGCTTATTTAGTTGTGTTCGGGAGTGTGACCGCACGCACACTGGCGATCTCAAGCGGCGCCGATCCTTATGGACGACTGTTCTACCCGCCGAGTCGCCGTCGTGGATGAGGGCGAGCGGGGGACCCACTGCCGGGCCTGCCTTTGAGGCTCGGATGGGGCGAATCGGCCGCTTGGCTTGGCCGTAACGCCCGGCCGGCGCGCGTGTGGATGTGCGCGCCCGGCTGGACGTGAGCCCGACAGCTAACCCCGTAGGCGGTCCACCAAGGAGGACCTCTCTTGAGGCCGCACATATCTTGGGCCCGCCGCGCACGTGCGCTGCGCCAGCCCCGAGCGCTCATCGCGCTCTCGTTCGCCTGCGCTTTGATCGGCGCCCCCGTGGCCTTCGCGGCGAGTGCCGTCGCGCCCGCGCCCGCCGGCTCCGTGCAAAGGACCCCCGCGGGACCGTTGCCCGGCATATCGCCGGTCGCGATTGGCAGCTCGGCCGGTCCGCTCGCGGTGTTCGCGCGCGTCCACACGAGGCTCACGATCCGTCGCGACGTCCTGGACGTGCTCGACGGCCAAGTAGCAACCGTGGCCGGAACGCTGCGGCCGATGCTGACGGGGCGCCTTGTCGTGCTGCAGCGGCTTGGATCGAGCGGCTGGCGCACAATCGCTCGGGCCCATACCGGCACACGCGGGCGGTTTGTGTTGCGCTCCGTCCCGCGCCGTCTGCTCACCGAGCGGGTGCGCGTCCTGTTCGCGGGCGATCCCCGCGATCTTGCGACGCATCGTCTCATAGGTCAGCTCAGCTCCTATCGGGCTACCGTCGCCTCGTGGTACGGGGGCGGCGGAGGGCTCGCATGTGGCGGCTATCTCACGAACTCGACGATGGGCGTCGCGAACAAGACACTGCCGTGCGGCACGATCGTGACGCTGCGCTACGGCAGTCGCTCGGTGCGCGTGCCTGTGATCGACCGCGGGCCGTACGTGGCCGGGCGCGAATTCGACCTGACCGAAGCGACGAAGAACGCGCTCGGGTTTGAAGGGGTGGGGACCGTGTGGAGCACTCGCTAGAGTGAGCGGGTATGCGTCGGTGTGTCCGATGGGCTGTATGGGCTCGCAGGCAGCGTAAGCGGCATCGCCGGGTGGCGCTCGAGCGCACTGCGATCGGCTCGATGGCGATCGGCTCGCGCGCTATCGGGGCGAGCGCTCTCGGAGCGGTTGCGGTGGCGGCGCTCGCGATCCGCAAGCTCGCCGTCAAGGATGCGGCCGTCGCGCGCCTGGATGTGCGCGAGCTGAAGGTCGGTCGTTTGGAAGTAGACGAGCTGATCGTCTACACCGAGCAGCAAGGCGGGGGCCGCGGTAGCTGAGAGCCCTCGATGTGTGGCGCACCTCGACGCCGACGCGTTCTTCGTTTCGGTCGAGCTGCTCCGTCATCCCGAGCTGCGCGGGCTGCCGGTCGTGGTCGCGGGCAGCGGCCCGCGCGCAGTCGTGACGACCGCGAGTTATGAGGCGCGGCGCTTCGGGGTCGGCTCGGCGATGCCTGCGGCGCGTGCGCGACGGTTATGTCCGCAAGCGGTGTTCTTGCCGCCCGACGGAGCGCACTACCGCGAGGTCTCGCGGCGCATGATGGATGTCGTGCGTTCGCACGTCGACCGTGTCGAGGTCGTCGGACTCGACGAGGCCTATGTCGATCTCACTGGGCTTCATTCGCCCAAGGCGGCGATGCGACGCATCGTCAAGGAGATCGAGGAGCGGACGGGCCTGTCCTGCTCGGTCGGGGTCGGCCCCAACAAGCTCGTCGCGAAGGTCGCATCCGACGCCGAGAAGCCTGGGGGCTTCGTTGTGCTCACACGCGAGCAGGCGTGTGAGCGCTTCGCCGATTCGCCACCCGGGATCGTGCCGGGCATCGGCCCGAAGACTGTTGCGCGGCTCAACGAGTTGGGGTTGCGCACGCTGGGCGAGGTGGCAAACGCGTCGGAGCAACTGCTCGTGGAGCGGTTCGGGCCCAACCATGGATCCGACCTGCGTAGACGTGCGCGGTTCGAGCATGACGGTGAAGTGAGCTCGCAGCGCAAGGTCGTCTCCGAGTCGCGCGAGCGCACGTTTGACTACGACGTCTCCGACCCTCAGCGCCTGCGCGACCAGCTCGTCGAGATGGCGGTGGCGCTGTGCGCGAGCCTGCGTGCCCATGGGCGCGTGGGACGCACGATCGGCATCAAGGTGCGCCTCGACGACTTCTCGACCGTCACGCGCGCGCACACGCTGCCCGAGCCGACGAACGATCCAGAGCGGGTCGCCGAGGTCGCGCTGGATCTGTTCGAGCGCTACTCGCCGCCACGGCCGGTCCGTTTGCTCGGGGTGCGCGTAGCCGGACTCACGGCTATATCGGGGTCCGGAGCAACGGGCAGGGCGGCGGCGTCAGGGCAGCTCGAGCTCGCGATATAGGGTGCGGTCCCATGTCCCAGCAGAGCGTGCAGCTGAGCGTCACGACCGGCGACGGCACGTTGATCGACGGGGAGATCGCAGGGGAGGGAACGGCGATCGTCCTGCTGCATGGCCTGACCGCGACGCGCCGGTATGTGGTGATGGGCTCGCGTGTGCTGGAGCGCTCGAGTCATTGCGTGATCGCCTACGACGCGCGCGGCCATGGGCGCTCGAGCCCGGCACCCGATCCCGCCGCCTACACGTACGGGCTGCTCGCCGAGGACCTGCTCGATGTGCTCGACGCTGCCGGCGTAGGCCGCGCGAAGCTCGCGGGCGCCTCGATGGGCGCCCATACGGCGGTGCGGTTCGCGCTGGATCACCCCGAGCGGGTAAGCGGTCTCGGCTTGATCACGCCCGCGTACGACCCGGACCTCACGCTGGGGCCGGATGCTTACGAGGTGTGGGACCGGCTCGCCCAGGGTCTTAGGCATGGGGGAGCGGAGGGCTTCCTAGCAGCCAACGATCTCGATGCTGTGCCGGAGCGCTGGCGGGAGACCGTCGAGAAGGTGCTGCGCCAGCGCTTGGCAGCCCACGAGCATCCCCTCGCGGTGGCAGACGCGCTGGAAGCGGTCCCTCGCTCACGTCCGTTCGAGCGCTTGGAGGAGCTTGCGCGCCTGGAGGTCCCGACGGTCGTGGTCGGCAGCCGTGACGAGGCCGACCCGGGCCATCCGCTCGCGATCGCGCAGCGCTACGCAGCAACGATCGACGATGCGGAGCTGGTCGTCGAGGAAGCCGGCAGCTCGCCGATCGCCTGGCAGGGTGGACGCCTCTCGAAGCTGCTCGCTCGCTTGGCTGAGCGGTAGGCTGAGCGCGGCGAAGAGCCTGTCAGGAGTCATAAGATCAGAGTCGATGGATCTCTCCGTGCCGGAAATACGCGTGCTCGGGTGTCTGCTGGAGAAGCAGCGCACTACGCCCGACCAGTACCCGCTGACGCTCAACTCGCTGCGCCTGGCGTGCAACCAGGCGACCAACCGGGATCCTGTGGTCCAGTACGACGAGGACATCCTGCGCGAGGCGATCAAAGGCCTGGGGCGTCGGGGCTACATACGGTTTGCGAGCGGCCATTCCAGCCGCGCCGCCAAGTATCGGCACCTGCTCGCCGAAGCGCTGCCGATGAGCGACGCCGAGTCAGCGGTCATGTGCGTGCTGATGCTGCGCGGAGCGCAGACGCCCGGAGAGCTCAAGCAGCGCACCGATCGCATACACGCGTTCGAGAGCCTGATCGAGATCGGCGAGGCGTTGGAGGAACTGATCGATCGGGGGCTGGTGCAGCGGCTGGAGCGCCGGCCGGGCCAGAAGGAGGAGCGCTACGTCCATCTTCTCGACACGGATGCCCACGAAGAGAGCGCGGGTGGAGCGTCCTTGTCGCAGGCGCCGGACATTGGGGGTGCTCCATCGGGGGAGCTTCACGATCGTGTGGAGCGGCTCGAGCGAGAAGTGGCCGAGTTGCGGGAAATGCTCGCCAGCTCGTTGAAGGTCACGGCCTCGCAGACGGGCGAGGTCGCCGAGTACGCCTCCCAGGTCGCGCTCAGCTCACCGTGATCGACGCTCACACCATCTTCGTCGTCGCCGCGTCCAGCTCCGACACGGCTACAGGGGTGGGCATCCCGATCGCGATCGCGGCGGGGCTCGTGTCGTTCCTCTCGCCGTGTGTGCTTCCGCTCGTGCCCGGCTACCTCTCGACGGTGATCGGGGTGACTCCCGCCGAGATAGAGCACGCGGGCACACGGCGGGTGCTGGTGCCGAGCCTTCTGTTCATCGCCAGCTTCTCGCTGATCTTCATCCTGCTCGGCCTCAGCGCGACCGCGATCGGCTCGTCGCTGAACACGCACCGCGAAACGCTCGAGAAGGCCGGCGGCGCGCTGATCGTCGCGATGGGAGTCGTGTTCTTGGCCACGCCGTTCGTAGGGTTCTTCAACCGCGAGTGGCATCCCCAGACGCTGCTGCGCTTCGCTGGACGGGGCGGTCCGCTGGTGGCGGGTGCGGCGTTCGCGATCGCTTGGACGCCGTGTACTAGCATCACGCTCGGGGCGATCCTGACGCAGGCTGCGGTATCGAGCTCGGCCGCGCATGGCGCGATGCTGCTCGCGTTCTATTCGGCGGGCCTTGCGATCCCGTTTCTGCTGATCGCGCTCGCGTTCGAGCGGATGACGGCGGCGCTCGCGATCGTCAAACGCCATTTCCCCGTCATCATCGGGATCGGCGGTGCGGTCATGATCGTCCTGGGCCTCTTGATTCTGACGGGCGAGTTCACGGCGCTGAACGCAGAAGCCAACAGATGGCTTCAGGGTACTGGTCTAAATGTTTCAAACATTTAGCAGGGCGCGCCGCTCGCGAAAGCGCTTTTCCCAGGCCTCCTGGTTTCGCTTGGCGTCGAGCACGAACGGCGAGTAGCCGATCGCCTTGACGATCAGCCTGTTGAGCTGATTCCAGGGGGAGGGGAGAGGGCGCAGGACATCGACGAACAGGACGACCCTCGTCTCGTCGGTGTCGTTCCAGACCTCGTGGTTGAAGGTGTCATCGAAGACCATGCTCTTGCCCGCCACCCAGTGGCGGAAGTCCTCGCCGACCCTGATCCTGCACCGCTCGGCTTCGCGCGGCACGATCAGGCCGAGGTGGTAGCGCAGCACGCCCTTATAGGGGCCGCGATGGTCGAGGATGTGCTTGCGAGGGGAGAGGATCGAGAACATCGCCGTCGTCATGCCCGGTATCTCGCGCATCAGGGCCGCGGTCTTCGGGCAGGTCTCGACACCGAGCTTGGCCTGGAAGCCGTAGCCGTAGAGAAAGTACGTCTTCCATCTGTCGTCGTCGGTGATCTCGATCTGGTCCTTCGAGATGTCCTGGAAGTTCGGCAACGCCTCCCGGTCGGCGAGCACGCCTTCGAGCTCCTCGCGGATCACTGTCCAGTTCGCCTCGATGTGGGCGATCCATGGGAAACATTTATCGTCGAAGAACGCAGCATCGCCCACGAGCGAGCGCTTGCCGATGAACCGCTCGATCGGCGCGAGGATCTTTTCGCCTAAGGAGATCGTGAGCGAGACGACCTTCTCCCACATGGGGCGAAAGTCTATGCAGCCTCTCGGAGGGCAGCAAGCTCCGGCGACTCCGCCAGCTTCTTGAGCGCCCGCTGCTCCAGCTGAGAGGCCCGCTCTGCCGAGAAGCCGAGGCGCTTGCCGATCGCTGTGAGCGTCTGGGGCTCCTCGCGGCCGGTGCCGAATCGCAATGTCAGCACGGTACGCTCCGTGTCGGGCAGCTTGGCGATTGCACTGTGGACGATCCGCTCGCGCTCGTTGTCCCATGCGGTTTCCTCCGGAGCCTCCTGGTCAGACGGCAGCAGATCGCCGAGAGCGGTGTCGCCGTCGTCGCCGACCTGCTGGTCGAGGCTGACGAGCGCCGCGCGCTGGTGGCGGACCTCCTCGACCTGCTCGATCTCGAGGCCCGTCTCTGCCGCCAGCTCCTCGAGCGTGGGCTCGCGACCGAGCCTGACCGACAGCTCGCGCTCGACACGGCCGACCTTGCGGGAGCGCTGGGCGACGTGCACGGGAAGGCGGATGGTCCTCCCTGAGTTCTCCAGGCCGCGCTGGATCGCCTGCCTGATCCACAGGGTGGCGTATGTCGAGAAGCGAAAGCCCTTGCGCCAGTCGAACTTCTCGGAGGCCCTGATCAGGCCGAGCATGCCCTCCTGGACGAGGTCGGCGAGCGGCAGGCCCTGGTTCTGGTAGCGGCGCGCATTGGAGGCCACCAAGCGCAGATTCGAATTGATCAGCTTTTCCTTGGCCCTCAGGTCGCCGCGCTCGATCTCCTGTGCGAGCTCGATCTCTTCCTCGGGCCTGAGCAAGGGGTAGCGCCGCGAGTGCGCCAGTAGCTGGTCCACGGACTCGGGGATGAAGATCTCGCTTGGGTCGACGCTCGCGCCGCGATTTATGGGCTTGTTGGTCTGCTCTGCCATGTGCGTCTTCCTAATCCGATACTCGGAGTCGGGATTATACGCCTGGATAGTTGCGTTGTCAATCAATCTATGTCTGATCCATCTACTCGATCTTCTTCGACGTCGAGCCACCAACGACCTTCCCTTCATATACCCGCATAACCCGTTACGAGGCTTGAAGGTCCGCAGAACGAGAAGGGCCCTCAAAGGACTGTATCGGCGGCCGATATATACTCATGTGCCTGTGTCCGGTCCTCTCCAGGAGCGATACCCCAGCGACGCGATCGTCGAGCCCGATCACCGGCCCAAGGACGCGCCCGAGCGCGAGCTGGGGGACTTCGACGTGTCGCGCAATGTCGTGCGGCTGGGACTGCTCGCGCTCGCGGTCGGCGTCTGCGTCGCGCTCGTCGCGCTCGGCCTGCTCGACTTGATCGGCCTGATCACCCACCTCGCGTACACCGGCACCTTCAACACCCGCATCTCCCAGCCCGACATCACCCCGCTCGGCCCGCTCAGCGTGCTCGTGCCGGTCATCGGCGGCTTGGTCGTCGGGCTGATGGCGCGCTTGGGATCCGAGCGCATCCGCGGCCACGGGATCCCCGAGGCGATGGAAACTATCCTTCTGCGGGGCAGCCGCATGGAGCCGCGGCTGGCCGTCCTGAAGCCGCTCTCTAGCGCGATCTCGATCGGCACCGGCGGGCCGTTCGGAGCGGAGGGCCCGATCATCGTCACCGGCGGGGCGCTGGGCAGCATCTTCGGCCAGCTCCTGCACCTGACCTCGGCCGAGCGGCGCAGCCTGCTCGTCGCGGGCGCTGCCGCCGGCATGACCGCCGTGTTCGGCACGCCTGTCGCCGCGGTGCTGTTGGCGGTCGAGCTGCTGCTGTTCGAGTGGCGTCCGCGCTCGATGATCCCCGTCGCGCTCGGCGCCTCCGCGGCAGGGGTCACGCGCGAAGGACTGGCTTCAGGCGGGCTGATCCGTCCCGTCCCGCTGTTCCCGGTCCCAGTGCACGGAGCGCTGCCCACGTCGATGATCGCCGCCGCGGCGCTTGTCGGGGTCGCCTGTGGGGGACTCGCGTGGGTGATGACGCAATGCGTCTACGGCGCCGAGGATCTGTTTGGACGCTTGCGAGGGCACTGGATGTGGTGGCCCGCGATCGGCGGCGTCGTCGTAGGCCTGGGCGGTCTCGCAGACCCGCGTGTTCTCGGCGTCGGCTACGACACGATCGGCGCCGAGCTGGCGGGTCGCCTTGCAGTCGGCACACTGCTCGCGCTGCTCA
>DAHUYZ010000149.1 GCA_027306855.1 Solirubrobacterales bacterium | reverse complement strand
TCGAAGAGGAATATCGCGCGAAAAAGCGCTCGAAGGACGACGTCCCGATTCTCGAGTTCCGCAAGGAGTGCCGCGATTTCGCCGCGCATTGGATCGATGTTCAGCGCGACGAGTTCAAGCGTCTGGGTGTGACCGGCGATTGGGATCACCCTTACACGACGATGGCGTTCGCGGCCGAAGCGCAGATCGTGCGCGAGATCGGCAAGTTCCTGATGAATGGCGGCCTCTTTCGCGGGGTAAAGCCGGTGATGTGGTCCGTCGTCGAGCAGACCGCGCTCGCCGAGGCCGAAATCGAATATCACGACCATCGCTCGACCCAAGTTTGGGTGAAGTTTCCGGTGGCGAAGCCAAGCGTGCCGGCGCTTGCGGGCGCCTCGATCGTGATCTGGACGACGACGCCCTGGACGCTGCCGGGCAATCGCGCCATCGCCTTCAATCAAGATCTCGACTACGTCGTGATCGAGGTCGGAACGACGCGCGAGGGAAGTTTAGCCCAACGCGGCGAGAAGCTGGTGGTGGCGGCGCCGCTCGAGGTGAATTTCGCCGAAGTGGCACGGTTGGGCGGAAAGGTCGAACTCGTCTCGGGCAAATATCTCGCCGGTACGATCTGCCGTCATCCGCTGCACGGCCAAGGCTATGATTTCGACGTGCCGCTTTTGCCCGGCGATTTCGTTACCGATGTCGACGGCACGGGCTTTGTCCATATCGCGCCGGGCCATGGCGCCGACGATTTCGATCT
>DAHUYZ010000148.1 GCA_027306855.1 Solirubrobacterales bacterium | reverse complement strand
ACCACCGCATCCAGGTAGGACTCGCCGTCCTGCGCGGCAAGCTCTGCTCGCAGGCGCGCAAGCGCCTGCGGGTGGCGTAGCAGCCGCTCGAAGCACCAGGCCAGCGCGGTCGTCGTGGTCTCGTGTCCAGCGATCAGCAGCGTGATCAGGTGGTCGCGAAGCTCCTCGTCGCTCAGCCCCTCGCCGTTCTCGTCACGGGCGGCGATCAGCAGCGAGAGCACGTCGTGGCGCTCGTCACGCTGCAGGCGGTGCGCGGCGATCTCCTCGTAAAGCAGCCGATTGATCTCGGGCATGATCCGCAGGGTCGTCAGCGCCCTGAAGCGGCGCCGTCTGGCCAAGCCGGGGTAGGCCCACAGCAGCCACATCTCCACGAGCCCGACCTGCGTCAGCCGCCTCAACAGCTCGCGCAGGCGCGCCATCCTGCGCTCGTCGCTGACGCCGATCACCGCGCGCAGGATCAC
Organism: Solirubrobacterales bacterium; assembly: GCA_027306855.1. GTDB lineage: Bacteria > Actinomycetota > Thermoleophilia > Solirubrobacterales > Solirubrobacteraceae > Palsa-744. The sequence continues at coordinate 279 of DAHUYZ010000148.1, read as the reverse complement.
CTCGAGCGTGATCTCCTGCATGCGCGGGCGGATCGGGAACGCGCGGGCAAGCGGCCAGCGCCGCACCTCATCGGCCGCGATCGCGGCGACCTGCTCGCGATGGGAGCGCACCGCCTCGCCGTGGAACGGGCCGGTCAGCATCTTGCGATGCCGCAGATGGCGCTCGCCGTCGAGCAGCAACAGGGAGCTGGCGCCCGCGATCGGCTCCATCACCGCGTTCGCCTCCCCGGCGTGGAACACATCCCGATCTCCCATGAAGACTTCCCTGATCGTCTCCGG
>DAHUYZ010000147.1 GCA_027306855.1 Solirubrobacterales bacterium | reverse complement strand
CGGTGGGCAGACGTATCGAGGGTTATGCGCCGGTATCTGATTTTTCCGATAACACCCGATAACGCCTGATAGCGCCCGGTACGGCTGCTTCCTCACAAGGCGATCTCCTTGGAGACCTATAAGGCTTGATAAGCTGTCTCGCATGAGGGTTGCGGTCTCCGCAGACGAGATGACCGGCGTTGCGGGCCGCTTGGCGCAGGAGGTTCGGCAACGCGGCCACGAGCCGATTCTGCACGGGGCGCTGGCCGAGGGCGAGCGCGCCGACTGGGCGTGGGCCAGCGAGGCGGCGGCGCGGGATGTGGCCGACGGGCGCGCCGATCAGGCGATCGTGTGCTGCTGGACGGGCACGGGCGCTTCGATCGCCGCGAACAAGGTGCGCGGGGTGAGGGCCGCGCTGTGCGGGGACGCGATGACCGCCGCGGGCGCGCGACGCTGGAACGACGCCAACGTGCTCGCGCTCAGCCTGCGGACGACGTCGGCCGCCTTGCTCGGCGAGATCCTCGATGCGTGGTTTGCGGGCAAGCCGAGCGCCGAGCCGGACGATCTTGCCAACGTCGAGCACCTGGGCGAGATCGAGGGCGACGGGTCTTGAGCGGCTGGCGTTCTCTTTGCGATGAACGAGTCACGCCAAAGCACGCCCGGCCTTCCCCGCGCCCCGAGGATCGCCGCCCGAGCTGTTTGATTTGAACTTCGCTTGGCTCGAGCTAAACAGAGCTAAACAGCCTCGAACCGCACGACCCC
>DAHUYZ010000146.1 GCA_027306855.1 Solirubrobacterales bacterium | reverse complement strand
CCGTGCACGGCGAGGGCGCGTGTGTGGGCTGAGAGCCTGCCATGTTCGCTGACGACGGCCATCGGAACGGTCCACTAACTGCCGTCGAAACGGTTCAGTAACAGCCGTCGAAATGGTCCACTAACTGCCGTCGAAGTGGTATCGTAGGGGCCATGCCCTCTACGCCATACGTGCCACGCGTCGTCGATTCCGAGCTTGACGCGCTGCTGCCGGAGCTGCCGGCGGTCGCGCTCGAGGGCGCCAAGGGCGTGGGCAAGACCGCCACCGCGGCGCGCAGGGCGACGACGATCCATGCCCTCGATCGTCCCGGCGCGCTCGACCTGGCGATCGCGGACCCATTCCGGCTGCTCAGCGGACCGCCGCCCGTCCTGATCGACGAGTGGCAGCGGCTGCCCGTCTCCTGGGATCTGGTGCGCAGGGCGGTCGACGAGGATCCGCGCGCGTCGAGGTTCCTGCTCACGGGATCGGCCACCCCACGCGACCCGGGCACCCACTCGGGAGCCGGTCGCATCGTGCGCATCCGAATGCGACCGCTCGCCCTCGCGGAGAGGCTCGACGCCTCTCCCAGCGTGAGCTTGGCGGCGCTGCTCAGCGGCCGACGCGATCCACTTGGCGGCAGCACCCACTTCGCGCTGGAGGACTACGCGCGAGAGATCTGCGCCTCCGGCTTCCCGGGCCTGCGCGGCGCAAGCGAACGAGCGGCACGCGCCCGACTCGACGGCTACCTGGAACAGATCGTCGACCG
>DAHUYZ010000145.1 GCA_027306855.1 Solirubrobacterales bacterium | reverse complement strand
GATACTCGACCGCGTCTCCAAGGAGCAGCGCAAGCAGGCTATGCGCGAGCTGCGGCAGGCGCTCTCCGGCCGCGACGCCTAGCGCGGCGGCGTCGGCTCCGTTGCGCACCGTCTTTCTCGGCACCTCGCAGTTCGCTGCTGGCGTGCTCGACCGCTTGGCGGCAAGCGAGCACCGCCCCGCGCTCGCGATCACGCGACCCGATCGGCCCAAGGGCAGGGGCAGGAAGATGGCCTCGCCGCCGCTGGTCGAGCGTGCGCAGGCGCTCGGCATCCCACTCGCCCAGCCTCAGAGCGGGAACACGCCGGAGGTGCTGGCGCAGATCCAGGCGCTGCGCCCGGAGGTGCTGCTGGTGTGCGCCTTCGGGGCGCTGATCAAGGAGCCGCTGCTCTCCAGCCACCCGATCCTCAACGTCCATCCCTCGCTGCTGCCGAGGTGGCGTGGAGCGGCGCCGATCGAGCGCGCGATCATGGCCGGCGATGCGCAGACAGGCGTCTGCATCATGCGGCTGACCGCCGGGCTGGACAGCGGGCCGGTATGCCTAAGCGCGCAGGAGCCAGTCGGTGCGCAGGACGACTACGGCAGCCTCGCCGAGCGCCTGTGCGCCGCCGGCGGTGAGCTGCTGGTGCAGGCGCTGGATCGCATGCAGAGCGGAGAGGCGCTGCCCTTCGCGGAGCAGGACGAGAGCCGGGCGACCTACGCGGAGAAGATCGAGGCCGCCGACCGCACGCGGGACCCGGCGCGCACC
>DAHUYZ010000144.1 GCA_027306855.1 Solirubrobacterales bacterium | reverse complement strand
CTATCCACCGGCTTGACGAACAGCAGGCCCGTGCCGAGCAGGGACAGGCTGATGGCCACCACCACGACGAGCGCCATCGTCATGGTGAGGTTCCGGCGCAGCCCGATCCAGATCTCCTGCAAGACGAAGTGTGAACGCATGCTGGCTGATCCCTTGATAGTCCTGGGTCCGGTGGGAAGGGACGACCGGTCAGTAGGCCTGGCCGTACACCCCGCGGGACTGGTCCCGGACGACCTTGCCGTACTCGAGCTCGATGACCCGCTTACGCATCGAGTCGACGATGGCCGCGTCATGCGTGGCCATCACGACGGTCGTCCCTGTTCTGTTGATCCGGTCGAGCACCTTCATGATGCCGATCGAGGTCGCCGGGTCGATGTTCCCGGTCGGCTCGTCGGCGAGCAGGATCATCGGCCGGTTGACGAACGCCCGGGCCATCGCGACCCGCTGCTGCTCGCCGCCGGACAACTCGTCGGGCATCCGGTCGTGCTTGCCCTCCAGCCCGACCAGGTCGATCACCTCGGGAACGACCTTGCGGATGAACCGCCGGTGCTTGCCGATGACCTCGAGGGCGAACGCGACGTTCTGGTAGACGTTCTTGTTCGGCAGCAGCCGGAAGTCCTGGAACACGCAGCCGATCTTGCGGCGCAGGTACGGCACCTTCCAGGACGACAGCGAGCCGACCTCCTTGCCGGCGACCCAGACCTGGCCGGCTTCGGCCTGCTCCTCCTTGGTGACTAGGCGCAGGAA
>DAHUYZ010000143.1 GCA_027306855.1 Solirubrobacterales bacterium | reverse complement strand
CCGCCGGGTCCTCTGGATCGAGCGCCAGCGAGATGCGGATCAGATCGCCGCAGGCGGCGCCGCCGGCCGCGCCGGTGTGCGCGCCCGCGGGCGTGTGACCCACGCCCTGCGGGCTCTGAAGATGCATGGCGAACGCATCACTCACACCGTCGAGTGTAAGTGCGTGCTCTGCGCCCCGGGCAGGAGGGCAAGACGCGAGCTGCGGCGTGGATCGATAGCGTGACGGCTGTCAGCCGAGGCCGGCGGCAGCGCGATCGACCGTCGTCGGCAAGAGATCTTGCATTCCTGCAATGGGATGCATCTTGCACCAGGACCTGGTAGCTTGACCCGCGTCAGTGCCGAGTTCACCGTCCTTCGGGACCGTGAAGCGGGGGACCCAATGCGACGGAGAGAAAACGTCGCGGGGGCGAATCGCCAGAAGTTCTATGGCGTAGCGCATGCGCGCGAGCCCGACAGCTAACCCCGTAGGCGCCCTGCAACGCCGAAAGGAAGCATTTACAGATGTCGGGAACGACGCGTGATCTCGCTGCCGCCGAGCTGTGGCAGGCTTCGCTCACACGCTCGCGCGCACGGCGCGGAGACGTGAGCACGGCCAAGGCCGCCGCACCCACAACCGAGGCCCTGCCCTCCCCTGCCGCACGCGGTCACGACGGCCGTCTCGCATCCGCCCCGCGCCCGCGGTCTGCCGTGCAGAGCGCCGATTCAGCGCGCCCGGCTCGCGCGCGCCGCCCGGGCGCCGACTCGCTGGCGCA
>DAHUYZ010000142.1 GCA_027306855.1 Solirubrobacterales bacterium | reverse complement strand
CGGGACCGCCGATGCAGAAGTGGTACTGCTCAGTGTCCTTGGCGATGAAGCGCACGCGGCGGCCGGCCCGCGGCGCCGCGGCGCCACCGGCGCCTTGATCGGCTTCCGGCTGCCCCTTCTCGGAGGGCGCGAGCCCGCGCACCAGCTCCACGAGCTGGTCGTGGTCGATCGACCCGGCCGCGGCGATCACGACGTTGCCCGGCACGTAGCGCCGGCTGTGGTAGTCGCGCAGGTCCTGCTCGTCGAACGCGCTGACGGTCTGCGCGTTGCCGATCACCGGGCGTCCCAGCGGGTGCTCGCCGAAGATCGCTTCGCCGAGCACGTCGAAGATCCGCTCCTGCGGATCGTCCTCATACATCGCGATCTCCTCGAGCACCACCTCGCGCTCGGCGTCGAGATCCTGCAGCCGTGGGTGCCAGAGCATCTGCCCCATCACGTCGAAGGCGCGCTCGAGGTGGCGGTCCAGCACGCGCGTGGAGAGCGCGGTGGTCTCCCGGTCGGTCTGGGCGTCGAGCTCTGAGCCCATCGCATCGAAGATCTGGTCGACCTCCTCGGATGCGTAGCGCTCGGTGCCCCGGAAGAGCATGTGCTCCAGCAGGTGCGAGATGCCCGCCTGCGGGGCCGGCTCGAAGCTCGACCCCGCATGGACCAGGCAGCCGATGGCCACCGAACGCACGCTGCTCACGCGTTCGGTGACCACGCGCACGCCGCCCGGCAGCGTGCTCAGCCTGTGATCCTGCTCGGCGATCTCTGCCTGCTCAGCGATCGCGG
>DAHUYZ010000141.1 GCA_027306855.1 Solirubrobacterales bacterium | reverse complement strand
AGCGCCCGTGCGATGGCGTAGGTGCGCAGCGCACGCCCCGACCCAAGCGCAGGGGTGTGGCTCGTGATCAGCAGGTCCCGAGTTTCGGCGGGGGGAGAGTCGGGACGATCGCTCACGGGGCAATCATTACGCTCTGGCTCGGCGCTTCTGCTCGGCTCCGAGCACGGCTGCGCCGATCTCGTCCAGGCGCTTGTCCCAGGAGTGCTTCGATGCCTGCTCCGAGCGTTCACGGCGGTGCTGCTCGCCTGAGGCGGCAAGCGCCTGCTCGATCGCCGCGGCTATTCCTGCGGCATCCGCTGCGGTCGCGATCCCGCTCACTCCTTGCAGAGATGGCAGCGGCGTCGCCACGACGGGCACTCCGGCCGCGAGGTACTCGTAGACCTTCATCGGGAAGATGCTGCTCGTAAGGCGGTTGATGAGATAGGGGATCAGTCCGACATCCGCGCCCCTCAGGACCTCGGGCAGCCGGTCGTGCGGTCGGTGGCCGATCAGATGGATGTTCGGCTCCGCTCGCAGCGGGGAGACGTCTGTCGTCGGATCTCCTGGACCTATGGGTCCGACCAGAACGAGCGACCATTCTCGTCTCAGGCGAGCGAGTGCGACGACCATGTCGAAGTCGACCTTGATGCTCACGATCGCGCCGGTGAACACGATGCGTGGCGAGGGCAGCGCCTGGAGCGCCGCGTCCACGGGACCTGGCTGGAGCGCTCTGGCGAACAGGTCGACATCCGCCACGTTTGGTGCGTAGATCACGTTTTCCGAAAGCTGGCG
>DAHUYZ010000140.1 GCA_027306855.1 Solirubrobacterales bacterium | reverse complement strand
CGATATGAACGGCGTAAACGACGACGTGAGCGACAGCCCTACTGGATGGTGATGCCCATCGAGCGGGCGGCTCCGGCGACGATATTCTCGGCGCCTTCGATAGTCGTCGCGTTCAGGTCCTTCATCTTCGTCTGCGCGATCTCACGCAGCTGCTCGCGGGTGATGGAGCCTACCTTCGCCTTGTTTGGGGTCGCGGCGCCCTTCGGCACGCCCGCCGCCTTCTTCAGCAGGTCCGAGGTGGGCGGGGTCTTGGTGACGAAGGTGAACGAGCGATCTTCAAAGACGGTGATCTCGACGGGGACAATGCTGCCCGCCAGCGAGGCCGTGCGCTCGTTGTATTCCTTCACAAACGCCATGATGTTGATGCCGTGCTGGCCCAGCGCCGGGCCAATCGGCTGCGCGGGGGTCGCCTTCCCAGCGGGGATCTGTAGCTTGACGACTGCCCTGACTTTCTTCGCCATGTCTGCTCCTCAACGAGGTCACTGGGCGTTGTGCGCCCTCCCTCTGTCCAGAGCGACCACGCCACAGTCGGCGGGCCGCTCGCGCGCTGTTCGCGCGTTGTACTCGCGCTCAGTCTCAGATCTTCTCGACCTGCAGGAAGTCGAGCTGCACCGGCGTCTCGCGTCCGAAGAACGAGACCAGCACTGTCACCTTCTGTCGATCGGTGTCTACCTCGCTCACAGGGCCGATGAACTCCGCGAATGGACCGCCGATGACCTTGACGTTCTGCCCGATCACAAAGGTGATCTTCGGCTTGGTCTTGGCTGGCTCCTC
>DAHUYZ010000013.1 GCA_027306855.1 Solirubrobacterales bacterium | reverse complement strand
CGTCATGAAGCATGGCTCGCATCGTGTCCTCGTCGTACACGTGCATGCGTGATCCCCATACGTATACCCACCAGTTGCGCAGGGACGCTTGGGGGAGTGGGCCGGGGACCGTACCGATCACCACGCGGCCGTCCGGTGCGAGCACGCGTCGTATCTCGGCGAGCACTGGGCCAGGGTCGGCGATGAAGAAGAGCGTGTTCGCCGAGAGCACGATGTCAAAGCTGTCGTTCTGCCACGGCAATCGGGAGGCGTCGCCGTGCTTGAGATCGAGACGTCCATCGCGTAGAGCGGTCGCGTTGCGCTCGCCGCTGAGCCTGAGCATCTCCTCGCTGTGATCCAGAGCGGCTGCGCTGCTCGCGCCACCGTCGAGGATGCGCTGCAGCAACCGCCCACCGCCGCACCCGATCTCAAGACAGCGCTTGCCCTCCAAGGAGCCTGCGGCGTCGAGGAGCCGGTCGAACACAGCCTCGTGTCCCGCTGGAGCGCCGGCCGTCCCACCGTAGGTCTTGCGGGCCATCCAACCCGATGGCCGCCGTGCGGTGACATCGACCAAACGGTCGACCAGTCGTGTTGGGATGGCCATCGTCTTCACGCGATCGATCTCCGCTCAGCTCTCGCCGTCGAGATAGTCGACGGGCTCCTGGTGTGGCTCGAACACTTTCGCTAACGCTGACGGAGCCTACGCCCAGGTCCGGCGGCGGGCATGCCAGACTCTCCCGGCATGAGCGCATCGCGTTCCGACGGGCATCGATTGGCATCGCGCATCTACGAGCGTGCCCATCTGACCGGGAGCTTCGTCTTGCGCTCGGGCGCGACGAGTAGCGAGTACTTCGACAAGTACCTGTTCGAGTCCGATCCGCGACTGCTTCACGAGATCGCGCAGGCGCTGGTGGAGCTTCTTCCCGAGCAGGTGGACGCGCTGGCGGGTCTCGAGCTTGGCGGCGTGCCGCTGGCGACGGTCTGCTCGCAGGTGTCGGGGCTGCCGACGCTATTCGTGCGCAAGCAGGCCAAGAGAGTGCCGAGGGAGCCGAGATCGCCGCGGTCCTCTGCGTGATTGACCGTGAGGCCGGCGGAGCCGAGAGACTCGCGGCTGAGGGTCTTCAGCTGCGCGCGTTGTTCACGATGAGCGAGCTCACGCGTGTGGCGTCGAGCGAGGCGGCCTCGCAGGCCGACGATGCTTCGTGACTCGCCGAGAGCATCCGCACGTGCCATCCGAAGAGTGGACAACCATCGAGCATGTCTCGCGCTACCTGGAGCGGGCAGATGAGTTCCCGCACCGAATGGAGGGCGAGGGCGTGCTGCTCGAACACGTCCCGCGGGACGCTCGTCGCGTCCTCGATATCGGGACCGGCGACGGGCGCCTACTTGCTCTGCTCCAGGCCGATCGTCCAGAGATCGCCGGCGTCGGCATCGACTTCTCGGATGTCATGCTCGCGCGGGCACACGATCGCTTCGGCGTAGACGAGCGTGTCGAGTTGGTCAAGCACGATCTGACGGAACCGTTGCCGGACCTCGGAAGGTTCGACGCGGTCGTGTCGTCGTTCGTGATCCACCATCTCGAGCACGAGCGCAAGCGCACGCTGTATGCCGAAGCCTTCGACCTGCTCGAGCCGGGTGGTGTGTTCGCGAACTTCGAGCACGTCGCATCGCCGACCCAACGACTGCACCTCGCGTTCTTCGAAGCGATCAACGAGCCGATCGAGCACGAGGACCCATCCGACCGTCTGCTCGACGTGCACACCCAACTCGATTGGCTGCGGGAGATCGGGTTCGACGACGTGGACTGCTACTGGAAGTGGCTCGAGATGGCGCTGCTCGTTGGAGTCAAGCCGTGAAGGCACGCTCCTATCCGACGGCCCCGCTCGCCGCCGCGTCGCTCATCGGGGGCTACGCGGTCGCGGTCTCCACAGGGTCGCGTCCGCTCGGTGGGGTCGTGCTCGCAGTCGGCGGGCTGACGTGCGTTCGGCTGTGGGTCATGCGTCGGGACATGCGCATCGCAGCACAGCTTGCCGCGGCAGGGATCACCGCGTTCGTGCTGTCCCATGTTCTCGCGCTCGCGGTAGGGGCCTGGCCGGCGGTGCTGCTCGTTTCCGGTGCCTTTGCGGCGATCGTATTGGTGCGCGCAGACATGCCGGCGCTGCGTTCGGCATGAGCGGTTGAGGCTGTCTTCGGAGCGAGGAGACTGAGCGCATGGCCGAGCAGGTGCCTGTCGTATGCGACGTGCTCGCCACGATCGATGCGCGTAACTGGGTTCGTCTCGCGCGGCTGCTGCACCCGGAAGTGCACTGGACGACAGCGGCTGAAGACGAGTTGCACGGCCCGGACGCGGTGATCGCGTGCCTTTCCGGTGATCCGCCGCCCGCGCCCCCTTCCTACCACGAGGTGCGCGACGGTCTGGTATTGCGATGGATCGACTGCCCCGGATGAACACGAGGCGATGAGCGGATGCTGCTGGCTACAGCCCGCGTGCGAAGCCGGCGGGGCGCAGGACGTTGTCGACGTGCTCAGCGAAGCGCCGCTCGTCCTCATATGCGGTGCGCAGCGTCCGAATCGCCCGATGGGCTAGATGCGTATGGCCGACATCCAGCTCACGGATTGCGAGCGTTTCGGTCTGGGCTCGTACGACGCTCATGTCTCTCTCACCAGCGCAAGCGCGAAGCCGTCGTGGCCCTTGGCGCCGACCGTCTGGATCGCGGTCGCGCTGAGGCGTGGCTCGGCGGCGAGCATCTCATAGAAGCGGCGGGCGCCGGCTGCTGTTCCGCCGTCGTTGAAGCTGGGATCGCCGGCGGCGGGGTCGAGGATCGCACCGGCGCGCACGACGTTGTCGCCGACGATGACTGTCCCGACCCGCGAGAGCTTCAGCGACCATTCCAGGTATCCCGGGTAGTTCTGCTTGTCTGCGTCTATGAAGATCAGATCGAAGGGTCCGGCGCCTTCGGCATGAAGCTCGGGCAGAGTCTGCAGCGCAGGACCGACACGGATCTCCACGATCTCACCGAAGCCCGCATTGTCGATGCTCGCGCGAGCGATCTCGGCGTAGGAGGGTTCGCGCTCGAGCGTTACCAGGCGCCCATCGCGTGGCAGCGCACGAGCCAGCCAGATGGTGCTGTAGCCGCCGAGCGTGCCCAGCTCGAGAATCGAGCTGGCATGGTGGATGCGTGCGAGCAGTTCAAGCAGCTTGCCTTGACTGGGGGTGATGGCGATCTGCGGCAGGCCGGCAGCATCGCTGGCGCTCAGCGCTGTGTCCAGAGCCGGATCGGGCTCGATCAGATGCCCGGTTATGTACTCGTCTATGGCGGTCCAGAGATCCTGGCTCATGGCCGAGGAAGATACGCCAGCTTGCGGGCGACGTCGCTCAATCAGCGGGTTCGCGCTCGTCGATGAGGAGCTTCACGCCGCGGCGGCGATTGGAAGCTCGCGCTCCCGCACCGCTTCTGCCGCATAGCGCAGAGCTTCGGACGCGACAAGAAGATGCGGTAACGGTGGTGGCGATCGAGAAGGCTGATCCTGCCGGCGCGAAGCGAAGATAGCTCGACGTGCCAGACTCTTGGCCGTGCATGACACGGTGTTGACGGGAGGTTGCCTGTGTGACGGGATTCGGTTCGAGCTGTCGGCGCCGCCGTTGACCGCCGGCTACTGTCACTGCACTCGTTGTCAGCGGCGAACGGGAACGTCAAGCTCGGCGCAGGTGAGGATCGACGGGCGCGCCCTGCGACTGCTGCGAGGCGAGGAGCAGTTGAAGGCGTGGCGTCATCCCGATGGCGGTCACGAGAAGCTGTTCTGCGGCGAGTGCGGTTCTCACCTCTTTAGCCGCGAGGCCGACGATCACACGCAGATGAGCGTGCGGATGGGCGCGTTCGATGGCGATCCCGGCATCCGGCCGAGCTGGCGCTCCTTCGTCTCCTACGCAGCTCCGTGGGAGCCGATTCCCGACGACGGGTTGGAGCGCTACGGCGAGGCCAAGCCGCGATCCCAACCGGCGTGACGAGCCTCTCCCCATACGACCGCATGCCCCAGCTCCCACCCGCTCTTGAGTCGAGGCGAAGCCTGTAGAATGGCGCTGCGATGAGGCTTCAAGATGATTGTTTCGACCCTCGTGTTCGTGCTCGGGAAAAGCAGGCGTCTCGTATGGCTGACGAGCGCGATCTGCGGTCGGGACGCAAGTCTGCTGAGCAACTGCGAATGGAGAATGAGTTGCTCGGCAGGTTCGTCGGATCGGCGCGCGTCGATCTGCCTGCTTCTCGCTCGCTGGGATAGGCGCTATGGCCGGCAAGCCGCCTCCTCAGTTGCCCACTCTTCAACGGATCGCCGCCGTGTTGGACGAGGAGCTGCTGGTCTGCTTTCAGCGCACGGTAGACGGCGGACTCGAGCGAGAGTTCGCCGCCGTGGCGTGAGCGGACGGCCGGGCTTGCGCTGAGTGCGCATTCAGGCTCGCCCGGCGATACCGGCTGCGCAGGGTCTCCAGTGCGCCCGAGTGGACTCGAACCACCACGGACCATGCGGTCCACAAGGCCCTCAACCTTGCGCGTCTACCAATTCCGCCACAGGCGCAGAGGGGGGCGAGTATAGCCGCAGGAAGGAAGATGTCCTCGCTCGGGTGGTGGCGCGTGGCTCGGGGTCCCCAGGGGTCTTGCATCCGTCTGGCCGGCCCGCTATCGTACGAACACACGTTCGTTCTATGCCCATTTCCAACCGCCGACGAGGGGGCTCATCAGAGATGGACCTGACCAAGCGCCAGCAGGAGATCTTCGACTTCATCCGCAAGTACTCGGCCCGCCACGGCTATCCGCCGACGGTCCGCGACATCGGCAAGGCGGTTGGGCTCGCCTCGTCCTCGACGGTCCACACCCACCTCGCCAACCTCGAGAAGATCGGGCTCCTACGGCGCGATCCGTCCAAGCCGCGCGCCATCGAGCTGCTCGACAAGGCCGTCGGCAGCGCGGTCGACTCCGTTCGCTCGATCGTCCGGGGCGAGCAGCTTCCGCTCGTCGGCTCAGTCGCCGCCGGCCAGCCGATCCTCGCTGAGGAGAACATCGAGGAGTACGTGTCCGTCCCGCCCGTCGCAGGTGGGTCCAGCGGCGAGTACCTGCTGCGCATCCGCGGCGAATCGATGAAGGACGCCGGCATCCTCGAAGGCGATCTGGTCGTCGTCCAGCCCCAGCAGACCGCCCAACAAGGCGAGATCGTCGTCGCCCTGCTCGGTGAGGAGGCGACCGTCAAGCGCGTCTACCGCGAGTCCGACCACATCCGCTTGCAGCCCGAGAACGAGGCTATGGAGCCGATCCGCACCAAGGAAGTCAAGGTGCTGGGCCGGGTTGTCGGGCTCATGCGCGACATGGGATGAGGGCCCGGAGACAGGACGGCCGGACGAGGGGCAGGAGGCAGAAGGCGCTCGTCAGTGGGTCATCATTTAAACATTGATGTCTCGGCCGATGTAGATACGTAGGCATCAGGGTGGAGGACCCCCTCGGCCTTCACAAACCGGCGTCCCACGGCTACCCTGGTGTATGCAGGTCAAGCAGCCGCGGGGGCTCTTGGCGCCTTCGAGGAAAGTCCGGACATCACAGGGAAGGGTGGTCGAACACTCGACCCGGGGAAACCCGAGGGAAAGTGCCACAGAAACAAACCGCCTATGTGGGCCGTCCCACGTGAACGGCTCGCAGGCAAGGGTGAAATGGTGCGGTAAGAGCGCACCAGCGTCGCGGTGACGCGGCGGCTGGGCAAACCCCACCCGATGCAAGGCCGAGCAGGATCGCTTGCAGGCTGCCCGCCGAGATCCAGGTAGGCCGCTCAGATGGATGGCTGCTCAACGACAGAATCCGGCTTAACGACCCGCTAACGAAAGGCCCCGCTTCGGCGGGGTCTTTCCATTGCTGTACGATGCGATGCGTGGTGCTCTACACCTGCCCGTCCGGCACTGCGTTCGGCGATGCGCCAGGACCGTTCGCCCACCCGTGCGGCAAGGCGGCCAAAGCGCTCGACCGCGCTGGCCACAGTTATGAGCTCAAGCAGGTCAAGGGAGGACTGATGCGCTTCTGGACGCTCCCCTCACGCGCGCGCGATCGCGCGGAGATCGAGCGTCTCTCGGGACAGCGCGCCGTTCCGATCATCGTCCTCGACGACGGAACCGTGATCACCGGTTCCTCCAAGATCGTCGACTGGGCGCAGGCCACACCTCCCTCAGCCGCGCCCAGCGCAAGCTGAGCCACGTCGCCCCGGCGCCGCCGAACAGGATCGACGGACACGGACGCGTGCTCCAGCGGGCGTCGCCTGCGCCGTCGACCCCCTACAAAGGCAGCTTCTCGGCAGCCGCAGCGCTGCGGAACTCATCCAGCACCGACATCATCGCGTCCACGTCGCACTCCACCATCGAGGGCCAAGGCTTCTCCGGATGGTCGTCGAGCGTCTTGTAGCCGTTGCCCGTAATGATCGCCACCACCGTCGCGTCGCGGTCGATCTTGCCCGCCTCGGCGAGCTTGCGCAAGACCGCGACCGTCGTGCCGCCGGCCGGCTCGGTCAGGATGCCCTCCGTCGCGGCGAGCAAATCGATGCCAGCGAAGATCTCCTCGTCGCTGACCGACGTCGCCGTCCCGCCCCTCGAGCGGACCGCGTCGATCACGAGGTAGCCGTCGCCCGGCGTTCCGATCGCCAGCGAATGAGCGACCGTCTCCGGCGAGCACGGATGGATCTCCTCGTCGCCCGCCTCGATCGCGCTCGCGATCGGCGAACAGCCGGCCGGCTGGGCGATGTGCATCTTCGCCTCGCTAGTCCTCGCCAGGCCCACGGTCTCCAGCTCGATCAATCCCTTGTGCAATCTAGACGACAGTGTTCCGCCCGCCGTCGCCGAGACGATGTGGTCGGGCGCCCTCCAGCCCAGCTGCTCGACGATCTCAAACGCCATCGTCTTGGCGCCCTCCGCGTAGAAGGGCCGCAGCGTGATGTTCGCGAACTGCAGCCCACTCTCCTGAGCAAGCTTGCGGCACTCGCGGTTGGCTTCGTCGTAGTTGCCCGCGACCTGGCATACCCTGGCGCCCAACGCGCGGCACGCCTTGGCCTTGGCCGGCTCGAGGCGGTTCGGGTAGAACACGAACGGGGTCACGCCCGCCTTGGCCGCGATCGACGCGACGGCCGTCCCCACGTTGCCCGTCGACACGCAGCCGATCTCCTCGTCGCCCAGCTCCAGCAAACGCGCGACCGCCGTCGATACGACCCTGTCCTTGTAGGAAAGGCTCGGCCTCGATGTGCTGTCGTCCTTCACATAAAGGTTCCCCAGACCCAGCTCCGCGCCCAGTCGGTCGGCCTGGATCAGCGGCGTAAAGCCCGAGAAGCGCCCCACGCGCGCCTTCGCGTCTTCGCCCGTAATCGGCAGCAACTCCGCCAGACGCCAGATGTTCGCCGGGCGATCATCGAGCGGCCACTCGCGCAGACTTTGCTTGGCGCGCTCATAGTCATAGGCGATGTCCAAGCACTTGCCGCACTCCGGGCAGAAGGCCTCGACGTCGGTCAGCGGCAGATCGACCCCACAGCGGTGGCAGACCAGGCCCGTCGCGCACGACTGCGCTGCTCCGGTCGCGGGCGTCATGCCGGCGCCCCGGATCGAGCGTGCGGCCACCTCACCGGCGCGCCGGCCGGGTCCTCGCCCAGCGCAGCCAGCAGCTCCTCGGCGATATGAGGGGCGAACGGAGTCAGCACGACTGCCAGCATAGACAGCGCGGCGGCCAGCGCATCGGCGTCCTCTCCACACAGCCAGCCGCGCTTGGCGATCACCCTCGACTCGTAGTCCTTGATCCGGTCGAACATCCTCATCACGTTGCGCACCGCGCTGTGCATCTGAAGCTCCTGCACATCGGACGTGATCTTCTCGAGGGCGATCTCGCACCACTGCTCCAGGCGCTTGCGCAGATGCTCGGTCTTGTCCGGGCCCATTTCGCTGGTCTGCTCTGGGGCCTCGCGCTCCGCCAGCTGCGTGTGTGTGTACTCCCACAGCCCCCTCAAGAAGCGCCGGCAGCGCTGCACCGCGCTGTCGCTCCAGTTCAGCGAGCGCTGCGGCGCGGCTGCATAGAGCACGGCAAGGCGGATCGTGTCGGCGCCATGCTCGGCCACCAGCTCATCCGGATCGACGACGTTTCCAAGGTGCTTTGACATCTTGCGCCCCTCGGCGATCACCATCTCATGGAACAGGCAGCCCGCGAACGGCTCGCCGTCCGCCAGAAACGAGAGTGGGCCGATGTCCCTCAGCGCCTTCGTCACCGTCCGCTGGTCGAACACGAAGTTGCCGCTGTCCGAGCCGGCGACCACGCGCTCGCAGGGCAGCCAGGCGCGCAGGTCCTCGAGCGCAAGGATCTCCTCCAACGCGCGCTCCCGATCGGTCGGGGGCACGCACACCGGAACCCACAGCCACAGCGCGTCGAAGTGGCAGTCGAGCGTGTCCGTCTCGCGCCTCGCAGCCCCCCCGCAGGCTGGACACTCCGTCTCGACAAAATCCTCGCGCTCGGCCAGCGGGTTGCCCTCGCCCGTCGGCACCAAATCGAGCGGCAGCAGCACAGGCAACTGCTCCTTGTGCACCGGCACCGTCCCGCAGCTCTCGCAATACACGATCGGGATCGGCGTGCCCCATGAGCGTTGCCTGGAGATCGTGAAGTCGCCCGCCTTATAGCGCACGGCTGGGCGCATTCCCGCCGGGCCTATCCCGTCCTCTCTCGCGCGCGCGTACGCGTGCACATGTTGTACATCCTCTATGCCTGTACGAGCGTCCTCGGCGCCCATCCGCGCGGTGGACGCCCGGCCATCCCGCTCGCCCGGTCCCAGCGCCCCTCCATCGCGCTCCTCGGCGCTGTATCCGAGCAGCCGCTTCGCGATCACCGCGTCGGTGCGGTCATGCGCGGGGATGCCAAGCACGGCGGTCGGCCCAAAACGCCCGTCGACGGTCGGGGTAACGATCACGGGCAGGGAGCCATCTCCGGCGGGGGACACAAGCGCACGTCCGGTGTCCACCAGCGGCATCGTCTGCGCATCGCGCGCCGCCCGCTCCAGGCCCCCCGCGCGCAGCTCCTCCAGACGTTGAGCCAGCTCGCCGTCGTCGCTCGCCCACAGCTCGACCTGGGGATGGCGCGGCGACACAGCCACGAACCGAGCCTCCTCGATCGCATCTGGGTGGGGCGTAAAGACAGTCAGCGTCGCCCCGCTGTCCCGCTCGCGCAAGTCGAGCTCCACGCCGTCGACACGACCGAGGATGAAGCGCTGAGAGGCGAGCGCGTTCTCGTCCCACATGCCGCCCCTCGCGAGCTCGGCCAGGCGATCGTCGTTCTCGCGCACGTACGCGCTCAGGCGCAGGTACCACTGGGGCCGCTGGATCAAACGGACGGGGTTATGGCAGCGCCAGCACTCCCCGTTCTCGACCTGGATCGTCGCGAGCGTCGTCTGACAGGTGTCGCACCAGTCGACCGTCCCCGTCCCCCTATAGATCAGGCCAGCATCAAGCAGCGTCAAAAAGAGCCACTGCGACCAGCGGTACATGGTTGAGTCCGAGCTCATAAACGTTCTATTCCAGTCAAACGAGAACCCGAGCCGCTGCAGCTGGCCCGTCATGTGCTCGGCGCAACGCCTCACCCAGTCGCTCGGAGACTCTTTGCCGGCGATCGCGCCCAGCTCGGCGGGCAGGCCGAACGAGTCGAAGCCGAACGCGAACAGCACGTCCTCGCCGCGCGCGCGCCAGAAGCGGGCGTACGCGTCGCCGATCGAGTAGCTGCGGACGTGGCCTATATGGATGTTGCCCGACGTAAACGGCGCCGAAGGCTTGATGTAGCGGCGGGGTCGATCCGGCCTGGCATCAGGCGTCTTGAAGGCGCCGCGCTCGCGCCAGGCGGCCTGGCGGCGAGCCTCGATCGCGTGGGGGTCATAGTCCGGGAAGGCCCTAATGTTCATAGCCAAGCGAGGATATCCGAGGGTCCCCGCTGCGGCCGAGGGGCGCGCGGCGTTCGTCCGTGACAACTGCAAGGATGAGGAGATGGAAGTAGAGATTGGACGTGGCAAGCAGGGTCGCCGGGCATACGGCTTCGACGACATCGCGATCGTGCCCTCGCGGCGCACGCGCGACCCCGATGACATCGACATCTCCTGGAAGCTCGGCCCCTACCAGTTCGAGCTGCCGCTCCTGGCCTCCGCGATGGACGGCGTCGTCTCGCCCCAGACCGCGGGCATCGTCGGCAAGCTCGGTGGCCTCGCCGTGCTCAACCTCGAGGGGATCTTCACGCGCTACGAGGACGCAGACGAGCAGCTGGAGCGGATCGCCTCCCTGCCCAAGGAGATCGCTACGCGCGAGATGCAGGAGATCTACAGCGAGCCCGTCAAGCCCGAGCTGATCGCCCAGCGCATCAAGGAGATCAAGGAGCAAAAGGTCGTCTGCGCCGCCTCGCTCACTCCTCAGCGCGTCCGCGACTACCACGAGATCGCGCTCGAGGCGGGCCTCGACGTGCTCGTCATCCAGGGCACCGTCGTCTCCGGCGAACACGTCTCGAGCGTGTCCGAGCCGCTCAACCTCAAGGAGTTCATCCCCTCGCTCGACGTCCCCGTCGTCGTCGGCGGCTGCGCCTCCTACCACACGGGGCTCCACCTGATGCGCACCGGCGCCGCCGGCGTGCTCGTGGGGGTAGGCCCCGGCGCGGCCTGCACGACCCGCGGCGTGCTCGGCATCGGCGTCCCGCAAGCGACCGCCATCGCAGACGTGGCGCACGCCCGCTCGACGCACATGCTCGAGACCGGCGACTACTGCCAGGTCATCGCCGACGGAGGGATGCGCAACGGGGGCGACGTCTCCAAGGCGATCGCGCTCGGCGCCGACGCCGTCATGATCGGCTCGCCGCTCGCCCGCGCCCACGAAGCTCCGGGCCGCGGATACCACTGGGGGATGGCCACATTCCACCCCACGCTGCCCCGCGGCGCCCGCGTCGCAACGACCCAGAACGGCACGCTCGAAGAGATCCTCGTCGGCCCCGCCCGCGAGAATGACGGCACGTTCAACCTGTTCGGCGGCCTTCGCACCTCGATGGCGACCTGCGGGCACAAGGACCTCGCCGAGTTCAACCGCGCCGAGGTCGTGATCGCGCCTTCGCTCCAGACCGAGGGCAAGCAGCTCCAGCGCGACCAGGCGGTCGGCATGGGCTCGAATGGCAAGGCGGCCGCTCTAGTCAATGACTAGCGGCGCCGCCACCGCCGACGTCGCGGTCGCCGAGGGTCGGAATGGGCTGGCGCAGGCGCGCGGGGAGGTCGTCGTGTTGGACTACGGCGGCCAGTACTCGCAGCTGATCGCGCGGCGCATCCGCGACTGCGGCGTCTTCTCCGAGCTGCTGCCGCACCACGTCTCGATCGAGGATGTGCGCAAGCGCAGACCGCGTGGCATCGTCCTCTCGGGGGGGCCGGCGTCGGTGTACGCGCCCGGAGCGCCGCGCCTAGAGCGCGAGCTGCTGGAGCTGGGCGTGCCCGTGCTCGGCATCTGCTACGGCATGCAATTGCTCGTCCACGAGCTCGGCGGGCGCGTCGAGCAGGCCGACGTCGGCGAGTTCGGACGCTCCGACCTGACCATCACAGAGCCCGGCGTCCTGCTGGCCGGCATGCCGAGCGAGCAGACGTGCTGGATGTCTCATCGCGACACCGTCTTCGAGGCGCCCGAGGGCTTCACCGCGCTCGCCTCTTCGACCGCCTCGCCCGTCGCCGCCGTCGAGAGCCAAGAGCGGAGCATCTACGGCATCCAATTCCATCCGGAGGTCGTCCACACGCCCTACGGCCAAGAGATCCTGACGCGTTTCTTGACCGAGGTGTGCGGCTGCGAGCGCACCTGGTCACCTTCCTCGATCGTCCAGGAGCAGATCGCGCGCATCCGCAAGCAGGTGGGGGACGGGCAGGTCATCTGCGGCCTCTCCGGCGGCGTCGACTCCTCGGTCGCGGCGCTGCTCGTGCACAGGGCCGTCGGCGACCAGCTGACATGCGTGTTCGTCGATCACGGCCTCATGCGCAAGGACGAGGGCGAGCAGGTCATCGGCGCGTTCAGGGACACGTTCAAGGTCCCGCTTGTCGCCGTCGACGCCGAGCAGCGCTTCCTCTCCAAGCTCAAAGGCATCACCGAGCCCGAGGCCAAGCGCAAGGCGATCGGCGAGGAGTTCATCAGGGTCTTCGAGGAGGAGGCGTCCAAGATCGCCGGGCAGGCGGGCGGCGGCGCGGAAGGGGTGCGCTTTCTCGTGCAAGGCACGCTCTACTCTGACGTGATCGAGTCCGGCGGAGGCACGGGGGCGGCGACGATCAAGTCCCACCACAACGTCGGTGGGCTCCCCGAGGACATGGCATTCGAGCTGGTCGAGCCGCTCAGAGCGCTCTTCAAGGACGAGGTCCGGGCCGTCGGCGCCGAGCTGGGGCTACCCGAGCGGCTGGTGTGGCGCCAGCCCTTCCCCGGTCCCGGTCTCGCGATCAGGGTCGTCGGCGGCGAAGCGACCAAGGAGCGCCTCGACGTGCTGCGCGAGGCCGACCACATCCTGCAAGAGGAGATCCGCAAGGCCGGCCTCTACCGCGAGCTATGGCAGTCCTTCTGCGTGCTCCCCGACGTCCGTACCGTCGGAGTGCAGGGCGACGAGCGCACCTACGGCTACGTCGTCGTCATCAGGGCCGTCACGAGCGATGACGCGATGACCGCCGACTGGGCCCGCTTGCCGTACGACCTGCTCGAGACGATCGCCTCCCGCATGATCAACGAGCTGCGCGAGGTCAACCGGGTCGTCTTGGACATTACCTCCAAGCCACCGGGCACGATCGAGTGGGAGTAACCCTGGCGGGTGTCTCAGGTCGTCTGGCTGTGTCCTCCCTCCTTTATGTGCATCGCACACCGCAGTCGGTGCGTCCTTGCCAGCCGCCCCGATCTACCCACCAGGGCGGCCTGGCGTTGTAACTGCGAATGCGGGCAACATCGCCTATCATGCACTCCGCGCCGCGCGCTCCGTTCGCGTGGCCTTTTTTGACGCCATGAAGACCTACGTAGCCAAGCCAACCGAACGCGAGCGCAACTGGCTCGTCGTCGACGCCAACGGCAAGACGCTCGGGCGGCTCGCCACGCAGATCGCCGACGCGCTGCGGGGCAAGCGCAAGCCCGCGTACACGCCCCACATCGACACGGGCGACTTCGTCGTGGTCGTCAACGCCGAGAAGATCGCCGTCACCGGCAACAAGCGCCAGAACAAGCGCTACTACCGCCACTCCGGATATCCGGGCGGGCTGCGCTCCAGGACGTTCGACGAGATGCAGGCGCGCCGTCCCGAGGAGATCATCCGGCTCGCCGTCAAGGGCATGATGCCCCGTAACCGTCTCGCGCGTAAGCAGCTCACGAAGCTGAAGGTCTACGCGGGGCCAGAGCACCCGCACGTCGCCCAGAACCCCCAACCTATGGAGATCGAGGCCTGATGGCGGACGAGCCAGCCGAGCAGACCGACGAGCAGCCGCAGGACACGTCGGCTGTGGCCGAGCAGTCCGCCGCTGAGGACGCCGTGAGCGAGGCGCCCGCCGAGGAGCAGGTGCCGGAGTCGAGCGTCGAGGAGCCTGTGGCGGCGGAGCCGGCCACGGATGAGCCTGTCGCCGAGGAGCAGACGGCGGAGGGCCCTGTGGCTGAGGAGTCTGTCGCCGATGAGCCTGTGGCCGATGAGTCTGGCTCCGGTGAGCCGATAGCTGAAGAGCCTGTCGCCGAGCAGGACGAAGAGGGGATCGAGGAGGAGCCCGCCCCGCGCGTCAAGCCCTCCGTGCCGGGCGCTCACCTGGAAGTCGACATCGTGCCCGAGGGGGTCGACCCGCTCGCGCCCGAGCAGCCCGTCGATCCTTACGCGATCGAGGAGTACGAGGAGGCCCAGCCCGAAGAAGAAGAGCAGGAGGATCGCGACGAGCTCGTACAGCCGATCGCCACCGCCGCGATCGACCTGGCGGCCGGAGCGCGCTACCGTGCCACAGGCAAGCGCAAGACCGCGATCGCCAGGGTCATCCTGCGGCCCGGAACGGGCACCTATCTCGTCAACGGGCGCGCGCTCGAGGAGCACTTCCCGCGCATGACCCTGCAGCGCAACATCCGCCAGCCGCTCGAGACCGTCGGTTACGAGGAGCGCATGGACGTCGTCGCCCGCCTGCACGGCGGCGGAATCTCCGCGCAGGCAGGCGCGCTTCGCCACGGCATCTCTCGCGCGCTGCTCGAGGCGGACCCGAACCTTCGTGGCGAGCTCAAGCGCCGCGGCTTCCTGACGCGCGACTCGCGCGCCAAGGAGCGCAAGAAGGCCGGCCTGAAGAAGGCGCGCAAGCGGCCGCAGTTCTCCAAGCGGTAGCGAGGTGGACATTCCCCTTCGGCCTCTAAACCGCTTCGCGGGTCGGCCGAATGGGAATATCCACTCGCTTAGCGGGTCTGATCGGTTGGTGACCGCCTTCGTTGGCCGTCTGCTCTCCGGGCCCCTAGATTGACTGTATGACTCGTAAGCTTTTCGGGACAGACGGCGTCAGAGGAGTGGCCGGCGAGTTGATTACCGCCGAGCTAGCTCTCGCGCTTGGCAAGGCGGCTACGCATCGCTGTGGGGCGGCGCGTCCCCAGGTTCTGATCGTGCGCGACACGCGCGAGTCGGGCGAGATGCTTGCGGCGGCGCTCGCGGCCGGCGTCGCCACGGCGGGCGGCGACGCGCTGCTCGGCTGGGTGCTTCCCACACCCGCAGCTGCGCTGCTCGTCAAGCGCTACCGCTTCGACCTGGCCGTCGTCATATCCGCTTCGCACAACCCTTACCAAGACAACGGCATCAAGTTCTTCGCCGCCGACGGCTACAAGCTCTCCGACGAGGATGAGCTCGAGATCGAGGCCGAGCTTGCGCGCACGGGCGTCTCTGACGGCGGCGCTCAGCGGTTCGGCCGTATCCGCGAGCTGAGGGGCGCCCACGAGGACTACCTGCGCGAGCTTCACAGTCGCTTCTCAGGGCTCGATCTGGCGGGCGTCAAAGTGCTGCTCGACTGCGCCAACGGCGCGACGTACAGGATCGCCCCGGAGATCTTCAAGCGTCTAGGGGCCGAGGTGAGCGCCTTAGCCGTATCGCCCGACGGGTGCAACATCAACGAGAACTGCGGCTCCACCCACGTCGCGCAGCTAGCCGAGCACGTCGTGAGCGCGGGACACGACATCGGCTTCGCCTTCGACGGCGACGGCGATCGGGTGCTCGCGGTCGATCGCAACGGCGCGATCGTCGATGGCGACGAGCTGATGGCGCTCGCCGCCCTACATCTACGCGAACGCGACGGCTTCGCCGGCAAGGGGGTGGTCGTCACGGTGATGACCAACTACGGGTTCCACACCGCCATGAGCGACGCGGGGATCGAGGTCGCGTGCACGTCCGTCGGCGATCGCTACGTGCTGGAGGAGCTCCGCAAGCGCAACTGGAGCTTCGGGGGCGAGCAGTCCGGCCACATCATCGACATGAGCTTCAACAGCACCGGCGACGGCATCGCGGGCGCGCTCCTGACGCTGGAGGCCCTTGCCGGCCGCGATCTCACAGAGCGCGCCGCGATGCGCAAGCTGCCCCAGCGTCTCGTAAACGTGCCCGTCCGCGATCGCGCCTCGTTCGCAAACGCTGCAACTGTCAACGATGCGGTACGCGCCGAGGACGAGGCCCTTAGCGGTCGCGGTCGCGTGCTCGTGCGTCCCAGCGGCACCGAGCCGCTCGTGCGCGTCATGGTCGAGGCGCCCACCGACGAAGAGGCAGAGCTGGCCTGCGAACGGCTCGTCGCGCTCGTGCGCACAGAGCTGGGCTGACGTGGGCCCGCTGGTATCGTCGTCGCGGTGTGCGGCATCATCGGCTATGTCGGCGAGCGTCCCGCCCGTGAGATCCTGCTCGACGGGCTGACCAAGCTCGAGTACCGCGGCTACGACAGCGCCGGCATCTCGCTGATCCACGACGACCGCATCGAGGCCGTACGCTCAGTCGGCAACCTCAGCGCCCTGCGGGCAAAGCTCGGCGAGGCCGGCGTCGGCGGGGACGGACCGAACGCAGACGACGGCGCCGTCGCCACCGCGCAACGCCCCGCGACCACAGGCATCGCCCACACGCGCTGGGCGACCCACGGCCGCGTCAGCGAGGAGAACGCACACCCTCACTATGACTCCGACGATCGCCTGCACGTGGTCGTCAACGGCATCGTCGAGAACTACATGCCGCTCAAGCAACGTCTCGCCGCGCAGGGCAGCGTGTTCACGTCCGAGACCGACGCCGAGGTGATCGCCCACCTGCTCGCAGCGCACTACGACGGCGATCTCGTATCGGCCGTTCAGGCTGCATGCCATGAGCTCGAAGGTCATTTCGCGTTCGTCGCGATGAGCCTGTCAGAGCCCGAACTGCTCGTCGGCGCCCGCCGGGAGTGTCCGCTCGTGATTGGCCGGGGCGAGCACGAGCAGTTCATTGCATCCGCGGTCCCCGCCTTCCTCGCTCACACCCGCTCCGTTCAGTATGTCGAGAACGGCGAGATCGCGGTGCTGAAGCCCGACGGCGTCACGATCCTCACGTCCGTCGGCGAGACCGTGCAGCGGCCGGTCGAGCAGATCGACTGGGATGAGGAGACGGCAGAGAAGGGCGGCTTCCAGACGTTCATGCTCAAGGAGATCCACGAACAGGCCGACGCCGTCGCCGAGACGATCGCCGATCGAGTCGCGCGCGCCGATGGGATCGACCTGAACGAGCAGGGCTCGCTCGATGAGCGGCTGCTCGCCGACGTTCGCCGCATCGTGATCGTCGCGTGCGGGACCGCCTACCACGCAGGCCTCGTCGGGCGTTACGCGATCGAAGAGTGGGCGCGCGTGCCGGTCGAGATGGACATCGCCTCCGAGTACCGCTACCGCAACCCCGTCATCGGCGAAGGCGATCTCGTGATCGGGATCTCCCAGTCCGGCGAGACGGCGGACACACTCGCCGCTATGCGCCTCGCCCGCGAGCGCGGGGCGCGCGTGCTTGCCGTCACCAACACAATGGGCTCCCAGGCGACCCGTGACGCCGACGGCGTGCTGCTCACCAGGGCGGGCCTCGAGATCGGCGTCGCCGCGACCAAGACATTCGTGTGCCAGACAGCCGCCATGTACCTGCTCGGTCTTCGTCTCGCCGAGCTGCGCGGCACGCTCTCCGCGGAGCGGATCGCCGAGCTGGTGTCCGAGATCAGGCGCCTGCCCCACTGCATCGGAGAGGTGATCGACGGTGTAGGAGAGCAGGTCGCGCGCGTGGCCGACGAGCACTGGCGCAAGGACTTCTTCCTCTACCTAGGCCGTCACATCGGCCTCCCCATCGCGCTCGAGGGCGCGCTCAAGCTCAAGGAGGTCTCCTATATCGCCACCGACGCCTACGCCGCCGGCGAGATGAAGCACGGACCGATCGCCCTGCTCGACGACTCCACGCCGGTCGTGTGCATCGCCACCGACTCGCCCGTGCTGGAGAAGGTCGTCTCCAACATCCAGGAGGTCCGCGCCCGCGGGGCTCACGTGATCGCGCTCACGACGGCCGGCAACGAGGAGATCGCCCGTCACGTCGAGGTCGCGATCGCGGTGCCTTCCATCGACTGGATGCTCCAGCCGATGCTCGCCGCCATCCCGCTGCAGCTGCTCGCCTACGAGATCGCCACGCGCCGGGGCCTCAACGTGGATCAGCCGCGCAACCTCGCAAAGACCGTCACCGTCGAGTAGGCCGGCCCGGACGGTCGGTCGCGCCAACCGCCGGAGCGCGCGGAGCGGTCGAAGGGAACAACGAGAAGCAGAGCGCTCGCAGGCTCGAAGACGGAATGCCGGTCACGGCCCTATCCGCCGTTAGGATCGCTACCCAGTGAGCCTTCCCCACTGGTGCGAGCCGCTTCTCGACGCGCCCCGGATGCGCGCGGTCGACCGCTGGGCGATCGAGGACCAGGGCGTCCCCTCGCTCGATTTGATGGAGCGCGCGGGCGAAGGCGTGGCGCGGACGCTCGAGCGCGTCGCGGCCGACGGCCTCCTCGCCGTCGTATGCGGCAAGGGCAACAACGGCGGGGACGGCCTCGTAGTGGCACGGCTGTTGCGCGAGCACGGTCGCGCGGTCGCCGTCGTCCTGATCGCCCCGCCCGACGAGCTGTCCCCAGACGCGGCCGCGAACCTGAAGCGCCTGCCGGGCGAGGAGCCCGTGACCTTCGACGAGCCCTCTGCGCGCGATGCGATCGCCGGCGCGACGGTCATCGTGGACTCGCTGCTCGGCACCGGATTCTCCGACGAGCCGCACGGCGCCGTGGCAAAGGCGATCGAGGCCATCAACATCGCCCCCGGCGCCGTCGTCGCTGTGGACGTCCCAAGCGGCGTCGATGCCTCGTCTGGCGCAGTCGGTGGGGTAGCCGTTGTGGCCGACGTGACTGCGACCTTACACCTCGCAAAGCCCGGCCTTTGGGTTCAGCCTGGCAAGCTGCACGCCGGCGATACGACCGTGATCGATATCGGCATACCGAGGGGGGCGCCGCACGACACGGACATCGGCCTGATCGGAGCCGCGATCCTCGATCTGCTGCCTGTCAGGACGGCGCGCTCGACCAAGTTCACGAGCGGGCACGTCGTCGTGCTCGGCGGCTGCACCGGGCTGATGGGGGCGCCCGCGATGGCTGCGCTAGCCGCGATGAGGGCCGGCGCCGGGTACGTGACGGCGTGCGTTCCGGGGTCGTTGGCCACGATCGTCGACACCCAGCTGATGGAGGTCATGACGCGTGCCCTGCCCGACTCTCGGGGCTCGCTCAGCGAGGGGGGAGTCGAGTCCGCGCTCGAAGCGCTCGAACGGGCCGACGCGCTGGCGCTCGGTCCCGGTCTGGGTCGTGAGGACGGGGCTGCGTCGCTGGCACGGCAGGTTGCGCTCAGGGCGCCGCTGCCGGTGGTGATCGACGCCGATGGTCTGAACGCCCACGCGACGCGCCTCGCGGACCTGGCGAGCCGTGACCATCCGACCGTCTTGACCCCTCACGGCGGTGAGCTGGGCCGACTGCTTGGCGTATCGAGCGAGGATGTCGGAAGAGAGCGACTGAGCCATGCGCGTCTCGCGGCTGAGCGGTTCGGCGCGGTTGTCGTGCTGAAGGGGGACGACACGCTGGTCGTCGACCCATCAGGGCGCGTCGCGATCAGCCGTGGCGCATGCCCATCGCTTGCGAGCGCCGGCACAGGCGACGTGCTCACGGGCACGATCGCGGCGTTGCTGGCGCAGGGCCTCGACGCGTTCACGGCCGCCGCGGCCGGCGTTTACCTGCACTGTGAGGCCGCCCGCCACGCGGCGCGAGAAGTCGGAGCGGCCGAGGGCGTGATCGCAAGCGACGTGATCGCCGCGCTGCCCCGCGCGCGCGTGCGGCGCAAAGGGAGGGATACATGAGCGATCGCCGGGTCATCGCGCGCGTCAACGTGAGCGCGATCGAACGCAACTGCGCCCGCCTGAAGGCCCGCTTACGCGAGGGCTGCGAGCTGTGTGTGGTCGTCAAGGCCGACGGCTACGGTCACGGCGCCCCCGCAAGCGCCCGGGCAGCCCTGGAGGGCGGCGCCTCGCGTCTGGCGGTGGCGGGCTCGCGCGAGGCCTTGGAGCTTCGCCAAGCAGGGATCGAAGACACGCCCCTGCTCGTGATGGGCGCGCTCAGCGAGTGCGAGTTGCGCGAGGCGCTCGACGCGCAGGCCGATGTGGTCGTGTGGACCGAGCAGCACGTTCGCGCGGTCGGCGAAGCGGGGGGAGGCCGCGTGCACGTCAAGCTCGACACCGGCATGGGTCGGCTCGGCACTCGCGATCCGCTGCAGGCGTCGCGGGTCATCGAGCTGGCGGCGAGCGAGCCCAGGGTGGAGCTTGCCGGCGCGATGACCCATTTCGCGACGGCCGACGACGGCGCTGATGGGTTCTTCGAGCATCAGCTGCGGCTGTTCACCGACTGGACCGCCCAGATCAAGGCCGCGCATCCAGACGTGGTGGTTCACGCCGCCAACAGCGCCGCCGCTCTGCGCGAGCCGCGCGCCCACTTCGACATGGTCCGTTGCGGGATAGCCGTCTACGGGATGGACCCGTTCTGGGAGGACCCCTTCGCGTGGGACCTGGAGCCTGCGCTGGAGCTGATCTCCTACATAGCCGAGGTCAAGTCGTGCGCGCCGGGCGAGAGCGCCGGTTACGGACGGAGCTTCGTCGCCGAACGCTCCACCCATCTGGGGGTGTTGCCGGTCGGCTACGGCGACGGCTGGCGTCGGGGGCTCTCGAACAACGCGGAGGTCTTGGTCGACGGAGCTCGCCATCCGCTCGTGGGGACGGTGAGCATGGACAACATGACCGTCGATCTCGGGCCTTCCACGGACAGCGCGCGTCTGCGTGGCTCTCAGGCCGTGCTCGTCGGGCGCCAGGGACACGAGCGGATCACCGCCGAGGACGTGGCAAAGCGCCTGGAGACGATCAACTACGAGATCACGTGCGGTCTGACCAGACGCGTGCCGCGCGTCTACCACCGTGACGGCGAGCCCTTGGAGGCGCAGGAAGTCGACGCGCCGCCTGCCGCTGAGCCGGCATGAGCGCCGGTGCGCTTCAGATCGCCAGAGCGGCGCTCGCGGGGCGCGAGGCGTGGCTCGTCGGCGGCGCGGTGCGAGACAATCTGCTTGGCCGTACGAGCGCCGACCTCGACCTGATCGTCGATGGCGATCCTGGCGAGGCCGCTCGCTTGCTCGCGCGCCATGCCCGCGAGTCCGGCAGCCCGGCGGCGTGCTTCGCGCTGTCGGAGGCGTTCGGAGCCTTCAGGGTGATGGCGCGCGACGGCTCCTTTCAGTTCGACGTCGAGGCTTTACGCGGCGACTCGCTGCAGGCTGATCTGGCGCTGCGCGACTTCACCGTCAACGCGATCGCGCAGCCGCTCGATGAAGGAGAGCCGATCGACCCGTTCGACGGCCTCTCGGACCTGCAAGCGGGCAGGCTGCGGATGGTCGGCGAGCACGCGTTCGCGGACGACCCGCTGCGCGTCCTGCGCCTAGCGCGCGTCGCGGTCGAGCTCGAGCTCGAGCCAGAGCCCGCTACGGTCCTCGCCGCGTGTAAGAGCGCTCCCGATCTCGATCGTGTCGCGGCGGAGCGAATCTTCTTGGAGCTGCGGCGCATCGTCGCGTCGTCGAGGGCGCCACATGGCCTGGAGCTGATGGGCAAGCTCGGAGCGCTGCTCCACGCGCTCCCCGAGGTCGACGCGCTGCGTGGCGTCATTCAGAGCCGCTATCACCACCGCGACGTGTACGGGCACACCGTCGAGGTGCTCGAAGGCGTGATGGCGCTGCAGGCCGATCCCGCCGAGGCGGTCGGCTCGGAGCATGCCGCCGCTGTCGCCGCGCTGCTCGATGAGCCGCTTGCCGACGAGCTCACGCGGGGGGACGCTCTGCGCTGGGGAGCGCTGCTGCACGACGCGGCCAAGCCCGCAACACGCGCCGTTCGTGCGGGCGACGGGCGAGTGACGTTCATCGGCCACGACGTGCTCGGCGCAGAGCTTGCGCTCGAGGCGATGGCTCGTTTGAAGGCCAGCGTGCGCCTGCGCGAGCATGTCGCCGCGCTCGTGCGCAACCACCTGCGGCTCGGCTTCCTCGTGCACGAGCACCAGCCGCTCGATCGAGCGACGGCGTTCGACTACCTGCGCGCGTGCGAGCCGGTCGAGGTCGACGTGACGCTCCTATCGGTCTGCGACCGGCTTGCGACCAGGGGAGACCGCGCCGAGGAGTCGATCCAAGCGCACCTCAGACTCGCGCGCGCGATGCTGGCAGACGCGCTGCGCTGGCGCGAGCAGGGCCAGCCCGTGCCGCTTCTGCGGGGCGATGAGCTAGCGCGCGAGCTGGACGTCGACCCCGGACCGTGCATCGGGCAGCTTTTGGAGGAGCTCAGGAAGGCTCAGTATGCGGGCGATGTCCTCACGCGTGAGCAGGCGGTCGAGCTCGTGCGTTCTCGAACAGGCAGGGCGCCCACTCGCAGCGATCCGTGAACCGGGGAGCGCCCTGCGGATAGGATTGGCCCGCTGTGACCGAGGATGGCTGCATCTTCTGCAAGATCGTGGCGGGCGAGCTGCCGGCGACGATCGTCGACGAAGACGAGCGCACCGTGTCCTTCATGGACATCAACCCCGCCACTCGAGGCCACCTGCTGGTCGTGCCGCGTGAGCACGCGCATGATTTGCTCAGCATCGAGCCGCCTGAGTTGGCGGCGGTGACGGCGAGCGCTCAGCGCATGGCCACGCGCGTAAAGGAGCGACTGGGCGCCGATGGGGTAAACGTGCTCAACTCGTGCGGCGCGGCTGCCTGGCAGACCGTCTTCCACTTCCATCTGCACGTGATCCCTCGTTATGAGAGCGATCCGCTAACGCTGCCGTGGCTGCCCACGCCGGGAGATCCAGTCGCGATCGCCTCCGCCGCCCGGGCTCTTTCCGAGGAGAGCATGGGGGAATAGGCGCGCTCGCGTCGAACCGATACCTCGTCTCAATCTCCGTGTTTCCTGTTCAATGCCGCATATGAGATCGATATCCCAAGCGCTTCTCGGCGGGCTTGTGCTGGCTCTTGCGCTCCCAGCCGCCTCGACTGCCCAGCTCACCGAAGTCGGAGTCATCCCCGCCACGACCCCGCCGACCGTTCCCAGCTGCCCCACGCCATCGTGCCTTGCGGTCAGCCGCACGACCGGCTTTCAGGTCAAGGTCGAATCGATGCGCAGCCCGCTTGCAGCGCCGCGCGACGGCGTCGTCGTCGCCTGGACGATCTCGCTCGGCAAGCCGAACGCGACCCAGATCAAGTTCTTCAATGCCAACGAGGGCGGGCCGGCCAGCGCCGGAATCGCGATCCTGCGGCCCCAGCGCAAGCCCCACCTCTCCTACAAGCTGATCGCTCAGAGCCCGCTCGTGCAGCTCCAGTCCTACTTTGGTATGACCGCCCAGTTCCCGCTGGCCACGACGATCCCCGTCAAGAAGGGCGACATCGTGGCGCTCAGCGTGCCCTCATGGGCCCCCGCGCTGGCGCTCGGCTTCAGCAACGCCACGTCCTGGCGCGCGAGCCGGCCCAAGAAGCAGTGCTCGACGACCGGCACTCAGACCGCGCACACGCAGATCGGCGTCGCCGTTCAGTACACCTGCCTGTACACGACCGCGCGACTGACTTACAGCGCGACCTTGATCTCCACGCCCTAGCGGGCCGCCGGCCGGCGCCATGCTGCGTCCTCGGTCGCTCGCGTACCGAGGACGCCACGCGGGGTGAGCGGACCGTCAACTGCCTGCCTTGGCCGGCGACCCGCTGGCGGCTAGTGGCCTGAGGGCGCGCTTGCGCCGCCGGTCGGGCTCGAAGCGCCTTCTCCGCCACCGGCTTTTTCGCCGCCGGTCGCCGCTTTTTCGCTGGAGGCGCCACCCGAGCTCCCCGCGGAGGTACCGCCGCCGGCGCTGCTTTCGCCGGAGGTCGTGCTTTCGCCGGAGGACCCTTCAGCGCCGCTTTCGCTCGTGCTCGTGGACGAGCCCGAGGAGCCTTCGCCGCTCGTCGCCGTCGTCGCGGTCGATGTGGTTGACGTCGAAGTCGTTTCGCTCGCTTCCTTTTCCGCCGAAGTGTCGTTCGGGGGCGTTATGTCAGGCGTGCTCTTGGGGGTCACGTCTGAGACCTTGCTACCGCCGCACGCGCTGAGCCCGACGGAGCTCAGCAGGACGAGCGCGCTCGCCGCGAGCGTGGCGATGCGAGAGCGCGGGATGCTCATGGCAAGCTCAGTCGCCGAGCGGCCCCATGCGCCTTGCGCACGTGGGGCAGTCGTTCAGGTCGCGCTGCGCGAGCTGGTCGCACCACGGGCAGAAACGCAGCGTCTCGACCGCCCACGGCAGCTTCGACGTGGAGGGGGCGAGCGGCAGCATCTTACCGACGATTTCCATCCGCTCCCCTGACTCCCTGTCGAGGTAGATCTCGCCGGGCTCGGCCTCCACGAGGATCTCCCGCCCGCTGGACGGGCTGCGCAGACGGTAGCGCTCGTTCATGGCCGGCACTCTAGCGAAAGATAGGCTCCCCGGGCCCATGCGCGTGCTGATCTTCCACGGCTACCTACTGAGCGGGACGGGGTCCAACGTCTACAACGCGCGCCTTGCCGAGGCGCTGGTCAAGCTCGGCCACGAAGTGCACCTGTTCAGCCAGGACCGCCATCCCGAGCGCCAGCCGTTCGTCGACGCGATGGGGGACTGGGATTCCGGTGAGTTGCGCGTCCGGCCAACGGGGCGCTTGTCAGACGCGGACGGCGGCAGCTGGGCCGTCTACCGGCCGAACATTGGGGGGCTCCTGCCCGTGTATGTGTACGACCGCTACGAGGGCGTGCAGGCGAAGACGTTCGCGCAGTGCAGCGACGAGGAGGTGGCCGTTTACGTCGAGGCCAACGCGCGGGCCGTCCGCGAGGTGGCGGCACGCGTGCGCCCGGACGTGGCGCTGGCGAACCATCTCGTGATGGGGCCGGCGATCCTCGCCAGAGCGCTCGAAAACGAGGTCCCTTACGCGGTCAAGGTCCACGGCAGCGCGCTCGAGTACACCGTCAAGCCCGAACCGCAGCGGTTTCTCCGCTACGCGCGCGAGGGTCTGGCTCGAGCACGGACGGTTCTGGTCGGCTCGAACCACACCGCTGAGAGTCTGTTCGAGGCGCTTGGAGATCCAGAGCTGCGCAAGCGCACGAGGCTGGGCCCGCCTGGGGTTGACGTCGAGCGCTTTGCGCCGCGCCCCCCCGAGCAGGCGGACCGAGCGGTATCCGATCTGATTGGGCGTATGCGTCACGAGAGCGCTACCGCCGCCGACACCGAGGGTGCCTTCGCCCGCGACGAGCGATCTGTCGCCGATGCGCTGGAGCGTGTGCTCGACGGCGATGGCGAGCTGGTCGCGTTTGTCGGCAAGCTGATCGCGGCCAAGGGCGTCGACCTGTTGCTGGGCGCCTGGCCGCTCGTGCTGGAGCGCCGTCCGCATGCGAGGCTGCTCGTGATCGGGTTCGGCGGAGAGCAGGAGCGGCTGCAGGCGCTGGCGGCGCCGCTGGGCGAGAGCGTGATCTTCACGGGCAGGCTCGACCACGACGAGCTCGCCGACGTGCTGGCGCTTTGTGAGGCGCTGGTTGTGCCGAGCACGTTCCCCGAGGCGTTCGGGATGGTCGCCGTCGAGGCGGCGGCGTGTGGCGTGCTTCCTATCAGCGCAAGTCATTCGGGCCTTGCGGAGGTGAGCGCGGCGCTCGCGGATGCCGTTCCGCGCGGGGCGGCCGAGTGGCTGTCGTTCTCCCTGGACAACGACCCTTCACGCGCGATCGCGGAGAGGGTCCTCGCGTGGCTCGGGGCCGGCGATGATCTGAAGGCGCGTACGCGGAAAGCGCTCGTTTCCGTCGTGCGCGAGCGCTGGTCGTGGGAGGGCGTGGCTCGCGGCGTAATCGCGGCCGCGCGCGGCGAGCCTGATGGCCGCCTGCTCAGATAGAGTTCCGGCGCGATGTCGATTCGGGTCATCACCTCGCGCCAGCTTGCCTTGCTCGGCGGGTCGGGCGCGCTGTTGCTGGGAGCGTCTGGATGTGGTGCGGTCAAGCGTGGCGAGAACCCCAATCTGATCGCCGGCAAGCAGGAGTTCGTCGCCAAGTGCGGCGCCTGCCATACGCTCGCGCGGGCCGAAACGAAGGGCACCGTCGGGCCGAACCTCGACGCGGCGTTCAGCGCCAGCCTGTCCGAAGGGGAGCGGCGCAGCGCAGTTAGAACCGTCGTCGAAGGCCAGGTCGAAAACCCGAACCGCTTCGGCGTGATGCCCTCCGGTCTGGCGAGCGGCGCGACGCTGACGAACATCGCCTCTTACATCGCAGAATCGGTGGACCGTCCCGGCAAGGACAGCGGCCTGCTCGCAACGGCCGTCCAGGCCCCCGGCGCGGGCAAGCCCGCCGTCGAGAAGGCAGGCAAGCTCGAAATCCCCGCCGACTCCTCCGGCCAGCTCTCCTACGCCACCAACAAGGCGAGCGCCACGGCCGGCTCCGTGACCATCACGATGCCCAACACCTCCGGCGTCTCCCACAACATCGCGATCGAAGCGGGCACCGCCGGAGCCAGCGGCCCGGGACCCGTGCTGGCGGCCAGTCAGTTCGTCACGAAGGGCGCCGCGTCGGTCAGCCTCAAGCTGAAGCCGGGCACCTACACGTTCTTCTGCCAGGCCCCCGGGCACCGCGCCGCGGGGATGTACGGCACGCTCGTCGTGAAGTGAGCGTCGGCGGCAAGCGCCGCTAGAGCACCGCTCGAAGGATCAGCACGATCACGGCGATCGCACCGATCACGGCGATCGCGTACATCAGGAAGCGGAACGCCTCTGCCTCCGAGCGCAGCGGGTTTAACAACGCAAGTCCTTCTGAGGGTGATGGACCAAGCAGTCCAAGTACGCAGGGAGCGCAGTGTGCTCCGCACATAAGCGACCGAGGACGCAGGAATGCGCCGCGTCCATGGCCCTCAGATCACGTACACGGTGGTGTAGACGATTATCCACATGATGTCGACGAAGTGCCAATAGATACCCGGTATCTCGACGCCGCGGTGGTTCTCGGGGGAGTAGTGGCCTCTGAAGGCCCTGATCGTCACGAATAGCAGCAAGCACAGGCCGATGAAGACGTGGCAGCCGTGCAGGCCCGTCAGCGAGTAGAAGATCGTCGCCTGAGCGTGGTCCTGGGGGGCGAAGCCGATGTTGGCGTACTCGTTGATCTGGATGAACAGGAACGCGGCGCCCATCAGGAACGTCGTGAGGATGCCGGCCTTCAGGGCCCTGTAGTTGCCCGTCTGGACGCCTCGCAGGGCCCAGTGCATCGTGATCGACGAGGACACGAGGATCATCGTGTTGAACAGCGTCGGGATGACGGGGAGGTGGGTCCCCGGGGCCGGCCACGGGTCGCCCTGGGCGACCCTGATGAAGAAATAGGCCGTAAAGAAGGCTCCGAAGACCATGACCTCGGAGATGATGAAAAGCAGCATTCCCAGCAGCTGAGGCTCGACGCGCGAGCTGCGGTGCGCGGGGGGCGGACCGTGGTGGTCTTCGTGAGCGACTGCGTGGGCGACGCTGGCGGCCTCCATGATCTCCTCTAGTTGGCGGCTCGAGCCGCGGTCGTGTTGGAATCGATGTCTACGACGACGTGCTCTACCTCGGCTGAGGTCGCGTTGCGCACGCGCTGAAGGAGGTCGGACCTCAGCCAGCCGGAGCGCTCGTTCGGCAGCGTGGAGATCACGATGTCATCGACATGGAACAGCTCGAGCGCGTTCATGACGGCTGTGTAGGGGTCTGGGTCGCCGATCATCCCGGCGCTCAGCAGGCTGGCTGCGTCGAGTCGCTCGAGCATCGCCGCCAGGCGCAGGCGCGCCTCGCGCGAGGAGGCCCCGCTGCGGTCGAACTGGGGGATCACGGCTATGAACATCCTGCGTCCCTCACCGGCGGCCTTCTCGACGAGTCGCCCGATCAGCTCCTCGCCGGTAGAGGTCTTGTGGGCGACGACGAGCGTGACGCCGAACGGCAACCCCTCGTGGGCGAGGTCGACGACGATGTGCTCGACGGGGAGGCCCGAAGCGTTGCGTATGCGCTCGACCAGGTCCCTGCGTAGCCAGCCCGACTGGGTCGCCGGGTGGGTCGAGACGATCACTTCGTCAGGGCGCCGGTGGGCGATCGCATCCATCGCGGCCGAGAACGGGTCGGGGTCGCCCACTTCCCCGGAGGCCAAGATGCCCTCGTCGGCGAGCAGCGACATCGCGAGATCGATGCGCACCTGAGCGGATTCGCGGACCGCCTCGTCGTAGATGACGAGCCCGGCGGCGGGCTTGGTCTGGGGGACGACGAGCCTGAACCGGGTGTCGCCCTGGGCGGCGCGCTCACGTACGGCGTCGAGCAGTTTCTCCCCACCGAGGGTGCGGTTGGCGATGACAAGGACTTCTCTCATGCTCTTTGGCTCTCTACTCGCTCGGGGCGTGCACGCCGCCGCCGGTGGTCACGGGCGCGCCGCCGCCAACTGTCGCGGGCACGGGAGCAGGGGCGAAGATGCCATGCACGGCACCTGGGACCCCATACTCGTACGGGCCGCCCACGACCGTCGGCACGCGGTCGAAGTTGAAAATTGGGGGCGGCGAAGAGACCTGCCACTCGAGCGTCAGCCCGCGCCACGGGTTGGCGGCCGCGCGCGGGCCTCCGCGCCAGCTGGTGACGATGTTGTAGACGAAGATCAGCGTGCTCAGCCCAAGAGCAAAGCTCGCGATCGAGATGAACAGGTTGAGGTCGGCAAACTTGCTCGCGTATGTGGCGACGCGTCGCGGCATGCCCTCCAGCCCGAGGATGTGCATCGGCGCGAATGTGAGGTTGAAGAACACGAACGTGGTCCAGAAGTGCCACTTGCCGAGGCGCTCGTCGAACGTCCGGCCCGTCATCTTCGGGAACCAGTAGTAGACGCCGGCGAAGATCGTCATCAGCGAGCCGCCGAACAGCACGTAATGGATGTGGGCGACGATGAAGTAGCTCGCGCTGACGTGGATGTCGAAGGGCACCATCGCAAGCATCACGCCGCTGATGCCCCCAAGCGTGAACGTCGTCAAGAAGCCGAGCGCGAACAGCATCGGCGTGTCCAAGTGCAGGATTCCACGCCACAGGGTCGCGAGCCACGAGAAGATCTTGATCCCGGTCGGCACCGCGATGATCGCGGTCGTGATCGCCATCGGGATCCTGATCCAGCTCGCCATGCCCGACGTGAACATGTGGTGGGCCCAGACCGTGAATCCGAGCGCGACGATCGCAAGCAGCGAGAAGGCCATCATGCGGTAGCCGAAGATCGGCTTGCGCGCCTTCACGGCGATCACCTCGCTGATGATCCCGAAGCCCGGCAGCATCATGATGTAGACGGCGGGGTGCGAGTAGAACCAGAAGACGTGCTGGTACATGAGCACGTCGCCGCCCTTGCCGGCGTTGAAAAAGTTGAAGCCGAGCGCATGGTCGAGCAGCACGAAGAACTGCGAGGCGGCGATGAACGGTGTGGCGATCACGACGAGCAGGGAGGTCGCGAAGTTCGCCCACACGAGCAGCGGCATCCTGAAGAAGCTCATCCCTGGCGCCCTCATCGTGATGATCGTGACCAGGAAGTTCAGCGCGGTCATGATCGAGGAGGCGCCCGCCAGCTGGACGCCGATCGAGAAGAAGTCCTGGCCGATCGGGGCGTCGATCGAGAGCGGGGTGTAGGCGGTCCAGCCGTCGGCGAAGGCGCCGCCAGGCGCGAGGAAACTCGAGAGCATCATCAGGCCCGCGAGCGGCAGCAGCCAGTAGGAGAGGGCGTTCAGGCGCGGGAAGGCCATGTCGGGCGCGCCGATCATGAGCGGCAGCACGTAGTTGGCGAGGCCCGCGAACACGGGGATCACGAACAGGAAGATCAAGAGCGAGGCATGGACGGAGAACAGGCCGTTGTAGGTGTTCGCGTCGACGAACTGGGCGCCCGGTTGGGCTAGCTGGGCGCGCATCAGCATCGCGAGCAGCCCCCCGACCAGCAGGAAGAAGAAGGCGGTGACCGTGTACTGAATGCCGATCACCTTGTGGTCGGTGTTGATCCTGAAGTAGTCCTTCCAGCTGTGCGCGCCGTGACTCGAGTGGTCCTCGGGGCGTGTCGGACGCCCGGCGGCCCAGTAGAGCCAGTAGTCGAAGCCGCCGAGGCCGACGAGGAAGAAGATCGGCGAGGCGATCAGCGAGACGGTGAGGATCGCGTCGCCCGACAGGTAGTGGTGGAACGTGGCGTGACCGGTGCTGGAGCGCACGACCCATGTGATGGCGGTCGCGAATGCGATCCCGATCGCAAAGCCGAGCCCCGCCCGGTAGAGCCCCGGCGCCCGTAGCTTGGCGAGTGTGGTCCTCATCTAGGTCTCATCCCCTTCCGGATTATCCCTCAGCCCGTGCTCGATTGCGAAGCGCCCCCGCTCCTGACCCACGCTTCGAATCGGGCGGGCGCGACGACGTGGACAGTGGAGCGCATCGTGGAGTGGCCGACGCCACAGAGCAGGTTGCAGACGACGGGGTAGGAGCCGATCCGGTCGGGCGTGGCCCTGTAGTGGGTCGTGATGCCCGGCACTGCGTCGATCTGCAGACGGAAGGCTGGGATCCAGAAGGCGTGGATGACGTCCTTCGAGCGGATCGCGAAGTCGACGGACTCGTTGTTCGGCAGGTAGAGCTGGGTCGAGCTGAAGGGTGCGCCGCCCGTGACCGACGGCGGATACTGGTAGGTCCAGGCGAACTGCTGACCGGTGACTTCGACGACGATCTCCTTGCCGGCGGGCTTGCGCTCATTGTCGTGCAGCACCACGAACGAGTAGGAGACGAGGCCGAGCAGGAGCGCGGCTGGGAATGCGGTCCAAAGAACCTCCAGGCGCGTGTTGCCGTGGATCGGGGGCCCGTCCTGAAGCTCCTGGCCCGGCTTCATCCTGAAGTGCCAGACGCTGAAGAGGATGACGGTCACGACGAGCACGAAGATCGGGATCGAGGCGATCGCGAGCACGTGGTAGAGCGTGTCGGTGTTCTTGGCCTGCGTGGACGCCTGGACGGGGAACCAGTGGATCGCGTAGCTCAGCGCGATGCCGATCGCGGTGGCGATCAGCGCGGCCACGCCGGTAGCCGCGATCGAGCGTCTACTCGGCATCGCGGCGGCTCCCCTTGACCTGCAGCGTCTTCATATTCAGGCCGATCCTCCTCATCGGAGGCGTGATCCTAATGCCTGGAGCCGATGACGTGTTCCGCGGCGTCGCTGGAGTAGCAGAGCGATCATCGAGCGGCTGTCAGCAGGGACTTGACGAACGGCCGTCCACGCAATACATTGAGACAATCGTTGCAAGCAGATCGAGGTCGAAAGGCACGACGAGATGATGGTCCGAGAAGGGATGAGCGAGATGGTCCTGGCGGTCGGCCCGAACCACACGCTGCGAGACGCGGCGCGGCTGATGTCCCAGCGCGGAGTCGGAGCGGCGGTGGTCATGGACCCTGACGGACACGGGCCGGGGATCTTGACGGAGAGAGACATCCTTGGCTCTGTCGGGGCAGGCGAGAGCCCAGACGAGGAGCTCGTTTCGGACCATCTGACGCGGGACGTCGTGTTCGCCGAGCCCGGCTGGTCGTTGGAGGAAGCCGCCGCTGCCATGGTGCGAGGCGGCTTTCGCCATCTGATCGTCGTCGAGCGTGGAGAGACTGTGGGGATCCTCTCCGTGCGCGACGTCGTGCGCTGCTGGACGGCCGAGGGGGCGATATGCCCCGTACCAGCGAGCGCAGCGGTGGGGTGAGAGAGGGAGGGGTCGGCGCCCGCGGCGGGGAAGCGGGCGCAACCCCTCTTCGGGGGCCGCGCGTGGCTCCGGACCGCGCGCGGCGCTCCACCGAGACGGCCGATGAACGTCGCCGACGCTAGGCGGCGCTAGGCGTGCTGATCAGTGGTGGTCTAGCGGAAGCTCGTCGATGTCGCGGCGTGTGTCGGCGATCCAGCGCAGCACGCACACGACCGTCAAGATGACCCCGGCGATCACGAGGATCAGGCTCGTAGTGATGCCGACGACGGCGAGCGTTATGCCGATCGTCGTCAGCAGCGGCAAGATCGATGGGCCGGGAAGATGGATCTCCTCGCCCGCGGGCGGAATCTCAGGGTCGAGCGGGCTCATGTCATGAAACGTAGATCGCCGCCACTACGAACGTCAAGCCGAACATGAACATGCAGATCGCGCCGACGATCAGGCCGGTGCGGATGTTCTTCTGGGCGAGGCGCCTGGTCATCATTTGCGGCGCGAACTCTACAGCTTGACGTCGAGGACCATCGCGCCGAACAGGAGCGCGAGGTAGGCGAGCGAGAACAGGTATAGCTGCAGCGCACTGCGCCGGTCAGCTCGTCTATAGAGTCGAACGGCGCCCGCGATGAAGCCGAGCCCCAGCAGCAGCGAGGCGGCCAGGTAGATCCCGCCGAATCCGCCCGCACAGAAGGGCAACTGGGTAACGGCATAGAGCAGCACCGTGTAGAGCAGGATCTGCCGCCTGGTCTCCTTCTCGCCGCGGGCGACCGGCAGCATCGGTACGCCGACCTTCTCGTACTCGCTCTTCATCAGCAGCGACAGCGACCAGAAGTGGGGCGGGGTCCAGAAGAAGACGATGAAGAACAGCAGCACAGCGACGCCGCTGACCGAGCCGGTGACGGCCGCCCAGCCGACGAGCGGGGGCACCGCGCCGGCAGCGCCGCCGATCACGATGTTCTGCGGGGTGCGGCGCTTCAGCCAGACCGTGTAGACGAGCACATAGCCGAGGAAGCCCACGAATGAGAGCGCCGCGGCGAGCACGTTGACGGTCAGCGACAACTCCACGAACGAAAGGGCCGCCAGCGTGCAGCCGAATAAGAGCGCAGCTGCGCCGGATACGCGACCCGAGGGGATCGGGCGATCGGCTGTACGAGCCATGCGCACGTCGATGTCACGGTCGAACCAATGGTTGACGGCGCCCGCTCCTCCCGCCGATAGGTATCCGCCGAAACAGGTGAGCACGATCAAGAGCACCGACGGCCGGCCGGCGACGAGCATGGTCGTGATAGTCGTCAGCAGCAGCAGCGACTGGACCTTGGGCTTGGTCAGCTCCAGGTAGTCGGCGAGCAACCTGCGCGTGCGCGAGGGCGCGCTCAGCGCCGGCGCCGCTATCGAGTGTGTCGCGCCGCTCGAGTCGGCCATCGCCAGAGCCTACACGCCGACCTGGGTCGCCCCGGCCGGCACCGTAGCGACGCCGGGAGCAGGCACGCCCGAGGTCCTGCGCTCGATCTCCCTGCGGATGTCCTTCATCGGTTCGGCCGAGCGCACGACCGGGATCACGTCGAAGTTGTTGGCCGGCGGAGGCGAGGTCGTGAACCACTCGAGCGTGTTCGCCTTCCAAGGGTCCGGGCCCGCGATCGCGCCGTGCTTGAGGCTGCGCACGACGTTGACGATCGTGACGAGGATGCCCGCGGCGAGGACGAAGGAGCCGACGGTCGAGATCAGGTTGTAGAGCGCCCAGTTGCCGATGTTCGGGTACTCGTAGATCCGTCGCGGCATGCCGTCGAGGCCGAGCACGTGCTGGATCAGGAACGTCCCGAGGAAGCCGACGAACATAAGCCAGAAGCTCAGTTTGCCGAGGCTCTCGCTCAACATGCGGCCGGACATCTTCGGGAACCAGTAGTAGATCGCCGCGAAGATCGTGAAGACCGCCCCGCCCATCAGCACGAAGTGGATGTGGGCGACGACGAAGTACGTTTCGTTGACCTGCCAGTCGACGGGGAAGACGGCGAGGAAGACGCCGGAGATGCCGCCGATCAGGAACAGCGAGATGAAGCCCGCGCAGTACAGCAGCGGCGTCTTGAATTCGACCGTGCCCTCCCACAGGGTGGCGATCCAGTTGAAGATCTTCACGCCCGTCGGAACCGCGATCAAGAAGGAGCTCATCGCGACGAACACGACGACGGCGAGCGGGATGGGTGCCGTGAACATGTGGTGCGCCCACGTCAGGAAGCCGAGGAACGCGATCGCGACGGTCGAGGCGGCGATCGCCTTGTAGCCGAAGATCGGCTTGCGCGCGAACACCGGCAGGATCTCCGAGACGATCCCGAAGCCGGGCAGGACCATGATGTAGACCTCGGGGTGGCCGAAGAACCAGAACAGATGCTGCCAGAGGATCGCCGAGCCGCCGTTGTTGGGGTCGAAGAAGTGCGTGCCGAAGTGCCGGTCGGTCAAGAGCATCGTGACCGCCCCCGCGATGACCGGCATGGCGACGATGATCAGGATCGAGTAGGTCAGGATCGCCCAGATAAACAGCGGCAGACGGCCCCAGCTCATGCCGCGCGCGCGCATGTTCGCGACCGTCGCATAAAAGTTGATCGCGCCCAAGATCGAGGAGAGGCCCGTGAGGTGGACGAGGTAGATCCAGGCGTCCTGGCCGCCGCCGGGCGAGAACGTCGCGTTCGAGAGCGGCACGTAGCTCGTCCAGCCCGCTTCCGGAGGGTTCCAGAAGATCGAGGCATAAAAGACGAGCCCGCCCGCCAGCAGCAGCCAGTAGGAGAGCGCGTTCAGGCGCGGATAGGCCATGTCGCGCGCCCCGATCATGAGCGGCAGGAAGTAGTTGGCCAGCCCCGCCATCATCGGCACGACGAACAGGAAGACCATCGTCGTGCCGTGCATCGTGAACAGCTGATTGTAGATCTGCGGGGAGACGAGCGTGTTTTCCGGAAGACCAAGCTGCAGCCGGATCATCAGCGCCTCGGTCCCGCCGAGCAGGAAGAACACAAACGTCGTGACCATGTACATGATCCCGATCCGCTTGTGATCGGTCGTCGTGATCCAGCTCGTCCAGCGGCGCGACTGCGGCTCCGCGCGGCTCGTGACTATCTGGGGGACCGGGGCTGCGTAGGTGGCCATGTTCTAGTCCTGTCGCGCTCTCTGATCTCGGGTGTCGTTCTCTACGGTCTTGGTCTCTGTGGTCGGCAAGCGGCTCGTCCGGCGATCAGGGGTTCTCGACCTGTCCGGCGCCGATCTGGCCCTTGAGCTTCGCGCGCGAGGCCTGCGCCGCGGCGTTCGCTTCGGCGATCAGCTGCTTCTGATTGGCGAGCCACGCTTCGAACTGTGCGGGCGGGACAGCCTTGACGGAGGCGATCATGCGCGCGTGCCCGCGCCCGCAGATCAGGGCGCACTGGCCGCGGTATACGCCCGGCTTTTCGATCTTGAACCAGGTGTAGTTGTGGTAGCCGGGGACCGCCTGGAACTTGCCGCCGAGCTGGGGGATCCACCAGGAGTGGACGACGTCGGCAGAGACGATGTCGAGCGTCACCGTCGTGTCCGTCGGCACCACCATCTGCTCGTAGGAGTACGGAGCGCCGAGGCCGTCCGGTTCGTTGGCGCCCGGATAGACGTACTCCCACACGAACTGGCGGCCGACGACCTTGATTTCGAGCGACTTGCCGTTCGGGGGCAGCTTGCGGTCGGCGCTCGCGTACAGCGGCGCGCCGCTGTCGCTCGTCAGGTTGGCGCCTTCGGGTCCTGAGTTGACGGGGTCCTGGATCGAGCCGAGCTTGACGAACGTTAGGATCGCGAGCGCCAGCAGGATCACGGCCGCGCCGAGCGTCCAGCCGATCTCCAGGCGCGTGTTGCCCCTGATCTGCGCGGCCACGGCCCCCTTTCGCGCGCGGAAGCGCCACAGCGCATATGCGAGCGCCGCCTCGACGAGCACGAAGATCACGAGCGCCACGTACAGGACGACCTTGTAGAGGCTGTCGATCGAGTTGGCGTTCGGCGATCCGCCCGACTGGGGCGTGAAGAACGCGAGCGTTGTGGGGATGAGGTGGCCCAAGGCGGGCGGGATTCTATTCACGCCCGGGCGGAACGCGCGTGCCCGCCCACGCGCGGGCCGTCTGCGCGTGGCTTCGCGCCGGCGCGAGCGGCGAAGGCGCGGGGCTGCGGTTGCGCGCTCAGCGCCCCTTGAACGCGGCCGGACGCTTCTGCAGAAAGGCGCTCACGCCCTCGATCAGGTCGTCGGTGCTCGCCATCTCGCGCTGCAGGCGCGCCTCGAGCTCGAGCTGCTCCTCCAGGCGCCCGTACAGCTGGGCGTTGACGAGCTGCTTGTTCGCCGCATAAGAGCGCGTCGGCCCGGCCGCCAAACGCGCCAGCAGGGCTGCGCTCTCGGACTCCAGCTCGCCGTCTGGGACGACGCGGTTGACGAGGCCCCACTGCAGCGCCTGCGCCGCGGGCACGCGTTCGCCGAGCATCGCCATCTCGATAGTCCGCGCCGCACCGATACGGGCGGGCACGAACAGCGAGGAGCCGCCATCGGGCGCCAGGCCGATGTTGACGAACGCAAGCAAGAAGTAGGAGCTCTCGCTCGCCACGATCAGGTCGCAGCAGAGCGCAAGCGAGCAGCCGATCCCGATCGCGCCGCCGTTCACCGCCGCGACCACCGGCTTTCGCATCTCCCGGATCGCGCGCATGATCGGGTGGTAGCGCTCGGTCAGCACCTTGTAGACGTCGGGCCTGCCCTCCGGAGTGAGGTCTTCGCTGCCCATGTCCTTCAGGTCCGCGCCCGAGGAGAAGGCCCTACCGGCACCGGTGATGCGGACCGCCCTGACATCGTCGCTGTCGGTCGCGTAACGAAGAGCGGCGATCAGGTCATGAGCCAGCTGCTTGTTCCACGCGTTGAGCGTCTGCGGGCGATTCAGCTCGATCGTGGCGCCGGCGCCGTCGAGAAGCACATTGACCGTATCCAGCTGCATGGCCTGGTCGCTCATGGCGCGTATCGTATGTGACGTGGCAAGGCCGGTGATTGGAATATGCACTGCGCTCGAGCGCGCGCGCTGGGGCATGTGGGAGCAGGAAGCCGTCCTGCTGTCGGGCAGCTACGTGGAAGCGGCCCAGAACGGCGGCGCCCTCGTCGTGATGCTTCCCCCGGACGGTCTCCTATTGGAAGATCCCGGTCAGGCGCTTGACTTGATCGACGGGCTGATGCTGGCGGGAGGCGCCGACATCGATCCCTCCATGTATGGGGAGGAGCCGCATCCAGAGACGGTCGAAACGGTGCCCGAGCGGGACCGCTTCGAGATCGCGCTGGTGCGCGCGGCGATCGAGCGCGACCTTCCCGTGCTCGGCATATGCAGGGGCATGCAGCTGATCAACGTCGCTTACGGCGGCAGCCTGCTCCAGCACCTGCCCGAGCGCTTCGGCCACCACGAACACCTGCGGGTGATCGGCACATTCGATGGGGCCGACCACGACGTCGAGCTGCTCGAGGGCTCGCTCGCAGCGAAGGCGGCCGGCGAGACCCACCATGCGACCAAGTCGCACCATCATCAGGGCGTCGATCGGATCGGAGAGGGCCTGCAGGTCAGCGGTCACTCCTGCATGGACGGCCTCGTCGAGGCGATCGAGATGCCCGGCAAGCGCTTTGTGCTGGGCGTGCAGTGGCACCCGGAGGCCGACGAGGCCAGTAGCGTCGTCGGCGCGCTCGTCGAGGCGGCGGCCCTCGGCGCATCTGAGCGGGCGCAAAGCACGGTCGTCTAGCGGCCATATACTCGCCACGTGCGGGGGTCAAAGGCGATCAGGACGGCCGCCTGGGCTCTGGTGGCGGCGGGCGTGGCCGCGCCACTCCTACGCAGGCACACGAAGGTCCCTCCGATCGTTGCCCAGACCGTCGCGTTCGCCGCGCCGGTGGCGCTATGTGTGGCGGTGCGCCGCTCGCGCGCGCGCGATGTAACGGTGTGCTGCCTTCAGATGTGGGCATATCTCGCCGCTTACAAGACGCCCCACGACGACGCCGAGGCCCAGCAGGAGCGCGTGCACATCGACTACCCGATCGACGTCG
Organism: Solirubrobacterales bacterium; assembly: GCA_027306855.1. GTDB lineage: Bacteria > Actinomycetota > Thermoleophilia > Solirubrobacterales > Solirubrobacteraceae > Palsa-744. The sequence continues at coordinate 3,054 of DAHUYZ010000013.1, read as the reverse complement.
ACCGCGTGCTCGGGCTCGGCGAGCTGCCGACGGTGCGCCTGCAGAGGGCGTTCGCGAAGGTCGGCGCGCAGGGACCTGAATGGCGCAAGCTCGACCGCGTGCTCGTGTGGGCGCACTGGGTGTGGTTCGCCGTGCCCCACGGAACGCTCGTCTACATCATGGTGCGCCATCGCGCCCGCTTCGACCGAGCGGCGGTCATGACGTACGCGGTGTTCGATCTCGGCGCGATGGTCTACTGGGTGCTTCCGACCGCGCCGCCCTGGTATGCGGCCGCCGTGGCGGGGCGCCATGAGCAGTTCGACGGGGACCTGTTCGAACGGACCGGTTCGACCCGATCGCCCGATCGCGCGTATCTGGACGGCGCCGGCCGTGAGGATGTGGATGGTGTTGGCCGCGAGGGTTGGAAGGGCGCCGGCCATGAGATAGCGGTGCGGCGGATGATGGTGGAATATGGGCAGTTCTTCTGGAAAGACGGCTGGGGCCCCCTCTACAGTGTGCTCGGAGGCAACCCCTTCGCCGCGATGCCGTCGCTGCACTTCGCCACATCGATAATGGCCGCCCAGCTGCTGTCCGAGACAGGGCCGGTTGCGGGCGCGCTCGGCTGGGGCTACGCGACGACGCTCGGCCTCGCGCTCGTGTATCTCGGCGAGCACTACGTCGTCGACCTGGTCGCGGGCGCAGCGCTGACGACGCTGGTTCGCCGCGGGGCTCCGGTCGCGGTGGCGCCGCTCAAAGGCTTCGCGCGTGCGGTTGCTGCGTTGGAGGCCGCGGCCCATGAGCGATGAAGTCGGGGCTGGCGAGCTGGAGGAGGCGATCCCGCGCCTGCGCGTGACGCGCCGCTCGATGCTGGCGCTCGCCCTGTTCGTGCTCGTCGCACTCGCGTTCCTGTACTTCGTGCTGCCCCAGCTCGGGGGCGTCAAGCACACGTGGAACCGCCTCAACGACGGCGACTCGTGGTGGATCGCGGTGGCCGTGCTTCTGCAGGTCGGCGCGATGGCCAGCTACATCGCGATCTTTCACGGTGTTCACGTGCCTCCCGGCTCCAAGATCACATTCAAGGAGAGCTACCTGATCACGATGGCCGGCCTCGCTGCGACGAGGCTGTTCGCCGCTGGAGGCGCGGGTGGGGTGGCCGTCACCGCGTGGGCGCTGCGGCGTTCGGGCATGCGCAGGCGGGAGGTGGCGGAGCGGATGATCGCGTTCCTCGTGCTGCTCTACGGCGCATACATGGTCGCGCTGATCGTGTGCGGCATAGGTCTATACACGCACCTGTTCGCCGGGCCCGCCCCGTTCGCGATCACGATCGGTCCCGCGATCGTCGCCGCGGCGGTGCTCCTCGTCGGGCTTGCGATCGCGTTCGTCCCCCCCGATCTGGAGCGCCGCCTGAGCGGATCGGCCCGGGCGGATCGCGCTCCGGCGCATTGGCTGCGCGGCCTTGCGACGGGCTCGGCGTCGATGTCGGGCGGGGTGCGCTTCGCCGGCCACAAGCTGCGACATCCCGACTGGGCGATGGCCGGCACGATCGCGTGGTGGGCGCTGAACGTGTGCGTGCTGTACGCGGCCTTTCGCGCGTTCGGCCACGCTCCGCCGACGGCCGTGCTGGTGGAGGCGTTCTTCTTGGGGATGCTCGCCAATCTTCTGCCGCTGCCGGGCGGCATCGGCGGGGTCGACGGCGGCATGATCGGCGCGTTCGTCGCGTTCGGCGTAAGCGGCTCGCTGGCGCTGATAGCCGTGCTCGTCTACCGTCTGTTCTCGTTCTGGCTGCCGAGCATTCCCGGGGCGCTCGCCTACTTCCAGCTACGGCGAACCGTCACCCGCTGGAAGGGCTATACTATACAAAGTAAAGCGACCCCGGAGGCGGCGGCGATGGCATGGCATCCAGGCTCAGGCGAGCTGGAGCCCAGCCGGTGAGCACAACCGGAGCGCTTGACGAACCATATCCGCGTGGCGAGCAAGCGCCGCGCGGCGGCCATTCCCCCAAGAGACGCAGACGAGGAAGGTGAGCAGGTGAGCGACGTCCACAGCACGATCATCGTCGGCAGCGGGCCGGCCGGCTATACGGCCGCACTGTACACCGCGCGCGCGAACCTCAAGCCGCTAGTGATCGAGGGCTTCGCGTGGGGCGGGCTCTTGCAGCAGACGACCGACGTAGAGAACTATCCGGGCTTCCCCGAGGGGATCATGGGTCCTGAGCTGATGGTCAAGATGCGCGAGCAGGCACAGCGCTTCGGCGCGACGCTCGTGACCGACCAGGCCGAGCGCATCGAACTCGCGAGCGAGCCCGGTGGCGTGCACAGCGTGTGGGTAGGGGATACCGAGCATCGCGCGCGCACCGTGATCCTCGCGATGGGCGCCGAGCACAAGAAGCTCGGGGTGCCCGGCGAGGAGGAGCTGTCGGGGCGTGGCGTCAGCTACTGCGCGACCTGCGACGCCGCTTTCTTCAAGGGCGCACGCACGATCATCGTTGGCGGCGGGGACTCCGCGATGGAGGAGGCCGTCTTCCTGTCGAAGTTCGCCTCCAAGGTCGCGATCGTCCACCGACGCAGCGAGTTCAGGGCGTCGAAGATCATGCTCGAGCGGGCGCGCGCACAGGAGAACATCGAGCTGCTGACTCCATATACCGTCGAGCGCTTTGATGCGGGTGAGAGCGGTGCGCTGAGCGTCGCCAAGCTCGTGAACACCCAGACCGGCGAGAAGCTCCAGGTCGAGATCGCCGGCGCGTTCATCGCGATCGGCCATGAGCCCCAGTCCGCCCTCGTCGCGGGCCAGGCCGAGCTCGACGAGGATGGCTACGTGCGCGTGGATGGGCGCTCGACCAGGACCAATCGTCCCGGCGTGTTCGCCGCGGGAGACCTCGTCGACCACACCTACCGCCAGGCGATCACGGCTGCCGGGTCGGGCTGCCAGGCCGCATTGGACGCGGAGTGGTATCTCAGGGACACGCCCGAGGTGCCCACGCCCGAGGGGATGCCCGTCGGTGATCTGGCCGAGAGCCAGTGGGTCCCATCGGGTGGCGCCGCCTGAGGGGACGTTCTTACGCGCGCGCGTCTGACC
>DAHUYZ010000139.1 GCA_027306855.1 Solirubrobacterales bacterium | reverse complement strand
ATCATCCTGGCCGTGATCCCGCCGCTGTGGCGCGCGATCATGGACAGACGAGTGGTCGAGCACTACAAGGGAGACATCGCGATGGCCAACATCTCACCCAGGGCACGCCGCAGGGTGCTGGCCAGGTACGGGGACGCTGTCGCCGGGGCGGGGGAGCGCGCATGAGCCGCTTCCTCTGCCCATCCTGCGGCTACGTCTACGACGAGGCGGCCGGCAACCCGCGCGAGGGCTTTCCGGCGGGAACGCCGTGGAGCGAGGTGCCCGACGACTGGGCCTGCCCCGACTGCGGCGTGCGCGACAAGGTCGACTTCGAGCCGGCGGAGGACTAGTGGCCGAGCAGGCCCGATGAACGCCGTCCCCTACCGCGAGGCCGCGCGGCAGCTTCTGCGCGAAACGCTGCTGGACGCCGCGCGCAGCCTGCTGACGGAGCGTCCCTGGTCGCAGATCACGATGGCCGACATCGCCAGCCGCGCGGGGGTGAGCAGGCAGACGCTCTACAACGAGCTCGGCTCGCGCGAGCAGTTCGCGCAGACCTTCGTGCTCCGCGAGGCGCAGCGGTTCATCGAGGCGGTGCAGCAGGCGATCGACGCGCACCTGGACGACCCCACCGCCGCGCTGGCGGCGGCGCTGCAGGTTGCGAAGCGGCCGGAGATGGCGGGCAAGCGGATCGTGACGATCATTCCCTCTTTCGCGGAGCGCTATATCACCACCGCGCTGTTCGAGGGGCTGTAGGGACTTCCCGCCCCTCCCGGGCCGGCGGCTTGCCCGATCGCGG
>DAHUYZ010000138.1 GCA_027306855.1 Solirubrobacterales bacterium | reverse complement strand
AAATCGCCGATCTTCTGGAACGCGCCACCGGCGCCGAGGTCAAGGTCCGCGGGGACGAGCGGGGCCGCTACCGGGCCGAGCTGGTCTTCGAGACCGCGCAGGAGGCGCACGATCTCGCGCGGCGGCTTGGCGTCGGGGGGTAGGGGGCCCGGTCGCGCGCGGTCTCCCGGTCGCCCGGCGGGTCTTTAGGCCGCGGCGGGCAACCGCAGGCCCGCTGGTCCCGCGGCCCCTTCGGCCCGGCGGCGCGCTGGGGCCCCTGCCCCGCCCGGTCTCGGCGAAGCCAGCGCGCGCTGCCGCGCGCTACGATGCTTCGACCGCGTGCGCCTCGGCGCGGCGCTGTCGAGGGCGATTAGCTCAGTCGGTTAGAGCGCTTCTCTGATAAGGAAGAGGTCCCTGGTTCGAATCCAGGATCGCCCACTCCCGTCACCCAGGTGTCAGCTTGACCGCTGCCCACAGGCGATGGCGGGGACGCCTGCGGAGGAGAGGGGGTGGTTGCATAGATCGCCCTACCACAGCTCGGCGGCGATCCCGACGTGCATGACTATCTCATCGGTTTCAACGCGCAGCAGGCGTTGGGGAAGCTGATGAAGGCCGCCCTGGCGCACGCCGGTGTCGCGCCGCCACGCATACACCACCTCCGCAAGCTGCTCTCCTAGCTTGCGGACGCCGGCTTGGCTCCGCTCGTTTCGCTGGACGAGGCGCGCGTCATGAGCCCGTGGGCGCTGGAGTTCCGCTACGACGATGTACTCGATGAACGACTCGATCGCACGGCATCCCGTGACG
>DAHUYZ010000137.1:288-784 GCA_027306855.1 Solirubrobacterales bacterium | reverse complement strand
AAGGCTGTAGCGGCTGGAGGCTTCGCGCTGCGCCTGCGCCACCGCGGCGGGCGGCAGCGGCGTGTTCCAGTCGAAGAGGTCGGCGGAGCTGGAGAGCACTTCGTCGGCCTGCGCGCCCGGGTTGCTCTGCACGCTGACCTGGATCGCGACGGTGGGCGTCGGGATGCCGGGGACCGCCTGGGCGGCCCAGTGCGGGTCGATCTGCTCTTCGAAGGAGTGCCCCGGCTTTACGTGCGCGATCTCGTAGGGCCCGACGCCGGGCGGCGGATCGTTGGGCAGCGCTTTCATCGGCGTGCCGGCGGGCACCAGCCCCGCGGCGGGAAACGCGAGCACGTTCAGGAACGCGCCGTAAGGGGCGAGTAGCTTGATCTGGATCTGCCCGGTGGCGTCGTCGGTCTTGATGCCGGAGATCGAGCTTGCCTTGCCCTGGTCGTAGGCTTCGGCGCCGGCGAGGTTTTCGGTGAAGAAGCTCTTACCTTCCCAGTTCAGCTTGATC
>DAHUYZ010000137.1:0-278 GCA_027306855.1 Solirubrobacterales bacterium | reverse complement strand
CGCCGGCCTTGACGGGGGCGCCGTTGGAGAAGACCAGTCCTTTGCGCAGCGTGGTGGTGTAGAGGGTGCCGCCTTGCGAGATGGAGGGCATTCCGGCGGCCAGCGCCGGGATCACCTGCGTGCCCGCGGAGCCGTTGGCGTGCTTGTAGGTGTAGAGACCGAGATAGGCGTTCCAGGTCGCCTCGGTCGAGGAGGTCGTCGCTCCCACCTGCGGGTCCAGCGAGTCGGGTGCGCTGGCGGCCACGACGGTGGCCGGGCCCGCTGCCGCGCTCGCGTTG
>DAHUYZ010000136.1 GCA_027306855.1 Solirubrobacterales bacterium | reverse complement strand
GGAACGCCGTTTGAATTATCAGAAGGACGCGTCTTGAGCCCAGCGTCCAGGCGAGACGGTGCGCACGCGTGCTTCGGAAGCGATCTTTGCCGGATCGGTTTGTAGGACCGACGCTAGCGACCTGGCGGGACGACGGTGGGCATCGTCTGCTCGCGGGCGACCGACGTCGTCGTGGCATGAGCCTCATGCAGCAGTGCTCTGTTGCGATCGAGCCGCCGCGTCGCTTTCTTCAGCGCCGGCAGCTTGTGCGGCTTGCAGAGCAGGCAGCCGCCACGACGTTGCTTCGGGCGTCTGCGCTTGTGATGGGCCACAAGCCCAAAATAGCAGACCGATTGTGCCTGATCCGCCAACGAGCGGCCGGCACCGAAAATGCGCCGTACGGGACTCGAACCCGTCCCACCGGATTAAAAGTCCGGGGCTCTACCCGATGAGCTAACGGCGCGTACCGTGGCAGTGTCGCACACGCGGCGGTGCGGCGCAGCGGCGCGGGCGCCGCGAGCACGGCGCCTGAGCTGGTGGCCGGCCCTGCCGGGCGCCATGAGGTGCAGGCGCCCGGCGAGAGCCGCGGCTACCTGAAGAGCAGCGCCTTCCAGACGGTGGATGCCGCGCCGCGCGTCGGCTTGAAGGCGATGCGCAGCCGCAGTCGCAGCTTGTGATGGCGCCGCTTGGCCAGCGCCAGGCCTGCCTTCGAGAGGCGCACCTGCACCCTCACGCGGCCCGCGCGGCGCACCCTGCCCCTGATCGTGCGGATGTCTCTGTTTCGCAACGTGAGGATGCCGGCGCTCGGCACT
>DAHUYZ010000135.1 GCA_027306855.1 Solirubrobacterales bacterium | reverse complement strand
AGACCGGGCAGCCGGTCCTCTCGATGATCCTCCAGCGCCTGCCCGCGACGGTCATCCTGATGGTCACGGCGTTCGTGCTGTGGACGACCATCGCGGTCCTCGCCGGCGTGATCGCGGCGGTGAAGCGGTACAGCTTCTTCGACCAGTCGGTCACCTTCGTCAGTTACGTGTTCTACTCGCTGCCGACGTTCTGGCTCGGGCTGATCCTGATCTTCATCTTCGGCGTCACGCTGCGCTGGTTCCCGGTGCAGGGCATCGTCAACGTGCGCCAGGCCGTCGCGCCGTTCGGCACGCAGGCGTACTGGGCCTCGCTGGCGGCGAACCCGCTGCCCAACCTGTGGGACATCGGTGCGCACCTCGTGCTTCCCGTGGTGACGCTCATCGCGGTCAGCATCGCGGGTGACAGCCGCTTCGTTCGCTCGGCCATGCTCGACTCGCTGCACCAGGACTACGTGCGCACGGCGCGCGCCAAGGGCATCGGCGAGGGGCAGGTGATCCTGCGGCACGCGTTCCGCAATGCGCTCCTGCCCATCCTGACGAACGTGGCCCTCGAGATCGCGTTCCTCTTCAGTGGCGCGATCGTCACCGAGACCGTCTTCAGCTGGCCCGGTATGGGCCGGCTCTACTACGACGGCGTGAACGGCCGCGACTACTTCCTGTTGATGGGGATCCTGCTCATCGGGTCCGTGCTGGTGGTCCTCATGAACCTCGTGGCGGACATCGCCTACGCGTTCGCCGATCCACGCATCCGATACGACTGACGGGACAGACAGCAATGGCAATCCCCACCGATC
>DAHUYZ010000134.1 GCA_027306855.1 Solirubrobacterales bacterium | reverse complement strand
TTCTGCTGGTTCGCGCTGCAAGGCGTTCCGCGCGAGACGAGCCGGCTCGACGAGGAGCAACGCGAGCTCGTGGCCCGCATCGAGTCGGAGACGATGCGCGGCCTGCTTGAGCGGGGAGTGCTCGTGCGCGCCGGAGGCGCGCTGGGCCGGCCCGGCTGGCTGCGAGTCACCTACGGTACCGGGGAGGAGAACACCCGATTCCTCGACGCCCTGGCCGAGGTTCAGGCGCAGGTTGGCGCCGGCTGCTGAAGCCCGCCGCTGGACCATCGCGCGAGCTTCTGCTACAAAGCCATCAGAGCGATGGTGGCTTCGCACTCGACACAGAGCAAGATGACGATCTCCGGGCGTGCCCTGCACGGCGCGTTCTCCTACGCCACCTATCGCGCCTGGCGATTTAGCTAGGCGCTTCGGCTGCACCCCGTTTTCCGTGAGCGGGGCGCGCGAGCCGCACGGGCCTTCGGGCCGGGCGCCGCAAGAGCGACCAGCAGGATCGCGAGCAGGAAAGCGGTCATCACGGAAGAGCAGGCGAGAGCAGGCGCCTGGCTCGACTGCGTCTCATGCAGGCCGTGCAGCAGCGTCGGTGAACGAAACAGATTTGATCGAAAGGCAGAGAAGATGATGATCGTGATGAAGGAGACGGCGAGCGAGGATGAGATCGCCGCCGTCGTCACCAAGGTGGAGCGAGCCGGCGCGCGCGCTCACCAGAGCACGGGCGCGCGCGTGACGGTGATCGGCGCGATCGGCGACGTCGAGCAGGACGCCGCCGTGTCGAGCCTCGGGCTGGAGGGACAGCCCGGCGTGGACATCGT
>DAHUYZ010000133.1 GCA_027306855.1 Solirubrobacterales bacterium | reverse complement strand
CATCTTGCCCAGCCGCACGAGCGTGTGGACCAGGGGCGCCGCCTGCTCGGAGCTCGCCAGCGCGGCGACGAACGATCGATCGATCTTGAGCGCGTCCACCGGGAACTGACGCAGATAGGCAAGCGAGCAGTAGCCGGTGCCGAAATCGTCGATCGCGACCCGCACGCCGATGTCCTTCAGCTCCCGCAGCCGGCCGGCGACGGCGACGGCATCCCGCATGATCGTGGTCTCGGTCACCTCGAGGGTGAGCGCGTCCGGCCTCAGAGCGCTGCCGCTCAGCGCCTCGCGCACCTCCTCCAGCAGCCCTTCCCGGTCGACCTGGCGCGCCGAGACGTTCACCGCGACGCCGATCTCATGCCCTTCGCGTCTCCAGCCGGCGGCGTGAGCGCAAGCCTGCGCCAGCACCCAGCGCCCGATCGGGACGATAAGGCCGCTGCGCTCGGCCACCGGGATGAACTCCGCCGGCGTCACCGTGCCGCGAGTCGGATGCCGCCATCTCAGCAGCGCCTCCACCCCGACGGGCCGCTGGGTCACCAGGTCGAAGGTCGGCTCGTAGACGATCTCGAGCTGGCCGGCAGGAAGCGCCTCGGAGAGATCCATCTCCAAGGTCATGCGGTCTTGGATCGCCGTCTGCATCCGTGACTCGAAGAGCACGTAGCGATCGCCGCCGGACGCCTTGGCTTCGTTCATCGCGACCTCCGCGTCACGCAGCAGCTCGCCGGCGCTCTCGCGGGCGCCGACCGCGATCCCCACGCTTGCGCTCACGGCGAGCTGCCGCGCGCTGTGCGAGCTGATCCCATATGGCACCC
>DAHUYZ010000132.1 GCA_027306855.1 Solirubrobacterales bacterium | reverse complement strand
AGTGTGGAACAGTGAACGCGAGCTCGCCTCGAGCCGGCGCGTAGATGATGGCCTCGCGAACCAACAAGCGCGGGGGCGCGAAGTGCCCGACCGAGCTTCTATCCCGGTCTATACCCGAACCGGCTATAGAAGTGGCATGCTCGCCGAGCGCCTGCGCGGCGGCGGTCCGTCGTGTTCGGGCGCCCGGGTCCGGCGTCGACGCCACAGGACGAGTGTCCGGTGTCTGGACGCAAGCTATCCGCGTTTGCCGGCCCAACTTTCCGCGTCTGCCGCCATACCATTCCGCGCTTGCCGCGTTCTTATTGAGACCTTCGCGCAAGCCGGCCTTGAGCCCAGCCATGTCAACGATGCACTCCCCGCGGATCGCACAGCGGCAGAATCGAGCGAGACCAAGCCGACGGGGAGACTCGAACTCCCGACCCCTTCATTACGAGTGAAGTGCTCTACCAACTGAGCTACGTCGGCGCAACGCCCGGCTGACGCGCGGTGGACCGTCGCGCACAACACGGGTGCCAGAGCCGTCGAGGATACCGCTCCTCCGGCTCTGCGGCCATCTGCGCCGGGGCGTGCGGCCTGGCGCGGCGAGGCGCGTCCGCGAGCGGGCGCACCGCCAGGATCAGACCTCGCGCAGCGGCGGCCCGTCGAAGCTGTCCAGGAACGCGAGCTCCTCGACGGGCCTGCGCCGCAAACGGCGCGGGAATCCCTGCGCCGGGTAGCCGACCGCGACGTGGCAGGCCGTCGCGTACTCGGGCGGGATCGCGAGCAGTTCCCTGACCTCTGGCTCGCGCGCGCAGAGCAGCGTCGTCAGCGCGCTGGCG
>DAHUYZ010000131.1 GCA_027306855.1 Solirubrobacterales bacterium | reverse complement strand
GCAACGCCGCCACCTCGGCCGCGCTCCCCGCGCTTGCCCGCCGGATGATGGAGACCACGCTCGGCGTCGAGGTGATCGGCGTCGTGCGGCCCGAGGCGCTGCAGGCGGTCGCTGCCACGAGGACCGGTCGCATCGGCCTGCTGGCCACGCCGACCACGGTCGCGAGCGGCGCCTACGAGCGGGCGATCGCGGAGATCGACGCCCATGTCACGCTGCACGCGGTGCCGTGCCCGACGCTGGCCTCGATCATCCAGGCGGGCAGGCAGTTCGACGAGCTTGCCGTCCAGACGGTCCGCGAAGCCTGCGCGCCGTTGCGAGCAGCGGAGGTGGACACGGTGATCCTCGGCTGCACCCACTACCCGCTGATCAGGCTGATGCTGCAACGGCTGCTGGGCCCCTCGGTGACGCTCGTCAGCTCCGGCGCCGCGCTGGCTCGCCAGGTCGAGCATGCGCTCTCCACGCGCGGCTTGCGCACCGACCACGACGGGGAGGGCGAGTACCGCTTCCTCTGCACAGGCGACGTGGACGGCTTCCGCGAGGTCGGCACCCGCTTCCTGCAGATGCCCTTCGGAGAGGTCGAGCACGTCGGATTGGCGCACGTGGAGGCGCTGGCGTGAGCGCCTCGGATACGACCCGCAAGGACGGCAGGCTGCCCTCGCAGCTTCGTCCGATCGCGATCGAGCCCGACTTCGTGGCCACCGCGACGGGATCGGCGCTGATCAGCGCCGGGCTCACGCGCGTGATCTGCACCGCCTCGGTGGAGGAGAGCGTGCCACGCTGGATGGCCGGGCGCGGCACAGGCTGGGTGACCGCCGAGTAC
>DAHUYZ010000130.1 GCA_027306855.1 Solirubrobacterales bacterium | reverse complement strand
GTAGGTCTGCACCTGGAAGTTGGTCGCCTTCATTTCTCCCGGCAGCGGGTCCATCCACACGAGCTGCCCCTGCTGGGTGTAGATCGCGGGCCCGTCAGGTCCGGGCCCGGAGTAGGGCGCCAGGAAGATGTCGCCGGGCGTGGTGTTGGACCCGTCAGTGCTGACGTCGATGCTCGGCGCCTGCAGTTCGGGGGCGGAATGAAAGTCCAGCACGCTGCCGGAGGGCGGCGTGGCCCTCGGCTTGGCCAGTTCGGTTTTGTATGGGATCGGGTCGGGATAGGCGACGTTGAAGGTGTAGGAGAACGGCACCAGGCCCGCTTCCGTGCGCACCTTGCCCTGGACGGTGACCCGCTCGCCAGACCGGAACGGCCGGTCGGGGACGAAGCTGGCGCCGTCGCCCTGCGAGTAGGGCTCCAGACGGCCGGGGTGGGCACCTGTGAAGGAGCCCGTCGTGGTGATCCCGACCAGATCGCGGGCCGGCACGCCCAGGAAGCTGATCTGGGTTTCGGGCATCGCGTCGTAGGAGCCGGGCAGCGGCGCGACCTGGACGTCGGTGCGGGGCAGCACGTCCGAGACGTTCAGCTTCGCGGGCACGCACTGCGCCGCGGTCGGACCGCTGTAGGCCGACTGCTCCGCCGCTATGTGCTTGGCCGCGAAGGCGAGCGCGCCCGCACAGAGCAGGGCGAACAGCAGCACAGGGATCATCACGGCGCGCCGAAACCGACGCGTTTTGGGGGCCTCCATCGGAACCCATTCAATCAGCAACGCCATCGAGCCCCGCTGGACAGCCGTCGCGGTCTCCCCGCAAGCCAGCCGTCGCGGTCTGTT
>DAHUYZ010000012.1 GCA_027306855.1 Solirubrobacterales bacterium | reverse complement strand
GCCCTTCGCCTGTTCGACGGCGCCGGCGAACAGCGCGGGCCCAGCAAGGCTCCCATACCCGTACGCGCGCGCGAGGCGACTCGCAAGGGAGATCGTGTTGTGACCGGGCGGCGGGCTCCTCACGGGCAGGCCCTGCCCGTCGAGCAGTCCCGCCATCGTCCCGCCCAGGATCGCGCGTGTAGCCGCTTCGTCCAGGCCGAGGCACGAAGCGACCCGCAGGGTCATGTAGAGGCCGCTCGCCGGCAGGCCGTAAGGAGGATCGGACGCGAACACGACACGCTCGGCCGGCACGCGCGCCAGCAGCTCGATCACGTCGATCGCAAAGAAGCACGACGTGTCGTACAGCACGCCCGGATGGTCGGCCAAACGGGAGGTCAGCGTCCCCTGATCGCAGATCGCGGCATGCGCCAGGATCAGAACGACCTCGGGATGGCGCAACGCCAGATCCGCAAGCCCGCCGGCAATCGGCGGCATGCCGCGACCGGCGTGGATCAGGATCGGGACACGCGCCTGCTCGGCGAGCTCGAAAATTCCGTCCATCTCCTTGCCGTCGAACGAGAACGACTGCGCACGAGGATGCAGCTTGATGCCGCGTGCCCCCTTTTCCAGGCAGCGCGCCCCCTCTCTGAGCGGCTCGTCGGCGGGATCGAGCCGGCAGAACGGGATCAGCCGCCCTTCGCTTTGCGCCGACCACGCGAGAACCCGGTCGTTCGGCGCGGTGTAGGAAGGCCGGCGCTCGGGGTCGTGCAGCGGGAAGACGCACGCACGGCGGGCCCCCGCGTCGTCGAGCTGGGAGAGCAGTGTGCGCAGATCGAGCGAACGCCCGTCCTCGTCGAGGCCGAGATGGGTGTGGGCGTCGAATATCTCAGCGCCAGCCGGCAGCAGGCGGGCGGTCTCGTCGAGGAACGGCGCGAGTGCGTTGGAATACAGGGAGGCGCTCACTACAGCGGCATTCTTGCCTATGGACCCCCTTCAAAACATCTGATGGCTTGGATGCGGCCGTTCCGCGGCGGTCTGCGACACCCACGATGCTCGCCGTACCACCAGTACGCTTGCGCTCGCGTGCGGCGTATCCCATCCACGGCCCGACCAACCCAATTCCACCATCTATTTTGGCGGGAGTCCTATCCTGATCTGAGCATGACGATCGCACAGGCTGTGCAGGACGATCTGAAGAGCGCAATGCGCGCCGGGGAGAAGCAGACAGTCGGGGCGCTCCGACTGGTGCTGTCCGAGCTCCAGAAGGACGCCAAGGAGGGCGCGGGCGACGAGCTTGCTGTGCTGCGCCGCGAGCGCAAGCGCCGTTTGGAGGCAGCCAAGTCCTATCGCGACGGCGGTCGCGAGGATCTGGCCGGCGCGGAGGAGGACGAGGCGAGGCTGATCGAGGGCTATCTGCCGGCTGAGCTCTCCGACGAGGAGCTCGCCCAGATTGTCGAGCAGGCGGTGCGCGACAGCGGGGCTACGAGTGCGAAGGACATGGGCGCCGCGATGAAGCGGGCGATGGCGGCGGTGGACGGGCGCGCAGACGGAAAGCGCGTCTCCGGGCTCGTTCGGGCGGCCCTTGGGGGATGAGGACCCAGATCGAGCTTCCAAACGAGGTCGCCACCGAGCTGGCGGGCACGCAGGACGCCGTGCTGCGGGCGCTCGAGGGTCATCTCGATTGCAAGGTGTTTTTGCGCGGCAACATGCTGACTCTCGACGGAGCGCAAGAGGAGATGCGTGCAGGGGAGCGCGTCGTTCGCGAGCTGTCGGACCTGATCGCCCGCGGCCATCAGATCGGCCCCGGCACGATCGCGGCGGTCACTGGGGCGCTCGACGCTCACGAGTCGCCGGCCAAGGTGCTCGAGGACGTCGTGTGGAGGCACCGTAGCCTCCGGGTCGCGCCGAAGACGCTCAACCAGAAGCGCTACGTCGATTCGGTCCGCGCGAACACCGTCACGTTCGGCGTCGGCCCGGCCGGCACCGGCAAGACGTTTCTGGCCGTCGCGATGGCCGCCGCCGCGCTGTCTCGGCATGAGGTCAATCGCATCATCTTGACCCGACCGGCCGTCGAGGCGGGCGAGCGCCTTGGCTTTCTGCCGGGCGACCTGATGGCCAAGGTCGATCCGTACTTGAGGCCCCTGTTCGATGCGCTCCACGACATGCTCGAGCCCGAGAAGGTCTCCCAGCACCTCGAGCGGGGAGTGATCGAGATCGCGCCGCTCGCGTTCATGCGCGGTCGTACGCTGAACGACAGCTTCGTGATCCTCGACGAGGCTCAGAACACGACGCCAGAGCAGATGAAGATGTTCCTCACACGGTTGGGCTTCGGCTCGAAGATGGTGGTGACGGGAGATATCACCCAGGTCGATCTCCCCAGCGACACGAAGTCGGGGCTGGTCGTCGTTGGGGAGGTGTTGGAGGCGATCGAGGGGATCGAGTTCGTGCGCTTTGGCGGAGAGGACGTCGTGCGCCACAAGCTCGTCCAGCGCATCGTCGAGGCCTATGACCTGCACGGCCGGCGAGGCGCGACCGAGCTGAGGCCGGCGCCCGAGGCGCCGCAAGCCGGGGACCGCGCTGAGCGCCGCGTGTGATCGACCTAGAGATCTTTGGCTCGCGACAGTGGCTGTCTGAGCTGCCCTCCCGCGCTCAGATCGAGCGTTTATGCACGCTTGCCCTCGCAAGCGCCGGCGTCGGAGGCGGACATCTCGCGATCGAGCTTGTCGGCGAGCCGCGGATCGCCGAGCTGAACGAGGAGCACAGGGGCAAAGATGGGCCGACCGATGTGCTGTCGTTCCCGATCGACGGAGCCGAGCGGGCGATCGAGGACAACGGTGGGCCGCCGCGCGAGCTTGGCGATGTCGTGATCTGTCCCGAGCAGACTCACGATCTCGAAGAGGCGATCCTCCACGGTGTGCTGCATTTGCTCGGCATGGACCACGAGAGCGACGAGGGCGAGATGCTTGCGCTGCAAGCCGAGCTTTTGCGCTGGGTGAGGATGTGAGGGCTTGACAGGAACTGAGCGATCGACGGAGGACCCGCCGCGAGCGGGCGGCGATAGCGGGCAGGCAGCGGGCGAAGGCGTCATGCGCAGTGGGTTCGTGGCGCTGGCGGGTCGTCCGAACGTGGGCAAGTCGACGCTCGTCAACGCGATTGTCGGTGGCAAGGTCGCGATCGTCTCCGACCGTCCTCAGACCACGCGCCGCGCGATTCGCGGGATCTGCACTACAGACCGCTATCAACTGGTGCTCGTCGATCTGCCGGGTGTGCAGCGGCCCCGCGACACGTTGACCGAGCGCATGGCCGGCCGTGTTCGTCAGGAGCTCGACGGCTCCGACGCAGCGCTGCTCGTGCTGAACGGCGAGGAGGGGGTCGGCGCGGGGGACCGCTTCATCGCGAGGGCTCTGGCCGAAGTGGGGACGCCCGTCACGATTGCGGTCAACAAGATCGACCGGCTCGACCGGCCGAAGACCGTGGCCGTGCTGCAGGCTGGGGCCGACCTCGGTATCGGCGACTCGATCTTCCCGATCTCGGCTCGAACGGGCCGCGGCGTGGCGCAGCTGGTCGAGCACCTGGGCGGTCTGATGCCGGAGGGTCCGTTGCTGTTCGACACGAACGAGATCTCCGATCAGCCGCTCGGCGTGCAGCTTGCCGAGCTGATCCGCGAGGCCGTGATCCGGCGCACATTCCAGGAGGTGCCCCACGCGGTCGAGGCGATCGTCGAGGATGTCGAATACCCGCGCGAGGGCTTCATGCGGGTGCGCGCCCTGATCTGGGTCGAGAGCGCATCTCAGAAGGGGATCGTGGTCGGCGCGGGCGGACGCATGATCAAGGCAATCGGCTCAGCTGCGCGCCACGAGATCGAACGGGTGCAGGGCTGCCGCGTGCATCTCGACCTTTCCGTCCGAGTCAGGCGCGACTGGCGCGGCGACGACGCTCTGCTCGACCGGCTCGGAATCGGCTGAGGTTTAGGACCCCCGCAGCTTGCGGCCGAGCGTCGCGGCGATGCCGCGGATGCCCTTGACATCGAGGTGCGTCGCAAACTCGAATGGAATGGTCACGATCCGCGGGGCAGCGCCATTGGCCGAGCGCCGGCGGCGCAGGCGCGCAAGCTGGGCCTGCTGGCGCAGCGCGCGCTCATGGATGGTGTGTGCGGCGTGCGCGGACGCTCTCGCGATCGGCGCGTTCTCACCGAGGTCATCCAGGGAGCGGGCGTCCGTGAGGCTTGCGACCTTCGTGAGCTCCTCGCGCGTGAAGCGGCGTGGCACGGTGCCGTTGACGACGACCAGATCGAGGCCCCGACCGAGGTGCGCTTGCAGGCCTTCTTCGAGCTCTAGTGTCTCGGCGACCGCCATCTCGGTCGCATGCGTCACCGCAACATAGGCGCAGCGCGCCTCGCTGGCCAGCAGTTCGCCGACCTTGCGGGCCTGATCGGCCAGCGGGCCGACACGCACGATCGATTGGAACGTCTGGGGCGAGTGCAGCATCGCGAGCGCATGCCCAGTGGCGGGAGCGTCGAGGACGACCAGGTCATAGCCCCCCTGGGGGCCGCGCTCGGCGTCGTGACTATCGCGTCGAGCTCGCTCATGCGCCGCGGGCTCGCCGGTCCGCTCGCACAGCTCGCGAACCCTGATCATGCTCACGAGCTCCTTGGCCCCGGGGGCCGCGGCCGCGAAATAGTTGAACGTGGTGCTCGAGGCGAGCATGCGCACCGAGATACGCCCCCCGAGCGCGTGCAGCCACTCGAACAGAGCGTGCTTGGGGTCGATCGAGGTGGCCCACAGGTCGTGTTCGATCTCGATCTCCGCGTTGGAGTGGCCTGGAGGCGGGCGTTCGAACAGCGCAGGCACACGGTGCTGTTCGCCGAGCTCCGCCACGATCGTGCGCCGTCCTTCGCCGGCCGCGAGCATTCCGAGCGCGCACGCGATCGTCGTCTTGCCCGTGCCGCCCTTGCCGGTGACGACGATCAGGTTGCGCGCGAGAAGGTCACTCATGTGGGCGTCCAGGGCGTGCGGCGCTCGGCGGGTCGGCTGCGAGAGAACATCGCGTCATGCAACCTACAATTCCAGCGATGAGCGCACCGGAGCCTGTCGCGATCGAATCGCTGCTCGTGTTCGACGAGCGCGGGCTGGTGCCGTGCGTCGTTCAGGACTGGCGAACCGGCGAGGTCTTGATGCTCGCCTACATGAACAGGGCCGCGCTGGATCGCACGTACGCGACCGGCGAGCTTCATCTTTGGAGCCGCTCACGTGAAGAGTTGTGGCACAAGGGCGCCACCAGCGGCAACACGCAGGCGGTGCGCGCCTTGCGCGTCGATTGCGATGGCGACGCGTTGCTCGCGCTGGTCGATCCCGCCGGTCCGGCTTGCCATACGGGGGAGCGCACTTGCTTCTATCGCGACGAGTCTGCCGCCGACGGTGGCCGGCAGGACAGCGCCGCTTATGACGACAGCGCCCCCTATGAGTGCCTGCCGGCGCTCGAGCGCACGCTGCAGGAGCGGGCCAAGGAGCGTCCCGAGGGCTCGTATACCGTCGAGCTGCTCGACGATCCGCCACGCATCGGCGAGAAGGTGATGGAGGAGGCCGAGGAGGTCGCGCGTGCAGCTCGGGAGGAGTCCGATGAGCGTGTAGACGAAGAGGCTGCCGATCTGCTCTATCACTTGCTCGTCCTCCTGCACAGCCGTGGACGCGCTCTATCCGACGCGGAGCGGGTGCTCGGTGAGCGTCGTCGGTAGTCCAGTCGCGGACGCATCGGCTCGCGCGCACAATCTCGTGCCCTTGCGCGAGACGCTGATCGCCGACTGCGAGACCCCTGTGTCGGCGTTTCTAAAGCTGCGAGCGCTCGCGCCGGGAGAGCCCGCGTTCCTGCTGGAGTCGGCCGAGCAGGGTCAGCGGATGGGCCGCTACTCGTTCATCGGGTTTCGCCCGCGTTCGGTGTTGCGCTGGTCGCTCGGCGATCCCGGCGATCCGTATGCGCTGGCCGCGGCCGCCGTTGCCGATTGTCGCCAGGCGACGCTGCCCGATCTGCCGCCGTTCGCCGGAGGCGCCGTGGGCTACTTCGGCTACGACCTCGTACGCACCGTCGAGCCGCTCGACCCGCCCGCACCGGACCCGATCGGCTTGCCGGACATGGCGCTGATGCTCACCGACGCGCTTGTCGTGTTCGACCATCTCAAGCACACGATCACGATCCTCGCCAACGCCGACCTCGCCTCAGAGCCAGACCCTGAGCGGGCAAACGAGATCGCGGCCCGTACGATCGCCGAAGTGCGCGCCTGCCTAGCCGGGCCGGTTCCCGTGGCGCAGGCCGGCGACCGGCGGGCGCCGGGGTTCCAGTCCAACATGACCCGTGAGCAGTTCGAAGGGATGGTCGAGAGGATCGTGCGCTACATCCATGCCGGCGACGCCTTCCAGGTCGTGCCATCGCAGCGCTGGTCCTCGCAGGTTCCGGTCGAGGCGTTCTCGATCTATAGGGGCCTGCGCGCCGTGAATCCGAGTCCTTATATGTACTTCCTCGACTTCGGCGGCTTCCAGGTCGCGGGCGCTAGCCCCGAGCCGCTGCTGACGGTGAGTGGCCGCCACGTATCGACCAAGCCGATCGCCGGTACCCGCCCGCGCGGTGAGAGCCCTGAGGAGGACCGGCGGATCGCGGATGAGCTGCTCGCCGACGAGAAGGAGCGAGCCGAGCACGTGATGCTCGTGGATCTCGGCCGCAACGATCTCGGGCGCGTGTGCGAGTACGGGAGCGTCACGGTCGACGAGCTGATGGAGGTGGAGACCTACAGCCACGTCATGCACATCGTGTCATCGGTGTCGGGCACGCTGCGCAGCGACGTTGGCGCGATGGACGCGCTGCGCTCGGTGCTTCCGGCCGGAACGCTGTCGGGCGCGCCGAAGGTTAGGGCGATGCAGATCATCGACGAGCTCGAGCCTGTCAAGCGTGGGGGCTACGGCGGCGCGGTCGGCTACCTCAGCTACACGGGCGATCTAGATACGGCGATCCACATTCGGACCGTAGTTGTCAAGGACGGCGTCGCTCATGTGCAGGCCGGGGGAGGCACGGTCGCCGACGCGGTGGGCGCATACGAGTACGAGGAGTCGGTGGCGAAGGCGCGCGCCGTCGTGCGCGCCGTCGAGCTTGCGTGCGAGCAGGCGGATTGGGCGTGAGGACAGGGTCGCCTGGGCGTGAGCCTCGACTTGCGCGGCTGGGCTGATTGGATGTGACGACGATGAAAGTGCTGGTCATCGACAACTACGACTCTTTCGCCTACAACCTCGTGCAGTACCTCGGCGAGCTGGGGGCCGAGGTGGAGGTCGTGCGCAACGACAAGGCCACCGTCGATGAGCTGCTCGATCGCGGCTTCGATCGCTGCGTCATCTCGCCGGGACCCTGTACGCCCGATCAGGCGGGCATCTCGGTGCAGGCGGCGCTGCGCATGCCCCAGGCGGGCGTCCCTCTGCTTGGTGTGTGCCTCGGCCACCAGTCGCTCGCCCAGGCGTTCGGGGGCGCGGTGAAGCTGCACGAGCCTGTTCACGGCAAGGCGGCGAGCATCGAGCACGACGGGCGCACGATCTTCGACGGGCTCTCCTGCCCGCTGACGGTCGGGCGCTATCACTCGCTCGTCGTCGACGAGAAGCTGCCCGACTGCCTGGAAGCATCCGCGCACGGGGGCGGCGTCTTGATGGCGATACGCCACCGCGAGCTGCCGGCCGAGGGGGTGCAGTTCCACCCCGAGTCGGTCCTGACCGAAGAGGGCAAGCACCTGCTCGCCAACTTCCTCGGAGTGCAGCCGCCTGTCGCGGAAACGCAAGACGCTCCACCACGCGCACTGGACGACGCTCTGGGCGCGGCTGCGCGCTGATGGCCAACGCGGTTCTCACGAAGGCGATCGACGCGCTCGCGGCGCGGCGCGACCTGGCGACCGAGGAGACCGCCGAGGTGCTCGCGCGGATCATGGCCGGCGAGGTCTCTGAGGTCCAGATCGCCGCGTTTCTGATCGCGCTGCGCACGAAGGGGGAGACCGTCGATGAGATCGTGGGCCTCGCGCGCACGATGCGCGAGCTGGCCGCTCACGTGCCCACGGAGCGTGAGGACCTGCTCGACACGGCCGGTACCGGAGGGGGGCGGACGACGTTCAACGTCTCGACGACCGCCGCGCTCGTGGCTGCGGGCGCCGGGTGCATCGTCGCAAAGCACGGCAACCGCTCGGCGACGAGCTCGTCCGGCTCGGCCGACCTGCTCGAGGCGCTGGGCGCGCGTATAGATCTCGACCCGGCCGGTGTCGCGGCCTGTATCGAGCAGGCCGGTTTCGGCTTCATGTTCGCGCCCGCCCACCACCAGGCGACCCGCTTCGTCGTTCCAGTCAGGCGCGAGCTGGCGGTCCGCACGATCTTCAACCTGCTCGGGCCCCTAACCAATCCGGCCGGGGCGAGCCGTCAGCTGATCGGCGTGTCCGACGCGGCTTTCCTCGACACGATCGCGGGGGCGCTCGCCCGGCTCGGCTGCGAGCGCGCGCTGGTCGTCTCTGGCGAGGATGGCCTCGACGAGGTGTCGAGCTCGGCGCTCACCCATGTCGTCGAGGTAGACGGCGAGGAGATCGTCCGCTATACGATTGCTCCGGCGGACGTCGGGATCGAGACTGCCGACCCGTCCGACCCGCTCTTGAGCGGCGGCTCGCCGGCCCACAACGCGCAGGTGGCACGCGCGATCTTTGAAGGCGCGACAGGCGCCCACGCCGACCTCGTCCTGATGAACGCGGGCGCAGCCATCTATGCCGCGGGTCTGGCCGAGAGCATCGCCGAGGGGGTGCAGGCGGCGCGCGCTTCGCTCGCGGAAGGCGCGGCGGCACAGGCGCTGGAGCGCTATGTGCGCGCAAGCAAGGCCCAGGCGCCTCGGGGCGTCGCGAGGTGACCGTGCTCGAGCGGATCCTTGCGCAGACGCGCGAGGAGGTTGACCGCCGCAAGAACGAGCGACCAGTAGTGACGACGGCGACGGCGACCCGGCCCGGCAGCTTCCTGCATGCGCTCAGCGGTCCGACGATCGCGGTGATCGCCGAGTTCAAGCGCCGCTCCCCATCGGCCGGCGCGCTGCGCGAGGCGCCTGCCCTTCAGAGGATCGTGCGTGCCTATGAGCGCGGGGGGGCGAGCGCGCTGTCGATCCTGACGGAGGGGCCGAGCTTCGAAGGCTCACTCGACGATTTGCGCGCCGCGCGGGCCGCTTGTGAGCTGCCGATCCTGCGCAAGGACTTCATCGTCGATCCGTATCAGCTGCATGAGGCGGTCGCGGCCGGTGCGGACGCGGTCCTGCTGATCGTGGCCGCGCTAGACGATCGGACGCTCGCAGACTTGTACGGTCTCGCGCACGAGTTGGGCTTGGACGCGCTCGTCGAGGTTCACGACCGGGATGAGCTCTCGCGTGCGCTGGCTATAGGAGCTCGCCTGATCGGGATCAACAACCGCGACCTGCGCGACTTCAGCGTCGACGTGGGTCGCACGACCGCGCTGATCGGAGAGATTCCCGATGGCGTCGCAATCGTCTCCGAGTCTGGGATCGCAAGCGCCGAGCAGCTGCGCGAGCTGTCGCGCGAGGGTGTCGCCGCGGCGCTCGTCGGCGAGCGGCTGATGCGAGCGCCCGACCCAGAGTCCGCCCTGCGCGAGCTGCTGACCGACGCGTGATCGTCTCCCGGCTCCCCGTGTACGGGCGGCCTGCGTGGGCAACTTCGGCTTAATCCTTATAGAACCCGATGCTCTCCTTTAGT
Source organism: Solirubrobacterales bacterium (assembly GCA_027306855.1). Lineage (GTDB taxonomy): Bacteria > Actinomycetota > Thermoleophilia > Solirubrobacterales > Solirubrobacteraceae > Palsa-744. The sequence goes on along the minus strand of DAHUYZ010000012.1, from coordinate 33,427 downwards.
CCGTCTTGATCGCCGCCGATCATCGTTCTCGTTATGAAGCGCACCCTCGCCATCCCATTCGTCTCAGCATTGATCGGCGGCGGCGTGGTCGTCGCGGTGATCGCCGCGACCGGCGGTCTTGGGTCATCGCAGAAGATCGTCACCGAGATCCAGGCTCAGGCGCCGATCGCTCCATCCAACGTCTCCCAGCAGAGCAGCGGCCTCACTCCCCATCAGATCTACGAAAGGGATGCGCCAGGGGTCGCGTTCGTGACCTCGACGATCGTGCGACAGGTCGAATCGCCGTTCGGCTTCTTCCGCGGCGAAAGCCAGCAGCAGGGGCAGGCGACCGGATCGGGGTTCGTGATCAACAGTGACGGCACCATTCTCACCAACTATCACGTCGTCGAGAACGCGGTCAAGGTGACCGTCAGCTTTGAACACGGCAAGACCGTCGAAGCGAAAGTCGTCGGCAAGGACCCCTCCAATGACCTCGCCGTGCTGCGCATCCCGACCGAAGGGCTGACCCTGCATCCGCTGCCGCTTGGCGACTCGAGCAAGGCGCAGGTCGGCGATCCGGTGCTCGCGATCGGCAACCCATTCGGCCTCGACCGTACGCTCACGACCGGCGTGGTCTCAGCGCTCCAGCGTCAGATCACGGCTCCGAACGGCTTCACGATCGACAACGTTCTGCAGACAGACGCGCCGATCAACCCGGGCAACTCGGGTGGGCCGCTGCTGAACGCGGCGGGCGAGGTGATCGGAATCAACTCGCAGATCGAGACGGGTGGCAGCGGCGGCGGCAGCGTCGGGATCGGGTTTGCTGTGCCGATCAACACGGCCAAGAACGAGCTGTCGCAGCTCGAGAAAGGCGGCACCGTGAAGGCTGCCTATCTCGGCGTGAGCACGCTCACGATCGACGGCTCGCTGTCGGCTCTGAACCTGCCCGTGAAGAGCGGAGCGCTCGTGCAGAGTGTCGAAGCCGGCACGCCGGCCGCTAAGGCCGGGCTGAGGGGCGGCAATCTCGAAGTGCAGACCGGCGGCGGCAAGGTATCGGTCGGCGGGGACATCATCGTCAAGGTCGACGGCAAGGCGATCGCCAGCTCCGAAGACCTGTCGAGCGCGATCGCGGCGCACAAGCCGGGGCAGACCGTCAACGTTGAAGTCCTGCGCGCGAACGGCAGCGGCGGCTATGAACACAAGACTCTGAGCGTGACGCTCGGCGAACGTCCCAACTCGATCGGCAACCCGAGCACACCCGAAGGGTAGGCCGTAGCCGGAGGCCCATCGGGGCCCGGTTCCGGTAGGCCCGGTCGCGGGCGCCCGCAATGCCGTGCGCGTATGCGACCGCTACCGTGATGACATGTCCGATGAGCCGACACGCGTGAAGATCTGCGGCCTGACTCGGCTCGAGGACGCGCGCCTTGCGACCGAACTGGGCGCGTGGGCGTTGGGGATGGTGTTCTTCGCGCAGAGCCCTCGTCGTTGCTCGCTTGCAGAGGCCGAGCGGATCGTCGCGGCGCTGCGGCGCAAGACGGAGCTGTGTGGGGTGTTCGTGAACGCTTCCATGGAGGAGATCGTCGCGGTGGCAGAGCGGCTCGGCTTGAGCATGGTGCAGCTGCACGGCGATGAGGGCCCCTCGTTCTGTGCGGAGGTGGCACGCCGCACTGGCGCGCGCGTGATCAGGGCGGTCCAGGTCTCCGACGTCGGGGATCTGAGAGACGCCGAGCGCTATCACGTGGACTTCCATTTGCTCGACGCACGCTCGAGAGCGGCGGGCAGTGAGCACCTGCGAGGCGGCACAGGCGAGACGTTCGACTGGAGCCTGCTCTCGGAGCGACGCTCGAAGGTCCCGTTGATCCTCAGCGGTGGCCTGGGCCCAGACAACGTCGAGACGGCGATCGACCTTATGCATCCCTATGCCCTCGACACCGCGAGCGGTACTGAGAGCGCGCCTGGCCGCAAGGACGAGGCCAAGCTGCGGGCGTTCTTTGAGGCGGTCGAGCGGGCGAGCGCGCCGGTAGCCTCTTCGGCGTGAGCACGATCGAGCACCGGTTCGGGCGCTACGGGGGGCAGTACGTTCCCGAGACGCTGATGCCTGCGCTCACGGAGCTCGAGGCGGCCTGGGCGGCGGCTCGCGAGGACCCGGTCTATCGGAGTGAGTTGGACGGGCTGTTGCGCGACTACGGGGGACGCCCGACGCCTCTGTATCGCGCGGGCAGGCTGTCCGAGCGGCTTGGCAGGAGCGTGTATCTGAAGCGCGAGGACCTCAACCACACCGGCTCGCACAAGCTCAACAACGCGCTTGGGCAGGCGCTGCTGGCCAAGCGGATGGGCAAGCGGCGGATCATCGCCGAGACGGGCGCCGGCCAGCATGGGGTGGCGACAGCTACGGTGTGCGCGCTGCTGGACCTGGAGTGCGTGATCTACATGGGCTCCGAGGACACTCGCAGGCAGGCCCCGAACGTGCAGCGCATGAAGCTGCTCGGCGCCGAGGTCCATCCCGTCGAGGCGGGGGCGAGGACGCTTAAGGAGGCCACTTCGGCCGCGATCAGGGACTGGGTCGAGAACGTTCAGAGCACCCATTACGTGATCGGATCGGCGGTCGGGCCCGCTCCTTATCCGGTGCTCGTGCATGACCTGCAGCGTGTGATCGGGGTCGAGGCGCGAGCCCAGATCCTCGAGCGCGAGGGTCGTCTTCCGCAGCGGGTGATCGCGTGCGTCGGCGGGGGCTCGAACGCGATTGGGATGTTCACGGCGTTCATCGAAGATCGCGAGGTCGAGCTGATCGGGGTAGAGGCCGGCGGCGAGGGCATCGACACGAAGCGGCACGGCGCCCCGCTGACTGTGGGCGGGCGCGCGGGTGTGTTGCACGGCTCGCTGTCGGCGATTATGCAGGACGAGGAGGGCCAGATCGTCGAAGCCCACTCGATCTCGGCGGGCTTGGACTACCCGGGAACCGGCCCTCAGCACGCCTTCTTGCGCGACAGCGGCAGGGCGCGCTATGAGGCCGTCACCGACGCCGATGCCGTGTCTGCGTTCAAGGAGCTCTCGCGTTTGGAGGGCATCATCCCGGCGCTGGAGAGCGCACACGCGGTGGCTTGGACGCTGGCTCAAGGCGATGGCGAGCTTGACCTCGTCTGCCTCTCTGGGCGTGGCGACAAGGATCTGGCAGAGGTTCTCGGTGCGAGCTGATCCCGTCGAGGCGACGGGTGTCGAGCGCATCGCCGGCGCGTTCGAGCGTGCGCGCGGCGAACGTCGCGCGGCGCTGATGACGTATCTGATGGGAGGCTTTCCGACGCTCGAGGAGTCGGTGAGGATCGGCGAGGCGTGTATCGAGAACGGCGCGGATGTCGTCGAGCTGGGCGTGCCCTATTCCGACCCGCTCGCCGACGGGCCCGTCATACATGAGGCTGCCACGCGCGCCCTCCAGGCGGGCGCGACCCTCATCGGCGTGCTGGAGGTGGCGCGCTCGCTTGCGCCGAGCGTGCCGGTCGTGTTGATGTGCTACGCCAACATGGTTCTCGCCCCCGGGGTGGACGCGTTCGTGGAGCGCCTCGCCAAGTCCGGCGCCGCCGGCCTGATCGTGCCGGACCTGCCGTCCGAGGAGGCCGGCCAGACGCTGGCGGCCTGCGATGCACGGGGCCTCGCTCTCGTCCCGCTCGTGGCGCCGACGACACCGCCTGAGCGGATGACGGCGATCGGGGAGCGGGCGCGCGGCTTCATGTACACGGTGTCGGTGGTTGGGACGACCGGCGAGCGCTCGTCGATGTCCGAGCGCTACGCAGAGGTGATCGCGCGCGCGAAGGCCAGCACGACCGTGCCGGTGGCGCTCGGCTTCGGTATCTCGACGCCTGAGCAGGCTAGGCAGGCAGCGAATGCGGGCGCTGATGGGGTGATCGTCGGTACGCGTCTAGTGCGGGCCGCATCGGCGGGCAATGACCCTGCGGCCGAGGTCGGCAGGGTCGTGGCCGAGCTGTCATCCGCGCTCTCGCACGAGCCCACGCCCGGCGTGTAGCGGCTGCTGTAAGATTCCCCGCGCAATGGGACTGGTCCTCGCCGTCACAGCCGGCCTCGTGATCTGGGTGGTGCTCTGGGCGCTCGGCGCCAAGGGCTTCGACGCGTTCATGCTCGCGGCGGTGATCATGCTGATCGGCGGGACCCTCAAGATTCTCGCGAGCTACCTCCCGGGCCGCCGCCACTAGCTTTTGCGCGCGCGCTGGCTCTGCTCCGGGTTCCTCGCCGCTCTAGTCCTGGCGCCGGCATTGACGGGATGTGGGGGCGTCGCCTCGGCGCCCGCCGCGAGCGGGGTCGGCAAGCAGCTCACGATCTACTCGAGCCTGCCGCTTCAAGGTCCTTCAGGCCCAATCTCCCAGCAGATCGTCGCTGGCGAGAAGCTCGCTTTGGCGGACGCGAAGGGGAGGGTGGGGTCGCTGACCGTCAGCTACGTGTCGCTCGATGACTCCAACCCGACGACCGGCGAGTGGGACCCCGGCGTCACCGCGGCCAATGCCAAGGCCGCCGCTCAGGATCCGACGACGATCGCGTATCTAGGCGACTACAACTCGGGCGCCACTGCGGTGTCGCTGCCGTTGATCAACGCCGCGGGAATCCTGCAGGTCAGCCCTTCGAGTCCGTACATCGGGCTGACATCCTCGTTCGACGCCGGCCAAGACGAGCCCGAACGCTTCTATCCGACCGCGAAGCAGACGTTCGGCCGCCTCGCGCCCGGAGACTCGGTTCAGGGCGCGACCCAGGTCGCGCTGATGCGGTCGCTGAAGGTCAAGCGTCTGTATGTGATCGCCGATCAGGACCCGTTCGACGAGCCGCTTGCCCAGATCGTGGCGGGCGACGCGCGCGTGGCGGGGATAAGCGTCGCCGGCGAGGACACGATCACGGTTGCGTCGGCCGGGGGTAGCTTCGAAGGGGAGGTTTCGAAGGTCGCCGAAAGCGGCACGCAGGCGGTCTTCTTCAGTGGGGTGCCGACGGTCGGCGCGGCCCAGCTCTTCAGGCGGCTGCACGCGGCCGATCGGAGCCTGAGCCTGCTGGGGTCGAGCTCGATGGTCAACCAGCTGTTCACTTCGCGGCTCGGACCGGCGCAGAGCGTAACGTTCCTCGGGACCCCGACGCTCGCGCTGAGCTCTTACCCGCGGACGTCTCGGACCGTGATGGATGAGTATCGCCGCGACTTCAAAGGCGCAGGAGGGCCATACGTCCTCTATGGGTACGAGACGATGAGCGTCGTTCTCGAGGCGATACGCGCGGCGGGCTCGCACGGCGACGAGCGTGCGGCCGTGATCGACCGTTTCCTCGCGACTCATAACCGCAACTCCGTGCTCGGCTCATACTCGATCAGGCCGAATGGCGAAACGACGCTCTCGCGATACGGGATCGATCGAGTCGTGGGCGGCAACGCGGTCTTCTGGCGCGAATTCGGCGGCTAGGAGCCGGTGCTCGTCTGGCGGCGGTAGCTGGCCTGGATGGTATCTAGCGCGCATCGAGCGTGGCCCGCAGCGCGCCATCGAGGTCGGGATGGCAGAAGCGGAAGCCCAGCATGAGCGCCCGCTTCGGCAGCACCCGCGCGCCGGTTGTCACGATCTCGGCCATCTCACCATAGAGGGCTTGCAGTGTGATGCCCGGCACGGGCAGGATGGCAGGCCTTTTCAGGGTCCTGCCGAGCGCCCTCGAGAAGTCGCGGTTTCGTGCGGGCGCGGGCGCGGTCGCGTTTACCGGCCCGCTCCAGCGCTCATCCGAGAGGGCGGCAAGCATGATCCCGATCAGGTCGTCCGGGTGGATCCAGGAGATGTACTGCTCGCCACCCGCAACAGGGCCGCCGACGCCGAGCTTGAAGGGTGTGAGCATCTTGCCGAGCGCTCCGCCATCCGGGTCAAGTACGACGCCTGTCCTGACGCACACGACACGAAGGCCTAGCCTTCTCGCTGTCTGAGCCTCGCTCTCCCAGGCGGCGCACGTCTGTGCGAGGAAGCCGCTACCGGAAGGTGAGTCCTCGTCGAGGGACTCCTCACCGTGGGGACCGTAGTAGCCGATCGCAGATGAGCTGACGAGCACGCCGGGGCGCTCTGAGGCCGGGCAGGCCTCGATCCCTTCTACGAGGTGCCTTGTGCCGAGCGTCCTGCTGTCGACGATCGCACGCTTGGCTCGGGCGCTCCAACGCTGCGCGATGCTCTCGCCCGCAAGATGCACGACACCGTCGCTGCCGGCGAACGCAGCGGTCGGCGCCGGTTCGTGCATGGGATCCCATCGCTCTAGCACGAGCGGCTTGCAATGTCCGTCGGACGCAACGGCCGGCTGCGTGCGGTCTTCGAGCGCGACGCGAGCCCGTTCGCGGTCGCGGGACAGGACGGTCACCTCCTCGCCGCGTTCTCTCAGGGCCGCGACAAGCCGTACTCCGATCAGACCGGTCGCTCCGGTGACCGTTATGCGCATCGGCTTCAGCCGCTTGCGTGGACTCGCTGGTCCCCCATGCTCGTCAGGGTATCGCCCTGAGCGAATCCGACCTGCTGGCCCGCGACGGCGGTCCCGCTTGCGCGGGCCTGCTCGGCGACCGCGGCCGCCACGGCTGGGGCTACGTCGCGGTTGAAAACGGACGGGATGATGTAGTCCTCGCGCAACTCTGCCTCTTCGACGATGTCGGCGATCGCCCTGGCGGCGACCATCTTCATCTCCTCGGTGATCGCTTTCGCGCGTACGTCGAGCGCTCCGCGGAAGATGCCGGGAAAGCAGAGCACGTTGTTGATCTGGTTGGGGTAGTCCGAGCGGCCGGTCGCCATGATCCGCACGTACGGTGCTGCCTCCTCCGGCACGACCTCGGGATTGGGATTGGCCATCGCGAACACCATCGCGTCGTTATTCATCTTGGCGAGCGCCTGCACCGGCAGAGCGCGCGCGCCGGAGAGCCCGACGAGCAGGTCCATGCCCTCGATCACCTCGGCCGGCGAGCCGGAGCGCCCCTCGTCGTTGGTGTTCTCCACGTACCAGCGCTTGACATCGCTCATGGTGCCGTTCAGGTAGTCCTCGCGGTGCGCGCTGAGCGCGCCTTTGGAGTCCGCTCCGATGATGTCTCTGACTCCCGCCTCGAGCAGGATCTTGGTTACGGCGACGCCAGCCGCGCCAAGTCCGATCACTAGAACTTTCAAGTCCCCAAGATCGCGACCAGTGAGCTTCACGGCGTTGAGCAGGGCCGCCATCACGACGACGGCCGTGCCGTGCTGGTCGTCATGGAAGACGGGTATGTCGAGCTCGTCCTTCAGGCGCTGCTCGATCGCGAAGCAGCGGGGAGCTGAGATGTCCTCGAGGTTGATCCCCCCGAAAGCGGGGGCAATCAGCTTCACGGCGCTGACGATCTCGTCGGGGTCCTTTGTGTCGAGGCAGATCGGAAACGCGTCGACGCCCGCGAACTCCTTGAACAGGCAGGCCTTGCCCTCCATCACGGGCATCGCCGCGGCCGGCCCGATATCGCCGAGGCCGAGGACCGCCGTTCCGTCGCTTACGACGGCGACCGTATTGCGCTTGATCGTGTACTGGAATGCCTTGTCGGGATCGTCCTTGATGGCGGTGCAGACCCTCGCCACGCCGGGTGTGTAGGCCATCGAGAGGTCGTCCCTGGTCTTCAGGGGGTGCTTGTTGCGCTGTTCGATCTTGCCGCCCACGTGTAGCAAGAAGGTGCGATCGGTCGTGTCGATCACCTCGACCCCGCCGAGCGCCCCGATCGCCTCGAGGATCCGGTTCCAGTGTTCGCGGTCCTGCGCGTCGATGACGATGTCGCGCACGCTGTGCCCAGCGTCGGCCTCGACGAGGTCCACCGCGACGACCATGCCGCCCTGCTCGGAGATCGCGCTCGTGACCTGGCCGAGCATGCCCTGCTGCTCGTCGATCTTGACTCTGATGGTCAACCGGTATTGCGCGCTTGGGGTGATACTCATCGGCGAGGCAGGTTATCTGGTGCGCCATTCCGTTGGCGGAGTCACGTAGCGGCTCTGCAGCGGCTCGTTGGCGGCGGCGGGGCTGGTATTAGAGTGCCCGCCTAGTGGAGCGCCGCCTGTTTCTGATCGACGGTCCGAGTCTCGTCTACCGGGCCTTCTATGCGCTGCCCGAGTCGATCGCCACCTCGACCGGCGAGCCGACGAACGCGATCTTCGGGTTCGCCTCGATGCTCGTGAAGATCGTGACCGATCATGGAGTCGTGCCGACGATCGTCGTCTGGGACGCGGGCAGCTCGGGGCGTACGGAGCTGTTTCCAGAGTACAAGGCAGGTCGGCGCTCGCGACCGGATCTGCTGAAGATGCAGTGGCCGGCGATGGACGAGCTGGTGGAGGCGTTCGGCTATCGCAACGTGAGCGTCGAAGGGTTCGAGGCCGATGACGTGATCGCCTCGCTCGCCGAGCAGGCCCGCTCCGTCGGCGTGCCCGTGACGATCGTGACCGGCGATCGCGACGTCTTCCAACTGATTGACGAGGAGGGTCTCGTACAGGTCATGGCGACGACGAGGGGGATCACGGAGACCAAGGTGTACGACCGTCAGGCGGTGGTCGACCGCTACGGGATACCGCCTGAGCTGATCCCCGACTTCTATGGCCTGAAGGGCGACACCTCCGACAACATCCCCGGCATACCGGGCATCGGTGAGAAGACGGCAGGCGATCTGATCTCCAAGTACGGCTCGCTCGAGGGAGTGCTCTCGCATGTACGTGAGATCGGCGGTCCCAAGCGCAGGCAGGCGCTGATCGAGCACGCGGAGGGTGCGCGCATGTCGAAGGCTTTGGCGACGGCCAAGCGCGATGTGTCCGTGAGCTTCGATCCGAAGAGCGAGGTCTCGCGCGAGCCCGATCGCTCGCGACTGCGCGAGGTCTTTCGGCGCTTTGAGCTGCGCGATCCGCTGCGCCGTCTCGAAGAAGCGCTTGGCGAGGCGGAGCTCGAGCGGGCTGCTTCGGAGGGGGAGATAACCTTGACGGCGCGCGTGCGCGAGGGTGGTCTGGCCGATATCGGCGCGCTGAAGAGGGCCGGTGGGGGCTCGCTGGAGGAGCTGTATCTGGCGGTGTGTCCGGTTTCGGCGCCCGAGGGCGAGCTGTTCGCGCAGGGCGCCCCTTTTCGTTTCGCGGTGACCGCCGATCGGCCGCCGGCCGGCGCGCTGGCGAACAGCAAGGCGTCGGCGTCGGCAGCGCGTGCGATGGTGCTCGTCGGCGACTGTGCATCCGCCGAGGAGGTCGTCTCCGCGTGCGGGGAGCGTGCGGTCGTCGCTCACGATGCGAAGGCGCTCGGCGTGGTGCCGCCCGGGCTCGTCCACGACACGCTGCTGGGGGCATATCTGCTGGAGCCGGCGCGACGTGGCTACCCGTTCGCCGAGCTGTGCGAAGAGCGTGGCTTTGCCACGAGCCTGGAGGACCCGGTCGCGGCGCAGGCGCTGTTGCTGTCCGCTCTTGCGGCGTGGCAGCGTGAACAGATCGCCGAGCGCGAGCTCGACCGTGTGATGAGCGACATCGAGCTGCCGCTCGTGCTCATTCTGCGCGAGATGGAGGTGCTTGGGGTCAAGATCGATCTCGGCCGTCTGCATGAGATCACCGGTCGCGTGCGCGATGAGATCGCGGGCCTCGAGCGTGAGATCTACGAGCTTGCGGGCGAGGAGTTCACGATCGGCTCCCCCCAGCAGCTCGGCGAGATCCTGTTCGAGAAGCTTGGGCTCTCGCGCAAGCGCCGTGGCAAGACCGGCTACTCCACCGATGCACGCGTGTTGCAGGCGATCCGCGATGAGCACGAGATCGTCCCGAAGATAGAGCGCTGGCGTGAGCTGTCTACTCTTATCAAGACCTATCTGGACGTCCTTCCCGAGCAGGTCGATGAGAGCTCGCGGATCCATACGACGTTTCTTCAGACGGTGGCCCAGACGGGGCGCCTGTCGAGCACCAATCCGAACATGCAGAACGTCCCGATCCGCACCAAGCTGGGGCGGGAGATACGCGGCTGCTTCGAGGCTGACGGCGATGACCTGCTGATCTCCGCCGACTACTCTCAGATCGAGCTGCGTGTGCTCGCCCATGTGGCGGGTGAGCCGGTGCTGGAGGAGATCTTCAAGCGCGGCGAAGACGTCCACACCGCGACCGCATCGCAGGTCTTTGAGGTCGAGCCCGATGAGATCGACCCGGGTATGCGCTCGAAGGCGAAGATGATCAACTACGGGATCGTCTACGGCCTCTCGGACTTCGGTCTCGCCGACCGCCTCAACATACCGCTGGAGGAGGCCAAAGCGTTTATCGACGCCTATCTGGAGCGTTTCCCGGCGGTGGCCAAGTTCATCGCAGACACGATCGAGCGGGCCAAGGAAGAGGGGCACGTCAAGACGCTGTGGGGCCGCCGCCGCCAGATTCCGGAGCTGCGAGCCAGAAACTTCCAGGTGCGCATGCTCGGCGAGCGCCTGGCGGTGAACACGGTGATCCAGGGTACGGCGGCCGACATCATCAAGCTCGCGATGATCCGCTGCCACAGCGCTCTTGCCGAGAGTGGCCTTCAGGCCAAGCTGATCCTGACGATTCATGATGAGCTTTTGTTCGAAGCGCCGCCGTCGGAGGTCGATCAGGCGCGCGAGCTGATCGAACGAGAGATGTGCGCCGTCTGGGAGCATTCGCCGCCGCTCGCGGTTGATGTCGGGATCGGGCACAACTGGCTGGAGGCGAAGTGACCCGTGCGCTTGCGGTCGCGCTGGCGGCGGTCGCCGGCGTGCTCGTGGGCATGCAGGCGCCGATCAATTCACGTTTAGGCCGCACGCTCGGAAGCGTCCAGGCCGCGACGTTCTCGTTCGTGGCGGGCACGATCGCGCTGGCCCTCGTCGCGTCGCTCTTCTATGGCGGGCTCGGGAGCTTCGGCCAGGTTGGTAAGGCCCCGTGGTGGGCGCTCGTCGGCGGCCTGCTTGGGGCCGTCTATGTGACCGTGGCGATCATCACGGTTCGCACGCTTGGCGTCAGCGGCTTGACTGCGACCGTCATCGCGGGTCAGCTGATCGCTGCGGTCGTGATCGATCGTTTTGGGCTGCTGGGCATCTCGAGGCAGCCGATCGGCGCGGGGCGGATCGTCGGGCTGGCGCTCCTGGTGGTCGGGGTGGTGCTGGTGGTGCGTCGGTAGACCCTACGGCGGTTATCCGACGGTTGTGCCGCAGTCGGCCGGCTCGGGCACTGCGCACACCATGCCCTCGGTGAAGCTGGCGTTTGGCAGGCTGCCGCGACGCATGCGCCGGCCGTTTGGCCCGCTGTCCGCGAACTCCGGCGGGGCGATCGCGAGATAGTGGTTGAAGGCCCAGGCGCAGAACCGCTTGGAGGTGAGGGCGCGCGCCATCGCGGTGATCGCCGGCGTGGGGGTGAGCTGCCCGACCGCGCGCTGGGTGCGCAGCAGCCAGTCGAACTTGCGCTTGTGGGAGTCCGAGAAGGCGCCGTAGCGGGCAAGCGCCTGCTCGCGCGTGGCATGTCCGCTGAGCACCGGACGCAGCTCTCGCCCGCAGGCGATGCCGAAGTAGAGCGCGGTGCGGATCCCCTCGGCGGTGAGCGGCAGGCAGTGGCCGGCGGAGTCGCCGGCGAAGAACACTCCGTCCTCGACGGCGGGGCGTAGCTGGTGGGGTATCCAGTTGCCCTGGTAGCCGACCGGCTCACGGTCGAGGTCGCCTGCGAGCCTGACGGTCGGCTCCTTGACGTGATGCGACGGCCAGAAAGAGCCGACGCCGACGCGTACCTCATCGCGGGCGGGGAAGCTCCAGGAGTAGCCGGAGCGCACATACTTCGGGTCGATCCACAACTCGAGCTCCTCGCCGAATCCATCCGGATGGACCTCGAGGCCCCGCGACAAGCGCGCGTTCGGCGGCTGGATCGCGGTCCCGTTGGACAGCACCCGGCGCCAGCCGAGGGCATCGACGATCAAAGGTGCCCGCAGGTCGCCGCGGTCGGTGTGGATGGTGTGAAGTGCCGGCGCGCTGGAGCCCGATACGGTCGGTGAGGCAGCGGGGGCGGGTGTCAAGCCGCTCACCGTCGCCGTCTCGAACTCCGTGTCGCTTGGATGCGCCTGCTCCCACAGCAGCCCGCACAGCTCGCGATAGTCGAACGTCGAGAACGTCCACGGCAGCTTCCAGCGAGCGGTCGTCCAGGGCGTATGGACCACGAGCTCGTCGAAGGTCTGGCGCTCCGAACCACCGAGGTCGAGCGCGTCGAGCCAGAGGGTCGGGATCCCGCAGGCCGAGGTCTGGCGCTCCCCGATCTCGTAGCGGTCGATCACGAGCACCTTGGCGCCCGAGTCCCGCAGCTCGCGCGCGATGGCAAGACCGGCGAACGACGCGCCGCATATCAGCACGTCGCAATCGCGCCGCAGCGGAGTGCGCTGCTCGCCGCGCTTGGTGGCTCTGACCGGCATCGAGCCAATGATATGGATGATGGCCGCCTCGATACGGACAGCGCCTACTCCGGCCGGCGTGCGCCGGACCGGGACCCGACGACCGTCGCGCGGTGAGACTTCGCTACGCTTCGGCCGGTGACGATGACGATCGAGAATCCCCCCGCCCAGGTGGTCGAGGGGTCAAATGGGCTGCTGCTCGAAATTGACGGGCAGATAGTCCCCAACTACGACGCGACGATGCAGCCCTTCGAGGAGGGCGAGGTCGTCACGGGCCATGTCGTACGCATCGACAAGGACGAGGTGCTCGTCGACATCGGCTACAAGTCCGAGGGGGTCATCCCCGCGAACGAGCTTTCGATCCGCAAGTCGGTGGATCCCCGCGAGGAGGTGGAGCTCGGCGAGGAGGTCGACGCGATCGTCCTGACCAAGGAGGACCAGGACGGGCGTTTGATCATGTCCAAGAAGCGTGCTCGCTTCGAGAAGGCGTGGCGCCGCATCGAGGCTGCCGCCGAGTCCGGCGAGCCGGTCACGGGCTCCGTGATCGAGGTCGTCAAGGGCGGCCTGATCATCGACCTCGGCGTACGTGGCTTTTTGCCCGCTTCGCTCGTGGACATCCGCCGGGTCCCGAACCTCGACGAATACCTGGGCACCGACATCGAGACGAAGGTAATCGAGCTGAACCGCTCGCGCAACAACGTCGTGCTCTCGCGCCGGGCGGTGCTCGAGGAGGAGCGCAAGGAGGTCCGTCAGCAGATCCTCGACCGCCTGCAGCCGGGTCTCGTCGTGGAGGGCCAGATTTCCAACATCGTCGACTTCGGTGCGTTCGTCGATCTCGATGGGATCGACGGCCTGATCCACATCTCAGAGCTTTCCTGGTCGCACGTCAACCATCCGAGCGAGATCCTGGGCATCGGCGACACCGTCCAGGTCAAGGTGCTCGACATAGACCGGGAGCGCCAGCGCATCTCGCTGGGCCTCAAGCAGACCCAGGAAGACCCGTGGCAGAGGATTGTCGACACGTACAACGTCGGCGACGAGCTGGCGGGGAAGGTGACGAAGGTGGTCACGTTTGGTGCGTTCGTGGAGATCCTCGATGGGGTCGAGGGGCTCGTGCACATCTCCGAGCTTGCCGGCCATCACGTCGAGAGTCCGCGCGAGATCGTTCATCCCGGCGATGAGATCAGGGTCAAGATCTTGGAGATCGACTCCGAGCGCCGGCGCCTGTCGCTGTCGGCCAAGCGTGTTGAGGACCAGGTCCTGCCGCTCGCCCATCACCGGGTGACTGCGGCGGCGCCTGTGCATGATGAGAGCTCTGACGGCGAGGAGGCGGTTGAGGGGGACGAGCAGCCCGTTGCCGAGGCCGGTGAGCAGGTCGCCCAGCCCGAGGCCGAGGCAGAGCAGGGTGCCGCCGAGCTGGAGCCGGTCGCCGAGACGGAGCAGACGGCAGGTGCGGATGCCGCTGAGGCCGAGTCGGAGCCGTCTGTCGGGGAGCCGTCCGAGCCGTCTGCTGAAGAGCCTGCCGGGGATCCCGCTGAGGAGTCTGCCGCCGCAGAGGCGCAGGGCGAGACTGTCGCGGATGCGGAGCCACAGGCGTCTGACGAGGCGCGGGACGCGCCCGAGACGGAGCCGGCGCCTGAAGGCTGACGGCAAGGTGCTGCTGGTCGGATTGACCGGCGGCATGGGGGCGGGCAAGTCGACCGCGCTGGGTCTGCTCGCCGAGCTTGGCGCTGAGGTTCTGTCGACCGATGCGGTCGTGCACGAGCTGTATGGGGAGCAGCAGGTCAAGGACGCGGTGCTCGAGCGCTTCGGCCAAGAGATCGCTCGGGACGGTGAGATAGACCGATCGGCGCTGGCGGAGCGTGCCTTCGCCACCGAGGAGGACAGGCGCTGGCTGGAGGGTCTGTTGTGGCCGCTCGTTGGAGAGCGCATGGGACAGTGGCTCGAGCGGGTGAAGGCGATGGAGCCGGCGCCCAAGGCGGCCGTCGTTGAGATCCCGTTGCTGTTCGAGGCGGGCACGCAGGAGGGCTTCGACGCGACGATTGCGGTGATCGCCGACGAGGAGGTCAGGCGCGAGCGCGCCGCCGGGCGGGGCCACGCGCTCGAAGACGAGCGCCTCTCCAGGCAGCTCAGCCAAGAGGAAAAGGCGCAGCGTGCGACGTTCGTAGTGCGCAACAACGCAACCACGGAGGACATGCGGCGCGAGCTCGCGGCGATTCTTGGCAAGCTGTCTCGATGAGCTGCACCCGGATGGGATCATGCCCCCGGTCGGGGGCATGGGTTGAGAGGGAGCGGTGAGGTCGCGGGCCGGCGGTGGGGCCGGCCGCACGACGTACGGGACGGGCCCGCGGGCGCGCCCCTCGGCGGCGGGCGGTGGAGCGAAGACGGTCCTTGCGGCGAGCGCGGCGCTCGCGGCGGCGATCGTGCTGATCGTGGCGCTGGTCAACGGCGCACATCACACCGCGTCAAACGGCCTTCCGCTCAGCGATGCGGGGGTGATCCGTGAACAGGCATCGTCCAAGCATCTCGACCCCTCGCTGATCGCCGCCGTCATCTATGCGGAGAGCAAGTTCGAACCGCGCACCTCATCGGCGGGTGCGCTTGGGTTGATGCAGATCGAGCCGGAAACCGCCCACTTCATCGCCCACGTGTCCGGAGGCGTGCGCTTCACGACATCCGACCTGCAGACGCCGAGCGTCAATATCGCCTATGGCAGTTGGTATCTGCGCTATCTGCTCGAACGCTACGAAGGCGATGAGATGCTGGCCGTGGCCGCCTATAACGCGGGGTTCGCAAACGTTGATGAGTGGGCCGCGAAAGCCAGGGAAGAGGGCAGACAGCTGGCGCTTGCAGACATACCGTTCCCCGAGACGCAGGCCTACGTGCAGCGGGTAATGTGGGCTCAAAGTCAGTACCGCGCCCGCTACGCGCGCGAGCTGGGGCTACGGTAGGAGGCGATGCCCGCCTTCAAGCTCGATTCCGCCTTCACGCCGACGGCCGATCAGCCCAGAGCGATCGACGCGCTCGCAGAGGGCGTGGGTGCGAACGAGCGTTTCCAGACGCTGCTCGGCGCGACGGGCACCGGCAAGACGATGACGATGGCGGGCGTGATCGAGGCGGTCCAGAAGCCGGCGCTCGTGATTGCCCACAACAAGACGCTCGCGGCCCAGTTGTGCAATGAGTTCAGAACGTTTTTTCCTGACAATGCCGTCGAGTACTTCGTCAGCTACTACGACTACTACCAGCCCGAGGCGTACGTCCCCAGCAGGGACCTCTACATCGAGAAGGACTCGGCTATCAACCAGGAGGTCGATCGGCTGCGACACGCTGCGACTGCGGCCGTGTTCGCGCGCAGAGACGTAATCGTTGTGGCGTCGGTCTCATGCATCTACGGGCTGGGCTCGCCGGAGACATACGAGATGAACATGCAGATCCTGAGGCGAGGGGAGGAGATCGACAGGGAGGCGCTCTTGCGAAAGCTCGTGTCGATCCAGTACACGCGCAACGACACGGTGCTCTCACGCGGAACTTTTAGGGTCAAGGGGGAGACGCTGGAGGTGTTCCCCGCCTATGCCGAGACGGCCTTCAGAATGAGCATGTTCGGCGACGAAGTCGAGCGGCTGGCGCACTTCGACCCGCTGACGGGCGAGCTGATCGAGGACGACCTCGAGCACGTGGCGGTGTGGCCGGCGACGCACTACAACGTCAAGGAGGGCACGGTCGAGGCGGCCGTTGCGGAGATCGGCAGAGAGCTGAACGAGCGCTGTGGGGAGCTCGAGCGCGAAGGCAAGCAGCTCGAGTCTCACCGTCTGAGGCAGCGAACGCAGTACGACATGGAGATGCTGCGCGAGATGGGGTTCTGCTCGGGGATCGAGAACTACTCGAGGATCCTCGACGGGCGCAAACCGGGCGAGCGACCGTACTGTTTGATCGACTACTTTCCGGACGACTTCGTGTGCTTCATCGACGAGTCCCACCAGACGGTGCCCCAGATCGGCGGCATGTTCGAGGGCGACCGCTCGCGCAAGCGCACGCTCGTGGACTATGGCTTCAGGCTGCCGAGCGCGCTGGACAACAGGCCGCAGACGTTCGAGGAGTTCCTGTCGATCACGCCTCAGCTCGTGTTCGTGTCGGCGACGCCCGGCGAGTACGAGCGCGCCCGATCGCAGCGGATCGTCGAGCAGATCGTCAGGCCGACGGGGATCGTGGACCCGGAGGTGTACGTCAGGGAGACGAAGAGCCAGATCGACGACCTCATGAACGAGATCCGGCGGCGTGTGGACTGCGACGAGCGCGTGCTCGTGACGACCTTGACGAAGAAGATGAGCGAGGACCTTTCGCAGTACTTGATCGAGATGGGCTTCAGGGTGCGCTACCTGCACTCGGAGATCGACACGCTCGAGCGCATCCAGATCATCAGGGACCTGCGCTTGGGCGAGTACGACGTGCTCGTCGGCGTCAACCTGCTGCGCGAGGGACTGGACCTGCCGGAGGTCTCGCTCGTGGCGATCCTCGACGCCGACAAGGAGGGCTTTTTGCGGGGCGAGACCTCGCTGATCCAGACGATTGGAAGGGCCGCGCGCAACGTCAACGGGACGGTGCTGATGTATGCCGACAAGGAGACCAAGGCGATGAGGGCCGCGATCGGAGAGACCGAGCGCCGGCGCAAGATCCAGCTCGCCTACAACGAGGAGCACGGGATCACGGCCGCGACGATCGTGAAGGGCGTTTCCGACATAGCGGAGTTCTTGCAGGCGGAGTCGAAGGTCCCCAAGAGCAGGCGACGCAAGGGCGCGGCGAGGACCAAGGCGAAGGAGATGCCCACGCACGAGCTCGAGCGTCTGGCGGTGGAGCTGGAGGAGGAGATGATCGAAGCGGCGGAGGACTTGCGCTTCGAGTACGCGGCTCAATTGCGCGACGAGATACGGGAGCTGCGGCGCGAGCTGGCGGATGTGCAGGCGGCGCAGGCGCCGGCCTGAATGCTCGTGCGAATAGTCTCCGCCCTGTGACCACCGACGCCGCGATGAGATTGATCGATCTGTTCCACCTCGGCCGTGAGCGCGTGATTGGCTCGTGGCTGGTCGGCGACGTCTTGATCGACCCGGGCCCGGCCAGCTGCATCGAGACGCTGCTCGCTGGCCTCGACGAGCAGCTGCCGCGGGTGATCGCGCTGACCCACATCCATCTCGACCATGCAGGCGCGACGGGTGTCCTGCTGCGCCGTTTCCCGGACATCGAAGTCTGGGTCCACGAGCGCGGCGCGCGCCACCTCATCGACCCTTCCAAGCTGCTCGCGAGCGCGGGGAGGCTGTACGGAGAGGACATGGACCGTCTCTGGGGCGAGGTCGCTCCCGTGCCGGCGGAGCGTGTGCGTAGCCTGAGCGGCGGAGAGAGCATCGACGGGATTCGCGTCGCCTACACCCCGGGGCACGCCTCCCACCACGTCGCCTATCTGCACGAGCCCACAGGGACCGCGTTCTGCGGGGACGTCGCCGGCGTCCGTACGGACCCGGCCGGTCCGGTGTTCGCGCCGACCCCGCCCCCCGACATCGACCTTCCGGCCTGGGAGCAGTCGCTGAAGCTGATCGAAGCCTGGCGCCCGTCCGCGCTGGTGCCGACGCACTTTGGTCGCTACGAGGATGTCGCCGAGCATCTGAGCGGGCTGAGAGCGAGTCTCGCCGAGACCGAGCGGCTGGTACGCGATGGGGACGTGGACAGGTTCGTCGCCGCCGAGCGCGAGCAGCTGCGCGCCGCGGAGTTGGCGCCCGAGGCCGCCTGCGCCTACGAGCAGGCGATGCCGTTCGACCAGGCGTTCTCCGGGATGCAGCGCTATCTAGAGAAGTCCGCTACGGCCTCCTGAATTCCGACGGCTGACAGAGATAGCGAACATATGTTCGTATCAATACAATAGCCCCTCATGGGGCAGAGCAACAAGATCGTCGTCGCGGGGGCCAGGGAGCACAACCTCAAGGACATCTCGCTCGAGCTGCCGAGGGACGCGCTCGTTGTGATCACCGGCCTGTCGGGGTCGGGCAAGAGCAGCCTGGCGTTCGACACGATCTACGCGGAGGGCCAGCGCCGCTACGTGGAGTCGCTGTCGGCGTATGCACGCCAGTTCCTCGGCCAGATGGACAAGCCCGACGTGGACTCGATCGAGGGGCTCTCGCCGGCGATCTCGATCGACCAGAAGACGACATCGCGCAACCCGCGCTCGACGGTTGGGACCGTTACCGAGATCTACGACTACCTGCGCCTGCTGTGGGCGCGCGTCGGCAAGCCGCACTGCCCGAAGTGCGGGCGGCCGATCGTCGGGCAGTCGGCCGAGCAGATCATCGACCAGACGATGGAGCTGGCGGATGGGACTCGCTTCATGGTGCTCGCGCCGGTCGTGAGGGGCCGCAAGGGCGAGTACGGGAAGTTGCTGGAGGAGATGCGCGCCGACGGTTTCGCGCGCGTGAAGATAGACGGGCGGCTGCGGATGCTCGAGGAGTCGATCGTGCTCGACAAGCGCTACAAGCACGACATCTCGGTAGTCGTGGACCGCCTCGTCATGCGCCACGACATCCGCAAGCGGCTGGCCGACTCGATCGAGACGGCGGTGGGGCTCGCCGGCGGGTTGGTCGAGATAGAGATCGTCGATGGCGATGTGCGCACGTTCTCGGAGAACTTCGCCTGCCCCGAGCACGGGCCCTCGCTGGTGGAGCTGGAGCCGCGGATCTTCTCGTTCAACTCGCCGCACGGCGCCTGCGAGCGCTGCACGGGGCTCGGCTCGCAGATGGAGATCGATCCCGAGCTGCTCATCCCCGATCCTGGTCTGTCGATCGCGCAGGGGGCGATCGCGCCGTGGGGGAACAGCGCCTCCAACTACTACGACCAGGTAGCCGAGGCGATCGCGAGCCGCTACGGCGTCGACTTGGGCGCGCCCTGGGAGCAGCTGCCATCCGAGCACCGCGACCTGTTCCTGTACGGCACCGACGGGGAGCGCCTTCAGATCTCCTATCACAATCGATACGGCCGGCGCCGGTCGTATGCGACGCGCTTCGAGGGAATCGTCCACAGCCTGCAGCGCCGCTACAAGGAGACCGACTCCGACTGGACCAAGGAGCGGATCGAGCAGTACATGTCCTTGAGGCCGTGTCCTTCGTGCGGGGGGGCGCGGTTGCGTCCCGAGTCGCGGGCGGTGTTGGTGGGGGGGACGCGCATCGAGGACTTCTGCGCGCTGTCGGCGAGCCGAGCGCTCACGTGGCTCGAGGAGGTGGAGCTGTCGGACACCGACAAGCACGTCGCGCGTCTGATCCTGCGTGAGATCTCAGAGCGATTGCGGTTCCTGGAGAACGTCGGGATCGGGTATCTGTCGATGGACCGGGCGGCGTCGACGCTGTCGGGCGGGGAGGCGCAGCGCATCCGGCTGGCCACCCAGATCGGAAGCTCGCTCGTCGGTGTGCTCTACATCCTCGATGAGCCATCGATCGGACTGCATCAGCGCGACAACTCCAAGCTGATCTCGACGCTCGAGCGGCTGAGGGACCTCGGCAACACCGTGATCGTCGTCGAGCACGACGAGCAGACGATGCGAAGCGCCGACCATCTCGTCGATCTGGGCCCAGGTGCCGGCGAGCATGGCGGGCGGATAGTCGCGCAGGGAACCGCCGCGCAGGTGCAGGGCGTGGCAGAGTCGCTTACGGGCCAGTTCCTGGCGGGGACGCGCACCATCGAGGCACCGGCCAAGCGCCGAAAGCCCGCCGGCTACCTGCAGATCATCGGGGCCAGCCAGCACAACTTGAGAGACATAGACGTACACGTTCCGCTCGGGGTGCTGACGTGCGTGACGGGCGTATCGGGCTCGGGCAAGTCGACGCTCGTCAACGACGTGCTGTTCAAGGCGCTCTCAAATCGCTTGCACCGGGGCACCGCCCGCGGGGCGGGTCTTCGCCAGCGCTCCGGGACGCACCGCGCGATCAAGGGGCTCGAGCAGCTCGACAAGATCATCGCGGTCGACCAGTCGCCGATCGGCAGGACCCCCCGTTCGAATCCCGCTACGTATACGGGCCTGTTCGACGTGATCAGGGACCTCTTCTCCAAGACCCAGGACGCGCGCGCGCGCGGGTATAAGCCGGGTCGCTTCTCGTTCAACGTCAAGGGAGGGCGCTGCGAGGTCTGCAAGGGCGACGGTCAGATCAAGATCGAGATGCACTTCCTGCCGGACGTGTACGTGCCGTGCGAGCAGTGCCATGGCAAGCGCTACAACCGCGAGACGCTCGAGGTGCGCTTCAAGAGCCGCAACATCGCCGAAATCCTCGACATGCCCGTCTCTGACGCGTTGAAGTTCTTCGAGCACATCCCCAAGATCAGACGGCGCCTGGAGACGCTCGACGCCGTCGGTCTCGGCTACATCCGCCTCGGTCAGCCCGCCACGACGCTCTCGGGCGGCGAGGCCCAGCGTGTGAAGCTGGCGACGGAGCTGTCGAAGATCGCGACCGGGCGCACGCTCTACATCCTCGATGAGCCGACGACCGGGCTCCATTTCGCGGATGTGCAGCGACTGCTCGAGGTGCTGCAGCGGCTCGTGGACGCACGCAACAGCGTGGTCGTGATCGAGCACAACCTCGACGTGATCAAGTGCGCGGACCGCCTGATCGACATGGGGCCCGAGGGGGGAGAGGAGGGAGGAATGGTAATCGCGGCCGGCACCCCCGAGGAGGTCGCGGCCGAGCCCGCCTCGCACACGGGGATGTTCCTTGCGGAGATGCTCGCTACGAAGCCTCCCCCGCAACGCAGACGACGCGCGAAGGCGCTTGCGTGACAGCTGGCAAGGCGCGCCTGTGGTGGGCCAGGTGGCGCTGGTACGAGCGCAACTCTCTGCCCTGGAACCGGGTGGCTATCCACCGCGAGATGATGCGCCGCGAAGCGTTCGTGCGCTGGCCTGTGCACGGCAACGTGCTCGAAGCTTTGCGCGAGGGACGCCTTCAGATCGGTCCCCATGTGCTGCTCGAGCCGAACGTGTGGATCACGATGCCGAGCGACGCGCGCGTGAAGATCGGCGAAGGGACGTTCATCAACATGGGCGTGATGATCGCCGCGCAGCAATGCGTGGAGATCGGCGCTCACTGCATGCTCGCGAATGGGTGCTTCGTCTCAGACGCCTCCCACCACTACGACGACCCCGAGAAGCCGATCACATGGCAGGGCTTCGAGAGCAAGGGACCGACGCGAGTCGGCGATAACTGCTGGCTGGGCATCGGCGTGGTCGTGACGAGCGGTGTTGAGATCGGCGAGCGCTGCGTGATCGGCGCGAACAGCGTCGTCACGAAAGACATCGAGCCGTTCTCGATCGCGGCGGGCGCGCCGGCGAAGGTCATCCGCAAGATCGACTACCCCAGCAGGCCGCGCAGCTCCTCCAGCTCGGCCGGGTCGATCGAGTAGGTGTACTCGCTCGTCGGGAACTCCTTTGTGCGCACCTCGGCCGCGTAGTTCTCAAGCGCCCGCAGGATCTCGGGACGCAGCTCGGCGTAGCGCTTGACGAAGCGGGGACTGCCCCACTCGTACAGGCCCAGCAGGTCGTGCCAGACGAGCACCTGACCATCTGTAGACATGCCCGCGCCGATGCCGATCACGGGGATCTCGATCTGCTCCATCGCCAGCTGCGCGACGGGTGCGGGGATCGCCTCGAACACGATCGCGCAGCAGCCGGCCTCCTGCAGCGCCACTGCGTCCTCGATCGTGTTCAGCGCCCGGTGTGCGGTACGCGCCTGTGCCTTGAAGCCACCTACGGCCGTCGCCGTCTGGGGCGTGAGCCCGACGTGGCCGATCACAGGGATGCCCGTCGAGGCGATCGCGTGCGCACGGTCGACCATCACGCCGCCACCCTCCAGCTTGACGGCGTCGCAGCCACCCTCCTTGAGGAAGCGCTGAGCGGTGGCGACGGCCTGCTCATCGGAGACCTCGTAGGAGCCGAACGGTAGATCGCCGACGAGCAGCGGGCTGCGTAGCCCGCGGCGCACGGCCTTGACGAGCACAAGCAGCTCGTCGACGGTCACAGGGACCGTGGAGTCATAGCCGAGCACGGTCATCGCGGCGGTGTCGCCGACTAGCACGAGATCGACGCCCGCCTCCTCGACGATGCGCGCGCTCGGGTAGTCGTAGCAGGTGACCATCACGAGCGGCTCGCCGCTGCGCTTGCGGTCCATCAGGCCGGGGACCGTCATCGGTAGACGCTCGTGAGTGGTGGACGTCTCTACGGGAGGGTGGGTTGACATTAGTGCTCCTATCTGGACTGGGTTGACGTCCTTGCGCTCAGTCCCGCGAGCCGATGCTGATCGGCTCGGATGGGGTGAGCAGGGTCGCCACTGCGTCGTCGATCGCGATGATCCGATTGGTGGAGGCCTCTACGTGTACGACGCGAGGCTCGTAGTGCTCCATCTCCTGCATCGAGTACTGGGCGTAGGAGATGACGATGACCTTGTCGCCGCGGTGCACGAGCCGGGCGGCGGCGCCGTTGACCTTCATCTCGCCCGAGCCGCGCTCGCCGGCGATCGTGTAGGTCTGCAAGCGCGCGCCGTTGTCTATGTCCACGACGTGCACCTGCTCGTGCTCGAGGATGTCGGCCGCCTCGAGCAGGTCGGGGTCGATCGTGATCGAGCCGACGTAGTGCAGGTCGCAGTCGGTGACCGTCGCGCGGTGGATCTTCGACTTGAGCATTGTGCGCTGCATTTGAGCCTTGCTCTCCTTGGGTCTGTTGTGGAGGGATTGGGGTCTTGGATGAGGCCTTGGATCTTGGGATGGGGTTCTTTTGGGGTGGGGATCTGTTGGCTGGTCAGCGGATCGTCAGGCCGGCGCCTTCGCTGGCGAGGCGCCGGTCCGGGATATGGATATCTCTTGATGGGACGGCTCGAGGATGGCGTTGTCGATCAGGCGGGTGTCGCCCACGCGAGCGGATATCGCGAGCAGCGCCGGCCCTTGAAGACGCTCGACCGGCTCGAGCGTGTCGGGGTCGACGAGCGCTACGTACTCGGGCTCTATATCCGCTCGAGCCAGAGCCTCGCGTGCCGCCGCGACCAGAGTGTCCGCACGGCGCTCGCCCTCGCGCGAAAGCCGCTTGGACGCCTCTAGCGCCTCGAACAGCCCTGTTGCCCTCGTTCGCTCCCCGGGGAGCAGATGAGCGTTGCGACTGGACATCGCCAGGCCGTCTCGCTCGCGCACGGTCGGGCACACCTCGATCGCGACCGGCATGTTCAGATCCTCGACTAGGCGCTTGATGACGAGCGCCTGCTGGGCATCCTTCTGCCCGAAGAAGGCGACGTCCGGCTGGGCCATGTTGAAGAGCTTGGTCACGACCGTCGTCACGCCCCTGAAGTGCGCGGCGCCGCGGACGGCCCCCTCCAGGCGATCGGTGATGCCCAACACCTCGACGCAACTTGCGAAGCCGGCCGGGTAGACGTCTTCGGCGGCGGGGGCGAACAGGATGTCGGCGCCTGCTCGCTCAGCGAGGCGGGCGTCCTCGCGCTCCGTACGCGGGTAGCGGTCGAGATCGGCGCGCTCGTCGAACTGGGCGGGATTGACGAACAGCGACACCACGACGACGTCGCAGCGCTCCCTTGCGCGCCGGATCAACGAGAGATGGCCCTCGTGCAGAGCGCCCATCGTCGGCACCAGACCAACGGTCAGCCCCGCTTGCCGGGCAGGCTGCAGCGAATCCCGCAGCTGGCTGACCGCGCGCAGGGTTCTCATCGGTATTGAGGACGAGATCGAATGACTCATGACTCGGTCCAGTTCCCCGCATCTGGGGATACCGGTCGCGACTGGCATTAAGCATACAGACGCAGCCGACATCTTCCATCGGGCTGGGCGCCCTCGGCGCGACTACCATCCCAGAGGGTGTCCACCGGGGATCTGAGCATGAGCGCGGCGGAGCGGCGAGAGGAGCTGAAGCAGGTGCTCGCACAAGCGCGGGGATGCGTGCGCTGCTCAGAGCTTGCTGCGACCCGCAAGAACGTGGTCTTCGGCGCCGGCAACGCGAACGCGGATCTGATGTTCATCGGCGAGGCTCCGGGCGCGAGCGAGGACGAGCAGGGGCTGCCGTTCGTGGGCCGGGCCGGCAAACTGCTCGACACGCTGCTGGAAGAGATTGGCCTGGCGCGCGCGAACGTGTTCATCGCAAATACGCTCAAGTGCCGCCCTCCCGGCAACCGCGACCCGCTGCCGGTCGAGATCGAGAACTGCCGCGAATACCTGTACAGGCAGGTCGAGCTGATCGAGCCGATCGTGATCTGCTCGCTCGGCAACTTTTCGACGAAGCTCCTGCGTGGCGATCCGACCGGGATCACGCGGTTGCATGGCAGGCCCGAGGTGATCGTGTTGGGACGGCGCGCCGTGCGGCTGTATCCGATCTTCCATCCCGCCGCCGCGCTGTACACGCCGCGAACGCTCGAGACGTTGAGGGAGGACTTCGCGCGGATACCCGAGCTGCTGGCGCAGGGCGAGCCCGAGCAGCCGGTGTCGATCGACGGGATGCTCGATGAAGTCGAGATCGAGCAGCCGGGTGAGGAGCAGGCGCTCGCAGTCGATCAGCTTGGTCTGTTCTGAATGGATCCTTGCAAGTGGGGTAGGAAACGGCGCATGTCTCAAGAACATGGAGGAGGTCGCCGATAACGGCCCCATCTCCATCCTCCCAAGCATCACGGCCGGCCCGCGTCCTTCTCCCGCGGGCCGGCCGTTTTTTTGGGGTTGACGGTGCGAGCCGATGGGCCACGAGATGGCTGAATCAACCATCTAGGCTTCTCTTGTGTCCACGCGAGTCGTCGAAACCTCGGACTCGGAGCAGACCGAGGCGCTGGGCGCCGAGCTTGCGGGCGCACTCGAGCCCGGTGATGTCGTGCTGGTGCGCGGCGAGCTCGGATCTGGCAAGACGACGCTCGTGCGGGGAGCCGCCAGGGCCTTGGGGGTGGCCGATCCGGTCACCAGCCCGACATTCAGCATCGGCCACCGCTACGAGGGCGAAGGCGTGAGCATCTCCCATCTCGACCTCTACCGTCTCGCCGACCTCGACAGCGAGGAGCCCGCCTTGCTCGAGGACTACATCGGGCCCGACCGGATCGCGTTCGTGGAGTGGCCGATGCGGGGAAGCGGCGAGCTGGAAGCGGCGCGCATGATCGTGACGCTCACGCATCGCGGCGGTGAGCGCAGGCGCATCGAGGTTCTCGAAGCGCGATGACTGTCACGCTCGGCTTCGACACTGCGACGCAAGCAACGGCGGTGGGGCTCGCGCTCGCCGACGGGACGACGCTCCAGGAGCGCGACGATCCTGTGCCTGGCGAGCGCCCGGGGCACGCTACGCGCCTGCTGCCCCTAGCGGCCTCGCTGCTCAGGCGGGCCGGCGTGCAGTGGAGCGAGCTCGAACGGGTCGCGGTCGGCGTCGGTCCCGGCACGTTCACGGGACTGCGCATCGGCGTGGCGACGGCACGCGGGCTCGCCCAGTCGCTCGGCATACCGCTCGTCGGCGTATCGAGCCTTCACGCGCTCGCCGCCTTCGCCCTCACGCACGCGGACGGGCCGCTCGACGGGGTGATGAGCGTCATCGACGCGCGTCGAAGCGAGGCCTTCGCGGCTCTCTATCGCCCTGGCCATACCTCAGGCGCAGGCGAAGAGCCGCAATCGGACGGCCTCGATCGTCTCGCCGGAGCAACCGATGAGCTGCTCGCTGCGGTAGTCGTCCCGCCGGAAGAGCTTGCCGGCCTGCTCGTCAGGAATGGGGCGGACGTGCCCGGCGAGCGCTGGCTGGCCGTTGGGGACGGCGCAATCCGCTATAGCGAGCAGCTGCTCGACGCTGGACTCGAGCTGCCCGAGCAGGATTCTCCGCTGCATCGCGTCACAGGCGCGGCGATCTGCGCGCTCTCTCAAGCGACCCGGCCCGGTGATCCAAAGGCCATCTCCCCGGACTACCTGCGCCGCCCCGATGCCGAGATCGCGCTGGAGAAGGCGCCGACGTGATGGGCTCTACGGCGGCGGAGCTGAGGGCGGAGGGCTCCTTCTCTGTGGACATCCGCGCCCTCACGTACGCGGACTTGCCGCGAGTCATAGCGATCGAGCGCCGCGCGTTTCCGACGCCATGGTCGCTCGCGATGTTCGTGCTCGAGCTGTCCAAGTCCTCGGGCATCTGCCTCGCCGCCGTGAACGACAGGCGGCTCGTCGGCTATTTGATCTGCTCGCGCTACGACACCGTCTGGCACGTCATGAACATCGCCGTCGACATCGAGCGCCGGCGCATGGGGATCGCCTCGGCCCTGCTGGCGGAGCTTTACGAGCGCGTCGATGACGAGCAGGCGCGCTTTACGCTGGAGGTGCGCCGCTCCAACGAGGTCGCGATCCACCTATATGAGCGCGAGGGCTTTCGCGCCGCAGGCATTCGTCGGCGCTACTACCAGGACAACGGCGAGGACGCGCTCGTCATGTGGCGCACGCCTGCCACGCTCCAGGGCACGCTCGAGGACGTGCCTAATCCAGGACCGGTATGACGATTCTCGCGATCGAGACAAGCTGCGACGACACGTGTGCGTCGGTCATCGACGTTGACGGGCGTATCCGCTCGAACGTGATCTCCTCGCAGCGGGCACACGACAGATTCGGCGGCGTCGTTCCAGAGATCGCCTCTCGCCACCACCTCGAGCTGATCAACGTTGTTGTCGAGAGCGCGCTCTCCCAAGCGAACCTGACGCTGGATGAGGTCGACCTCATCGCCGCCACTCAGGGTCCTGGCCTGGTGGGCGCCTTGCTCGTCGGCTTCTCGACGGCGAAGGTGCTCGCCGGGGCCCGTGAGCTACCGTTCGCGCCGATCGATCACCTGCAGGGCCATATCGCCGCAAACTTCCTGCTCGGCGAGCGTGACGGTGGCATCCCGCAGGCGTTCGAGCCGCCGTTTCTCTGCCTGATCGCCAGCGGCGGCCATACGCTGCTCGCGGACGTGCGCGAGCACGAGGGCTTCGAGACTCTGGGCCGCACGCTCGACGACGCGGCGGGGGAGGCATTCGACAAGGGCGCCCGGATGCTAGGACTCGGCTTTCCCGGAGGGCCGGCGCTCGAGCGGATGGCGCAAGAGGGCGATCCGCATGCGTTCGAGTTCCCGGCCTCTGGCTCCCGCTCGCGCGCGGGCAGGGGCGCGACACGGCCGTTCGGGCGCAGCCTCGACTTCTCGTTCGCCGGGCTGAAGACCTCGCTGCTCTACCAACTGCGCGAGCTCTCTCCCGCGCAAACGCGCGAACGTGCGGCGGATCTCGCCGCCTCTTATCAGGCGGCGATCGTCGATCACCTCATGCTGCGCACCGAGCAGGCGCTGAGCGTCACCGGCCTCGATCGTCTCGCCGTCGGCGGGGGAGTGGCCGCCAACGGCGAGCTGCGCAGGCGTCTAGAGAACCTTGGCATGAGCGTGCACGTTCCGGCGAAGTCTCTGTGCACCGACAATGCGGCGATGATCGCCTCTGCGGCACGCTTTGCCGAGCCGCTTGCCTACCCCGCCTATCTCGGCCTCGACGCCTATGCGACCGGCGAGCGCCCGCGATGAGGTCCGTGACGCTCTACTCCAAGGCGGACTGCCATCTCTGCGCGGACGCGCGCCAAGCGCTCCTCAGGGTCCAGGCGGACATCCCGTTCACGCTGCACGAGCGTGACATCGCAGTCGACGATGCCCTGCACCGGGCGTACTTCGACCGCATCCCGGTCGTCACGATCGACGGCGAGGAGCTGTTCGACTACTTCGTCGACGAGTATGCCCTCAGGGAGCGTCTGGGAGCCATCCTTTAGAGTCACGTCAGTGGCGTATGGGGAGCTGACAACGACGATCGACGATGCCGAGGACGGCGACGGCCCGATGGGCGAGCGTCTTTCGCTGGGCGTCGCCGCACGGCTGTCTCGCTACCTGCAGGTGCTGACCCAGGCGAAGAAGATGGGCAAGGAGACGATCTCTTCGCAGGAGCTCTCCGACTACACCCACGTCAACTCGACCCAGATCAGGCGCGACCTGTCGGGCTTCGGCAAGTTCGGCAAGCGCGGCGTCGGCTACAACGTCGAGTCGCTCGTCTCCCAGATCCGCAAGATCCTGCGGACGGCGGGTCAGCACAACATCGCGCTGCTGGGCGCCGGGCATCTCGGCAAGGCGATCGCTTCCTCGGACATCTTCGCCGATCACGGCTTCAGGGTGGTCGCGATCTTCGACGTTGATCCCGCGAAGGTCGGCACCACGGTCGGTAGCCAAGTCGTCAGGCACACCAGCGAGCTGGCGCGAGTCGTCGAGGAAGAGGACATCGTCGTCGGGGTCCTCGCCGTGCCGACCGCCGCCGCTCAAGGTCTCGCCGACCAGCTCGTCGCGGCGGGCGTGAAGATCATCTTCAACTACTCGGAGTCGCTGCTCGATGTGCCGCCCGAGGTGACCGTGCACACGTCCAGCCCGGCCGTCGACCTGCTGTACGCGCTGTACTTCTATCTGACGTGATCGATCTGGACCAGGCAGCGCAGACCTTCGCCCAGTCGGTCGACATGACCGTCGGCCTGGAGGAGGAGTTCGCGATTCTCGACCCCTCCACGCACGAGCTGGTCTCGCGCTTCGAGGAGTTGCGCGAGTTGGCGCTCGAGCGCGACCCGCTGCTCGGCGAGTCGATCACGGGCGAGCTGATCTCCTCGGAGATCGAGATCGTCTCCGGCCGCGGAGCGAGCCTGGCCGACGCCATGGCCCGCCAGCGCGAGCGGCGCCGGCGTCTGTTCGCCCTCGTCGAGGGCGAGGGCGCCGTTCTCGGCGCCACGGGAACTCATCCCTGGGCCGACTATCGCGAGCAGTCGATCATCGACACCGAGCACTACCGGAAGGTCGAGCAGGGCTTGAAGTACGTGGCGTGGCGCAACAACACGTTCAGCCTGCACGTACATGTAGGGGTACGCGGCATCGATCGCGCCGTGCGCGTATGCGATCGCCTGCGAGAGGTTCTGCCGCTGCTGCTCGCCGTCTCCTCCAACTCCCCGTATCTGGACGGCCGCGACTCAGGCCTGCACTCGGCTCGCACCCAGAGCTTCACGCGCAACTTTCCTCGCTGTGGGGTGCCCGACGCGTTTGGCGGTTGGCGGGCCTATCGCGACTACATCGAGCTTCTGCTGCGGGCACGCTCGATCGTGGAATTCACGCAGGTGTGGTGGTCGGTGAGGCCTCACTTCGAGTTCGGGACGGTCGAGGTCAGAATCTGCGATGCGCAGACCAGCGCGAGCGAGTCTGAGGCGCTGGCGAGCCTGATCGTGGCGTGCGTCGCCCAGGCGGCGCGCGACGTCGACGAGGGCGTGCCATACGTGGATCCGGCGCCGAGGCTGGTCGAGGAGAACATGTGGCGCGCGATCCGTTTCGGGCTCGACGGCAACATGATCGATCTGGACAGCGGCGATGAGTATCCGTCGGCTTCGATCGTGCAGCGGCTGGCCGCGTGGACCGAGCCGGTTCGCTCCGAGCTCGGCATCGAGCTCGCCTTTCCCGATCGCAACGGGGCCCAGCGTCAGCGGGCGATGATCGAGGCGGGCGCCTCGCCCGAGGAGGTGTTCGCCGCGTGCGTGCTCCAGACGCGACAGACATACGCACAGGAGGTGGCGGTGTGAGCGAGACCCAACAGCGCCACGCCGGCGGGACCGGTGCGGGTGAGGCACCTCAGGCGGGGCCGACCGAGGAACAGATGCGGGCATACGAAGCCGAGCTGAACCGCATCACGAGCGCCGAGATCATCCTGCAGACCGCGGTCTCGCTCGTGAACATCGGCGGCCGGCGTCTCGGGCTGGGCGGCGCTTCCGACGCGGATCAACCTCAGCGAGACCTCGAGCAGGTCGCCGACGCGATCGACGGTGTCCGTGCGCTGATGCCGATCTTGGAGCTACGCATGCAGCGGGAGATTGGGCCTCTGCGCGACGCTCTCGCCCAGCTTCAGATGGCATACGCCAAGGAGGCCAAAGCGGAGCCGGAGCAGCCGAGCGCCCGCAAGCCAGGTCCGGCGCAGGTCAGCGGCCGGCTCTGGGTTCCCGGCCAATAGAGCACCTCAGGCCGCCTTCCGCCTGCTCAAACCGATAGGATGCGGCCGCTTTTAGCCGCCTCGCGCGGCCCACAAACAGACCGCGGAGGATTTTCTCTTGAGCAGCTTTCTGACGAACCATGGGGTCGTCGTCGCCCTTGTATGCGCCGGTTGCGCCGTCATCTACGGTCTGGCGACCACCCGTGCGCTACTGGCGCTGTCGCCCGGCAACGAGCGCATGCAGAGCATCTCTCGAGCCGTCCAGGAAGGTGCGCGCGCCTACCTGAATCGTCAGTACACGACGATCGCCCTCGTCGGCGTGGCGCTGTTCGTGGCGCTGATCTTCATCCAGAACATCGCGGTCGCCTGCGGCTTTGCGATCGGCGGCATCCTGTCCGGCTCGGCGGGCTACATCGGCATGAACGTGTCAGTGCGCGCCAACGCGCGCGTAGCTGAGGCCGCCAGGGGTGGGGTCTCGCCGGCGCTCAGCGTCGCCTTCAAAGGCGGCGCGATCACCGGTCTGCTCGTCGCGGGGCTCGCGCTGTTCGGGCTCGCCGGCTACTACGGTCTGCTGACGGCCGTCTTCAACGATAGCCAGAAGACGGCTGTCGATGCTCTCATCGGCCTTGGCTTCGGCGGCTCGCTGATCTCCGTGTTCGCTCGTCTGGGCGGCGGCATCTTCACGAAGGCCGCTGACGTCGGCGCGGACATCGTCGGCAAGATCGAGGCGGGCATCCCCGAGGATGACCCACGCAACCCGGCCGTGATCGCCGACAACGTCGGCGACAACGTCGGCGACTGCGCCGGCATGGCAGCCGATCTGTTCGAGACCTACGCCGTCACGGCGGTCGCGGTGATGCTTCTCGGGGTACTAACATTCCACGAGGCCACAAAGGTCGTCATGTACCCGCTGATCCTGGGCGGGGTGGCTGTTGTGGCGTCGATCATTGGCACGTTCGCCGTGCGCTCGCGCTCGGGCAACGTCGAGCGCGCCCTCTACCAGGGCCTGATTCTCTCGGGCGTGCTCGCGGCGGCGGCGTTCGCGCCCGTCACCTACTGGCTCATGAAAGGACTCACGTTCAGCCAGGTCGGCAACGTCGTCAACCCCCCCTCCTGGGGCAAGTTCTACCTGTGTGCGCTGATCGGCATCGGCGTGACCGCACTACTGTTCCGCATCACCGACTACTACACCTCCACCCGCTTCTCGCCGGTCAAGAAGACCGCGAAGGCGTCGGTGACGGGGCACGCGACCAATATCATCCAGGGCTTCGGCTCGGGGCTACAGGCCACCGCGCTGCCGGCGCTCGTGCTCGTGCTCGGCATCTTCGGCGCCTGGAAGCTCGCCGGGGGCGGTACGACCGGGATCTATGGAGTGGGCGTCGCGGTGATGGGTCAGCTGTCTTTGACCGGTCTGATCGTCGCGCTCGACGCGTTCGGCCCGATCACCGACAACGCCGGCGGTATCGCCGAGATGGCTGAGCTGCCCGAGGAGGTCCGCAACGTGACCGACCCGCTCGACGCCGTCGGCAACACGACCAAGGCCGTCACGAAGGGGTATGCGATCGGCTCCGCGGTGCTCGCCGCAGTCGTGCTGTTCGCCGGCTTCCGCCAGGAACTCGCCGACAAGACCCACCACACGCTTGAATCGCTCGTGTTCTCGATCAACGAACCGCAGGTCCTGATCGGGCTGCTGCTCGGTGGCCTGATGGTGTGTCTGTTTGCGTCGCTGTCGATCGAGGCGGTCGGCCGCGCGGGCGGCGCGGTCGTCGAGGAGGTGCGCCGTCAGTTCCGCGAGCACCCCGGGATCATGGAGGGCACCGAAGAGCCCGACTACGCGACTTGCGTGGACATCGTCACGAAGACCGCCCAGCGCGAGATGATCCTGCCGTCGCTGCTTCCGATCGGGCTGCCGGTGATCGTCGGTCTGATCGACCAGAAGGCGCTCGGGGGCCTGTTGATCGGCGTGATCGTCGTCGGCTTCTTCTTCGCCGTGCTGATGACTGCCGGCGGCGGCGCCTGGGACAACGCCAAGAAGCTGATCGAGGACGGCGCGTTCGGTGGCAAGGGCTCGGAGGCCCATGCGGCGTCGGTGACTGGCGACACCGTGGGCGACCCCTTCAAGGACACCGCCGGTCCCGCGATCAACCCGATGATCAAGGTCGCCAACATCGTGGCGATCCTCATAATTCCGCTCATCACCTGAGCGGCCGGTGTGGCCCCTCCCACCCGCTCTAATCTCAATGACGATATGAGCGGCAGGCAGGTTCACAGGGCCGGCACAACGGTGCTGTCGCTTGCGATGGTCGCGATCGGCGTGACGCTGATGGTCGAGGCGGTCGTCGGCTCGGTTGGGGGGGTCGTCTCGATTCGTCTGCTGCTCGGCGTTCTGTTCGTCGCGGCCGGAGCAGGGCGCTTGTACATCCAGACACGGCGCGGGAGTGGGACATGAGCTCTGAGGGCGCGCCCGAGAGTCCGTCGCGCGTGGATGGACGGCTGCACGCCGCCGAGCTTGGCGCGAGCGCGCGCACGACGCTGCGCCACAGCCTCGGATCGCCGATCCTGTTCGCCGTCGTCTACACCTCGCTCGCGAGTGCCGTGTTCTTCTCGCTCGGGGTCGTCACCGACCACGCGATGGGTCTCACGCCGATCGTCTTCCTGATCGCCGCAGCGCTGTTCGGTCTCACGGCGATGACCTACGTGGAGGGCGCCTCGATGCATCAGGAGCCGGGCGGCTCGACCGTGTTCGCCCGCTACGCCTTCAACGAGCTCATCAGCTTCATCGCCGGATGGGCGATGCTGCTCGACTACGTCATCCTGATCGCGGTCACGGCCTTCGCCGCGACCCAATATCTCAGCGTCTTTTGGTCCCCTTTGGGCCACTACACGGAGGCGCTGCTGCTCGCGCTTGCGATCATCGCGTTCGTCGTGTTCGCAAACATCCGCGGCCTGGAGTGGCGGCGCGAATATCGCATCGGCCTGATCGTCGTCGGGGCGCTGGCGCTCGAGCTGATCGCGATCGTGATCGGCCTGTTCATGTT
>DAHUYZ010000129.1 GCA_027306855.1 Solirubrobacterales bacterium | reverse complement strand
GCAGTCCTCATAGCCGTTCCTCGATTGCTCCATCATCTAGATAGTTCCCTCAGCCCGAAAAACGTTCCCACACGACGCTCGCCAACGAGCCGGTCCTCTTCGCCGACGTGGCGGCCGAGCCATTCGGGCTCCGACCGCCACACACCAGTGGACTGCGGCCGCGTCATAACGACGCCAGCGCAGTGAGTCGGCCGCTGTACGCTTGCGGAGATGCTGGATTTCGCGGCCTACCTCGAGCGGATCGGCCTGAGCGCGGACGAGCGTCCGACGCTGCCGGCGCTGCACCGCGCGCACGCGACCTCGATCCCGTTCGAGAACCTCGACCCGCATCGCGGCATTCCGGTGTCGCTTGCCCCGGAGGATCTCGAGCGAAAGCTCGTGCGCGAGCGGCGCGGCGGCTACTGCTTCGAGCAGAACCTGCTGCTGGCTTCGGCGCTCGAGCATCTCGGCCTCACGGTCGAGCCGATGCTCGCCCGCGTGCGCCGTGGCGCGCCACCGGGAGCCGTGCGCCCGCGCAGCCATCTCGTGCTGCGGGTGAGCGATCACGATGGCCGCCGCTGGCACGCCGACGTCGGCTTCGGGCTCGGGACGCTGCTCGACCCGATCCCGTTCGGCCCGGACGGCGCGCACGAACAGTCCGGATGGAGCTTTCGAGTGGTCGAGGAAGGCCCCGAGCTGGTTCTTCAGACGCTCACCGACGGCTCATGGTCAGACCTGTACGCCTTCTCCCCGCAGCCGGTCCCACACGTCGACATCGAGATGAGCAACTGGTGGACGTCCGCCAACCCACAGTCGCTGTTCGTCTCCGGACTGGTCGCTGCACGCCACCATCCA
>DAHUYZ010000128.1 GCA_027306855.1 Solirubrobacterales bacterium | reverse complement strand
CCCCGCCGAGTTGCGCAAGCGCCGTCACCTCGCCCACGATGAGCAACGCCGGTGGGGGGATGCCGGCTCGCTCGGCGAGCGCGGCAATGCCGGTCAGCGTGCCGCGCAGCACGCGCTGGCCGGGGAGCGTCGCGCGCTCGATGAGCGCCACCGGCAGGCTCTCCCGAGCGCCCGCGGCCCTCAGCTGCGCGCAGATGCGCTCCAAGTGCGCCACCCCCATGTAGAACACCACCGTCTGGTGCCCGCGGGCGAGGGCGCTCCAGTCGAGCGCATCGTCCTGCAGCGGATGGCCGGTGACGAACGTGACGCTCTGGGCCACGTGGCGATGGGTGAGCGGGATACCGGCCGAGGCGGCGGCCCCGAGTGCCGCGGTGATGCCGGGCACGATCACGTAGGGGATGCCGTGACGGGCGAGGCACTCGGCTTCCTCGCCCCCGCGGCCGAACACGAACGGGTCGCCGCCCTTGAGTCGCGCGACGCGCAGCCCCTGGCGCGCGTAATGCACCATCAACTCGTGGATCTGCGCCTGCGGGGTCGTCTCCTCCCTCGATCGTCCCGAATGCTTGCCGACGAACACCCGCTCGGCATCGCGGCGCGCGCGCTCGAGTACGGCGGCGGGCACGAGACGGTCATAGAGAATGACGTCGGCCTGTTGCAGCAGCTGCAGCGCACGCAGGGTGAGGAGGTCAGCATCGCCGGGGCCGGCGCCGATCAGATACACCTCGCCGAGGCGTTGCGCGCCGGTGGCGCTCGAGGCGGTCAGCTGCGCCGTGCGCAGTTCGCGTGCATACGCACGCTCGGCGCCTGCGCCATCGCCGGCGAGGACCCGGGCCCC
>DAHUYZ010000127.1:548-836 GCA_027306855.1 Solirubrobacterales bacterium | reverse complement strand
GTTATCACATACGATCGTTTGTTATCGCATGGACGACGTGACGCGTGCCGCCGCCCACCGGCGCCGCGCGCGTCTCGCGTGCGATCATCGCGAAAGCAACGCGATCCGATCAGGAGGCAGCGCCATGACAACGCTCACCGGGCCGATCACCGGAGTCGACTTCGTCTCGATCCCCACCCACGACCTCGACGCAGCCGTCGAGTTCTACGGCAGCACCCTGGGGATGCCCCGCTCGATGTACCGCAAGGACCGTAACTTCGCGGAGTTCGAGACCGGCAACCTCACGCT
>DAHUYZ010000127.1:0-538 GCA_027306855.1 Solirubrobacterales bacterium | reverse complement strand
ATCATCGACGCCGAGGCGATGGGCCTCGAGCACCACCCCACCAGCAACCTCGCCCTGCACGTCGACGACGTGCAAGAGACGCGCAGCCTGCTGGAAGGGCGCGGCGTCCAGTTCCAGGGAGACACGTTCGACACGGGCGTCTGCCACATGGCCTTCTTCGCCGACCCGGACGGCAACGTGCTGATGCTGCATCACAAATACGTCCCGCGCACCCCCGAAAACGCATGATCGCCAAGATCCTCTTCGCCCCCTTCGCCATGATCGGCGGCCTCATCGCCGGCGTGCTCGGCAAGCGCGTCTTCAAGGCTGCCTGGGGCGTGATCGATGATCGCGATCCGCCGCGGGCCAACGAGAGCCAGGCGCGATGGAGCCGGGTCGTGATCGCGCTGGCGCTGCAGGGCGCGATCTTCACCGCCAGCCGCGGCGTCGTGGACCGCATGCTGCGCAAGGGCTTCGCCCACCTCACCGGCTACTGGCCCGGCGAGCGGCGGGCCGGACGCTCCTGACGCACCGCAGTCGCGGCGGATGGCGCCCGACG
>DAHUYZ010000126.1 GCA_027306855.1 Solirubrobacterales bacterium | reverse complement strand
GGCGCGCGCGATTACCTGCTCGGTCGCGGCCTCTCCGAAAAGGCGCTGAAGAGCTTCTCGGTCGGCTACTCGCCAAGCGCCTGGGACAAGGTGCTGCTGGCCTCCAGGCGCGCCGGCTTCAGCGAGCGGGAGCTGGTCGAGACCGGCCTGGCGCAGCGCTCCCGCGAAGGCGACCGCCCCTACGACCGCTTCAGGAGACGGATCATGTTCCCGCTGGCGGACATGCGCGGGCGGGTGCTCGGGTTCGGCGCGCGCGAGCTCGCCGGGGCGCCTGAGAGCGAGCGGCGGGGGCCGAAGTACCTCAACACCTCCGACAACGAGATCTACCACACGGGCCGCCACCTCTCCGGCGCCCACCTCGCGCGCGCCGCCGCCGCGAAGGCCGGCAGCGTGGTGCTCTGCGAGGGCTACACCGACGTGATCGCGATGCACCAGGTCGGCATCACGGCGAGCGTGGGGCTGATGGGCACGGCTCTGACAGAGGCCCAGGTGGCCGAGCTCGCGCGGATGACGCAGGTCGTGGTGCTCGCGCTCGACGCCGACACCGCCGGGCAGGAGGCGATGCTCAAGGCGGCGCGGCTGATGGCGGTGCGTAAGCTGGAGCTGCGCGTGGTGCAGATGCCGGGCGGGATGGACCCGGCGGAGCTGATCCAGCGCGAGGGCGCCGAGGCGATGCGCGCCGCGGTGGCGGACTCGGTGCCGTTCGTGCGCTTCAGGGTGCTGCGAGAGCTGGAGAGTGGGGAGACCCAGAGTCCCGAGGGCCGCGACCGGATCATCGAGGCTCTGCGCCCGGTCTTCGCGAGCATGCCGCAGAGCGCGCTGCGGCTGGATCTTGCGCAGATGGTCGC
>DAHUYZ010000125.1 GCA_027306855.1 Solirubrobacterales bacterium | reverse complement strand
CGGCCCCTCCCAGTACCTGCGCCTGATCGCCACGGTCGTGGACCGCCATCAGGAACGCCAGAACCTGCGTCGCGGGCGCGTGCAGTAGCCGTCCCGAGGGTGCAGCAGCGCACCGGCCGACGTTCGCCTAGTGATAGGCGCTGATCTGCTCGGCCAGAAAGGCCAGCGAGCCGAGCAGGAAGATGCACATCATGATGAGCGAGAAGTTGTCCTTCATGTGGACCCGCGCCGAGTCTAACACCGGCGTGGGCGCCGGCGATCAGCGGTGTCGCACCTGCGAGGTTCCGATCGCCTGGCCGGCCGCGTTCAGCGCCTGCACCTGCAGGTAGGCGGCCGTCGGCGCCGAGATCGTCGTTTCGAAGCCCTTGGATGCCGCTGTGCTCACGGGCGCCAGCGAGGAGGCGGAGGGGCCTGCCAGCAGCCTCCAGGAGGCGACTTCGGTCGCGCCGTTCCAGCTCACGTGGACTGTCCCGCCGCTGACGGTGAGTTGCGGCGGCTGTGCCGGCGTGGCGCTCCAGGGGAACGCGAAGGTGCGGAAGTCCTGGACGTTCTTGCCGAGCCGAGCGTCATAGATGATCTTGCCGGCGGCGTCGAACTCGGTGAAGTTGGGCAGTTCACCGTAGCCCACCAGCCAGTCCCCTCCGGCGAGCGGCTGCACGCTTCCCTGGCTGCCCGCGAGCAGGGTGTGGGTCGTGTTGAGCAATCGCTTGACCAGGCTCACGCGGCGGCGGCCTTCTTCGGGGCGCAGCAGCAGCCCGCTTGACTGCTTCTCCTTGGGCGGCGTGGAGCCGTTGTCGAACACGGAGATGAGCCCGCCGGGTCGCAGCTCCGCGTCGTGCTGCCAGTAG
>DAHUYZ010000124.1:283-852 GCA_027306855.1 Solirubrobacterales bacterium | reverse complement strand
ATGCCGCTGTCGTCGAGCACGACGTCGCATTCGCGGCTGCGGCCGATCACCGCGCCGGCCGCCGGCACCACCATCCGCCTGCCTGCGACCAGCAGCAGCGCGCCCGCGTCTCTGTTCGGTGCCCGCCCACCCGGCGGCGCCCCGAGACGAGCCGGCCCCCGCTGGATCATCGTGTTGCCGACCCCTTCGGGCTGGGGGCGGCCGCGGGGGGGCGCAGGCGCAGGCGCGGGGGCCGGGGCGCGCGGGGGCGCGGGCGCGAACGGCTCCGGCGACCAGTCGCCCTGCTCGTCGTACGCGGGCTCCTGGCGCTGCTGCTCGTGGTCGTCGAGACGCACCGGGTGCGTCTGGATCCCGAATTCGCCCAGCGCCAGCTCGTGATCTGTGTGCAGGCGGATCACGGGCGCGGCGGCGAGCAGAAGCTGCTCACGGCGGGCGTGCTCGAGCAGGTAGGCGCAGAGCTCGTCGATCACCTCGCTCTCGATGCCCTCGTAGTGGTCGCGGTCCTCGGGCGAGAGCCACAGGTCGTATTCGTGCGGCGCGTATACGCGCGAGACCGACGGGGTGCGGTG
>DAHUYZ010000124.1:0-273 GCA_027306855.1 Solirubrobacterales bacterium | reverse complement strand
ACCTCCGAGCGGAAGACGCGACCGAACGTCCCCTCGACGAGGCCTTCTATCTTCGACTCCAGGGTTCTGAGCAGGCTCATGTGACCGCGTAAGGCTACGGACAGAGCAGCCTTGCCTACACCACTTTAAGCGTGTGGCGGCTCCGCGGCATACCCACGATAGGGAGGATCGCCGCTCAATGCGCCCGCGAGCAGCAGCAGCGCCGCCAGGAGCGCGCCCACGATCGCGCTAGCGGGGGGCGCCGGGTCGGTCGAGCCGCTCATCAGAATGCCT
>DAHUYZ010000123.1 GCA_027306855.1 Solirubrobacterales bacterium | reverse complement strand
ATCAGCTCTGCGACCTGCTTCGTCTGCCACTTGTACTCGCGCTGGTAGTAGTCGATCGAATACTTCCGGCCGGCAAGCAACTCGCGAACGGTCTTGCCCTTGCCCTCGATCTCGCGCGGCTGGCGCCCATCGCCTACCACGACCGCGCCTCCACGAGGTCAGCAAGCAGCGACATGGGGTGCGCGCTGGGCAAGAGCCGACAAAGCATGTTCCGATCCTATGCCTTGAAGCGGTCGGCCGGATGGCACGGCGCGAGGCAGGCTCGGGTTCCCCAGCGGACGGAGTCTTGTGGGAAGAATGTGGGAAAACGGCCGTCTGGACGTCTTCGGCGCCTGGCCCCTCACATACGAAAACCCGCATCGCAATGCGGGCTCTCGATGATGGGCGATACTGGGCTCGAACCAGTGACCTCCGCCTTGTCGAGGCGGCGCTCTCCCAACTGAGCTAATCGCCCTTTATGGCTCTACTATGCGACTTCCGGCTTGCGCCCGTCCTGCCCGCACGCCGACATGGCGCTTCTATGGCGCATGGCGAGCACGCGACGATAGTCGCTGGGCGGTTGAGCTGGAACTGGCATAGCATCGCTCCGCCATACTATCGAGCAATCAGGGGCCACGCGGTGTCCGCCGCGCGGCCGACCGCGCCGTGCTCGCGCAGCATGCGCGCGCACGTCGTCGCCCTGCGAGTCATCGCCCGTTGGCGCCGTCTGCACGGGATTCGGGTGGCGCGTCCTCGGCGAGTGGCGCGCTCCGGGCCGGGCGTCCTTGTGACCGGCTCAGCGTGGCCGGTGGGGAACACGGCGCGCGGGCGGAGACGTGCGAGTGTCGCCGTGTGGACTTGCGAGCTGGCGCTCC
>DAHUYZ010000122.1 GCA_027306855.1 Solirubrobacterales bacterium | reverse complement strand
CAAGGGCACCACGACCTGGACGATCGACGGCGAAACGGTCGACATCGGGCCCGGCGAGGCGGTTTGCGTGCGGCGCGGACAGAGCCACGGGTTTGAGAACCACGGCGACATCGACGCGACGTTCCTGGCGATCGCGACCCCGGCGCTGTTCGGACCGGACTATTTCCGCGAGCTCGCCGAGGTCCTCGCCGCCAGCGCCGGCGGCCCCCCGAATCTGACCGCGATCGGTGAGGTGATGCGCCGCCACGGCCTCACCCCAGCCCCGCCCGCGGATTGATCTCGACCCGAGTCTGCGCTTCTGGTGACGCGCAATTTCCCAGCCTTCTACGCGGCTTACCGGGCATGGATCGGCCAGGGCTTTGTGGCTGAGCAGGGAGCCGGTCGTCGTGACTCGGGCTAAACTGCCACTCCCCGCCGGAGTAGCTCAGCTGGTTAGAGCAGCGGAATCATAATCCGCGTGTCGGGGGTTCGAGTCCCTCCTCCGGCATAGCCCAGCAAGCGTTCTGCACCGATGCCGACCCCACTTCTCGCCGTCCCGAACGTCTCAGAGGGCCGCGATCTGGAGACGATCAGCGCCATCGGCGAGGCGTTTCAGGGCGCCGGGGCACGCCTGCTGGACGTGCATTCGGACCCGGACCATCATCGCTCGGTCTTCACGCTCGCGGGCGAGCCGGGCCGGCTCGCTCACGCGCTGCTGGCCGGCTTCGCGGTGGCCGAGCGCCGCATCGACATATCCGACGGTCGCGGCCAGCATCCGCACGTCGGCGCGATAGACGTGGCGCCGATCGTCCACCTCGACAGCGACACGCGGGGCGCCGCCTGCGCCGAGGCGCTGCTGCTGGGGGACCTGATCGCT
>DAHUYZ010000121.1 GCA_027306855.1 Solirubrobacterales bacterium | reverse complement strand
GGGCTTCAGCGCGTCGTTTTGCGTCGGCGTCGGCGCATGGCGCGAACCAGGGCCAGATCGCCGGCCGCCAAGCCGATCAGAACGACGACGAGGATGATCGCGATCTCCACGCCAACAGCGTATCCGGCCCGCGCGAGCGGCCTGACGCGTCGCGGGTTGCCGGCGCGTCAGCACGGCCAAGCCATAAACTCTGGCCTACATCGAGTCAATGGAACGGCGACAGGAGGCTGGGAATGAGACGAGGAGCGCTGGCGGCGATGGCGGGGCCGTCTGGATGCTGACCGTGGTGGGCACGGCAGTCTCGTGAACGACGATCGGCAGCGTCACCCAGCCCGCTGGTAGCGAAATATCGACGTGCGGCAACGACTTCTTCGCGCCATATGCTGGGCCGAGCGTGAGTGAATCATAATCCGCGTGTCGGAGGTTCGAGTCCCTCCTCCGGCACTCCTGGAAGCCCTCTATCCAAGCTGTTTCGACTCTAGCACGGCTCGCGGACGGGGCGTCTTGATTTCCCCACTGATTTCCCCAGAGGGCGTCGCAGGGGCGCGGAGGGACGCGCAGGGCCTTCCCGATCCCGGCCGTCCGGACGCCTTGTCGGGCTCGCCCATGCGGGCGGCTGCGCGCTCGCGGAAAGCCGCTGGCCGGTTGGCGGCGGTCGGGGTCTGTATGGGGGAGTATGCACGGACCAACGCACGATCAGCAGCCGAGGGTCGCCCTGCAGGAGGATCGCCTGCTTCGCCCGGAGCAGGCCGCCTCGTATCTCAACGTCAAGACGAGCTGAGTCTATGAGGCCGTGCGCAGCGGCCTACTGCCATGCTGGCGGGTGGGCAGGCACATCCGCTTCACCTGTCGGCTGCTCGAT
>DAHUYZ010000120.1:544-865 GCA_027306855.1 Solirubrobacterales bacterium | reverse complement strand
GATGATCCGCGCGGCGGCCAAGAACCACGACTACGCGGCGGTGCTGGTCGACCCGGCCGACTACGGGCAGGTGGTGCAGGAGTTGCGGGCAGGCGACGGGCGCCTCTCGCTCGCCACGCGCCGGCGGCTGGCGGCCAAGGCGTTCTCGCTCACCGCTCGCTACGACGCCGCGATCTCGGCCTGGCTCGCGCAGCGCGAGGCCGTGGATTGGCAGGTGGCCGCGGCGGGCGAGGCGCCGGCGCGGGCCGCGGGCACGGCAGGCGACGCGGGAGTCGCTGCCGACGCCCAGCCGCTGCCGGCGCGAGTGACCGCCGTCTACGA
>DAHUYZ010000120.1:0-534 GCA_027306855.1 Solirubrobacterales bacterium | reverse complement strand
CGGCGCCACCACCCACCTGCTCGCCGGCGTCACCCAGCTTCACGGCAAGGAGCTCTCCTTCAACAACCTGCTCGATCTCAGCGCGGCCCGCCAGCTCGCCTTCGACTTCGACGGCCCGGCATGCGCGATCGTCAAGCACAACAACCCCTGCGGCTGCGCTCTCGGGCAGGACGCCCTGATCGCCTATCAGCGCGCTTTCGCGTGCGACCCGATGAGTGCCTTCGGCGGGGTGATCGCGCTCAACCGCAGAGTCGACAAGGCGTGCGCGGAGGCGATCGCCAAACAGTTCGTGGAGGTGCTGATCGCCCCCGGCTTCGACCAGGACGCCCTCGAGGCTCTGATGCAGAGCAAGAACGTGCGGCTGCTGGACCTCGCCCCGGAGGCGGCCGTCGCCGCCGCGGCGGCTCAGCGACAGGCGCTGGATTCCCGGCCCGTGCTCGGCGGCCTGCTCGTCCAGGACGGCGACGCCGTCACCGAGACCAGGGAGCAGATCCGCGTGATGGGCGCCCAGGAGCCGCAGGAGCGCGAGTGGCA
>DAHUYZ010000011.1 GCA_027306855.1 Solirubrobacterales bacterium | reverse complement strand
GACATGTGCACCGCGTTCGTGGGCGGCGTCCCGACGCTGCCGGTGTACCTGGGCGAGCTCCAGGCCCGGGCGCTGGGCGCGTCGGTCGAGTCGTGGGACCCGGAGGGTCGGCCGTTGATCGACGAGGTCGGCGAGCTGGTCATCACCGAGCCGATGCCTTCGATGCCGCTCTACCTCTGGGGGGACGAAGACGGCAGGCGTTACCGGGAGAGCTACTTCGACACCTACCCGGGCGTCTGGCGCCACGGCGACTGGATCGAGATCACCGCGCGCGGCACCGCAGTGATCTACGGCCGCTCCGATTCGACGATCAACCGCCAGGGCGTGAGGATGGGAACGAGCGAGATCTATCGCGCGACGAGCGCCGTCGAGGAGGTGCTGGACGCGCTCGTCGTCGACCTTCCACGCGACGGCGAAGGGGAGCTGTGGATGGTGCTGTTCGTCGTGCTGCGCGAGGGCGTGACGCTCGATGACGAGCTGCGCGATCGGATCGGGCGACGGATACGCGAGGACTGCTCACCGAGGCACGTTCCGAACGAAATCATGCAGGTGGCCGAGCTGCCGCGGACGCTGTCGGGAAAGCTGCTGGAGGTGCCGGTGAAGCGGATCCTGATGGGGGAGAGCCCGCGTCGCGCCGCCAGCGTGGAGTCGCTTGCCAATCCGCAGGCGCTCGATTGGTTCGTCGAGCTGGCCGGCAAGCTGCGCGCAGAGCCCTCGGGCAGCGCCCCTCGCCCCTGAAGAGAGTCTCGAGCGACTCTCCTCGCTCTCTGAGGGGAGTCCTGGACCCGCTCCGCTCACCTCCTGAGGAGAGCCCAAAGAGGAGTGTTGGGCGCGCTTGTCGAACAAGAGCGCCGATGAAACGTCTAGCAACCGCACCCGCAAAGCCGCAGGCAAACGGAGTTGGCGAGCACCAGAGCCTGTCTGGCTACATCCAGGCTCGTTTCGACGAGTGCTCTCGCTCGCAGAAGGACGTGGCGCAGTACATCGTCGATCATCTCGACGAGGCTGCGTTCCAGACCGCCGAGGAGCTCGCACGTCGCGCCAACACGTCGAGCTCGACGGTCGTGCGCTTCTCCCAGGCGCTCGGCTTCGAGGGCTTTCCAGAGCTGCAGGCGGCCGCAAGAGAGGAGTACCGCCGCGTTCATTCCTCGCGCGAGCACAACGGATCATCCGACGCGAGCGCGCTGTTCTCACTCGACCAGAACGAGTTCGAGACGGCGCTTGCGACAGACCATCTCAACGTCGAGGAAACCGCGCGCAAGGTCTCGCGCCCGGCCGTCGAAACGC
Organism: Solirubrobacterales bacterium; assembly: GCA_027306855.1. Lineage (GTDB taxonomy): Bacteria > Actinomycetota > Thermoleophilia > Solirubrobacterales > Solirubrobacteraceae > Palsa-744. The sequence goes on along the minus strand of DAHUYZ010000011.1, from coordinate 44,927 downwards.
TGACCGAAGCGATCGTCACGGCCGAGAAGGTGCTCGTCGTCGGCACCGACCAGATGGCGTTCTTCGCTAGCTACCTGCGCCACCTCTTGATGCTGCTCGACCTGCGCGTCGATGTCGTAGCGAGCCCGTCCCAGGAGGCACTCAGCCGCCTCGGGCGCATAGACGAGAGCACGCTTGTGATCGGGCTGTCGGCGGGCCGCCCGCACCCGCTCGTCGTACGGGCGCTGAAGCTCGCCCGTCATCGCAAGGCGCGCACCGCGGCGGTCACCGACGCCACACTCTCGGAGGTCGCAAAGCTTGCGCAGATCAAGCTCTACTACTCCTCGAACAGCCCGGCCTACGTGCGTTCGCACACCGCGCTGCTCAGCCTGATCCAGGCGCTCGCGTACGGCGTCTACTCCCAGGACTCGGCGCAGTACGACGATCGCATCAAGGCCTTCCGGCTGAAGTAGCACTGCCCCGGATAAACTCCGGAGCGATGCGCGACGAGGCCACATTCACCGTCAAGAGCGGCCTGGCAGAGATGCTCAAGGGCGGCGTCATCATGGATGTCGTCACGCCCGAGCAGGCCAAGATCGCCGAGGACGCGGGCGCCTGCGCGGTGATGGCGCTCGAACGCGTCCCGGCCGACATCCGTCGCGACGGCGGCGTCGCCCGCATGTCAGACCCGGAGATGATTTCCGGCATCCAAGAGACGGTCACGATCCCGGTGATGGCCAAGGCGAGGATCGGCCATTTCGTCGAGGCCCAGGTGCTTGAGGCGCTCGAGGTCGACTACATCGACGAGTCCGAGGTGCTGACACCCGCCGATGAGCGCAACCACATCGACAAGTGGCCCTTCAAGGTGCCTTTCGTCTGTGGCGCGACCAACCTGGGGGAGGCGCTGCGGCGTATAGGCGAGGGCGCCGCCATGATCCGCTCGAAGGGCGAGGCCGGAACGGGCGACATCGTCGAGGCCGTGCGCCACATGCGCCAGATCACCGGCGAAATCAAGCGGCTGGGCACGCTGAACGAGGCGGAGCTGCCGAGCGCGGTGAAGGAGATCGCCGCGCCGCTCGATCTGGCTCGGAGCGTGGCCGCAGAGGGCAAGCTGCCGGTCGTGCTGTTCTGTGCCGGCGGGATCGCCACACCCGCCGATGCGGCCTTGATGATGGCTCTCGGAGCCGAAGGCGTTTTCGTCGGCTCGGGCATCTTCAAGTCCGACGATCCGCCCGCGCGCGCCAAGGCGATCGTCGAGGCTACGACCCACTGGCGGGACCCAGAGCGCGTCGCGGCCGCTTCGCGCGGGCTTGGGAGCGCGATGGTGAGCCTCGAGTCATCCAAGCTGGCCGGCGAGCAGTTGCTCGCTCAGCGCGGCTGGTGACAGAGCCTCTCATTGGCGTCCTCGCCCTGCAGGGCGACTTCGAGGCGCATGGGCGTGTGTTGCGACGGCTCGGCACGCATGTGCGCGAGGTGAGGACACCTGAGGATCTCGACGGCCTCGACGGCCTCGTGATTCCCGGGGGGGAGTCGACGACGATGACACTCGGCGTGCTTCGCGAGGGCCTCGGCGAGCCGATCCGCGAGCTTACCGCGGCCGGCGTGCCGGTGCTCGGCTCCTGCGCAGGGCTCATCATGCTCGACCGCGAGCACCTCGCCGTGATGGACATCCTCGCGCGGCGCAACGCCTTCGGGCGCCAGGTGCGCTCGTTCGAGGCGGACGTCGCGATGGAGGGCATCGACGGCGCGCCGGTGCGCGGCGTCTTCATCAGGGCTCCTCTGATCGCAGAGCATGGGGCTGGGGTCGAGGTCCTGGCGGAGATCGACGGCCATCCCGTCGCTGCGCGTCAGGGCGCGACGATCGCAGTCGCGTTCCACACCGAGCTGGGGACCGACGACCGCGTCCACGGTCTGTTGCTCGACGAGGTGCGCGCAGCACGAGCACGGCGCTAGCGTGTCGCTCATGCGCATCGCTGTGAGCGCCGACGAACGGGTGGGCATCTGCGACGTGCTGATCGACGAGCTGCGTCGCCGCGGCCACGACGTGGTTCCCCATGGCGTGTTCGCCGAGGGCGAGCGCGAGGACTGGGCGTGGTGCTCGGAGGCCGCCGCGCGCGACGTCGTCGAGGGTCGAGCCGATCAGGCGATCGTGTGCTGCTGGACGGGCACGGGCGCGAGCATCGCCGCGAACAAGATTCCGGGCGTCAGGGCCGCGCTTTGCGCCGACGCCCCCACAGCCGCGGGCGCCCGCAAGTGGAACGACGCCAACGTCCTGGCCCTGAGCTTGCGCTGCACCTCGACAGCGCTGCTCAACGAGATCCTCGACGCGTGGCTGTCCTCAGGCCCGAGCGATGAGAGCGAGGACCGCGCGAACGTGGCGCATGTGGCGGAGATCGAGGGCGCTTAGCAGGCTTCGAAGTAAGCGACCCCGTCGTGTTCCTCTTGGCGCACATGGCCTTCGTCGAGGAGTAGGTCGACGTGGCCGAGCACCTCTGAGAGGGTGAGGTAGGCCTGAGTGACCGCCACATTGCCCCACATCGCCTGGGCAAGCTCGTACGCGTTGCGCGGCCGCTCGGCGATCAGCTTGTGCAGCTTGCCGGCCCGGCGCTTGTGCATCTTGAAGCGCTCGTCGATCAGCGCGCTGTGGTCCTCGACCTGCTCGCCATGCCCCGCGTACACGACGCTCAACTCCATATCGCGCGTCTTGCGCAGCGAGTCGAGGTAAATCATCAGCGCCCTGGGCCGTTCGCTCGCCTGGCCTCCCAACGGCTTGGATATGAGCGGGTTGGAGGATATGTGCTTGATCAGGTGGTCGCCGCCGAACATCTCGCCCGAGCCTTCGTCGAAGAAGACCGTGTCCGAAGGCGAGTGGCCCGGACGGTGCAGCACGCGCCAGCGCCGCGAATCGAACTCGAGCAGCTCTCCCTCGGCGAGCGCTCGCGTAACCTGCGCCGGCGCGCCCCATGCGCGGAAGCTCGCCGTCACCGCGCGCAGCGCGTGCACGACGTCCTGGGGAATGCCGTTGCGCAGCATGATCTCCGCGGAGAAGCGGTCGTTGGCCTCCATCTGCGCCTTGTAGTCGGCAAGCCACGGAGCGAGCAGGTCGAGCGCGCACACCTCCGCTCCCGAGCGCGTGGCGAGGATGTCGACGAGACCGATGTGGTCGATGTGCTGGTGGGTCACGACGATCCGCTCCAGTTCGTCGACTTTGCACCCGTGCTCGCCGAGCGCCGCTTCGAGCGCCGTCAGCGAAGTGGCCGAGTTGGGCCCCGCGTCTACGAGCGTCAGAGGGTCGTCTTCGATCAGGTAGCAGTTGACGCGGCCGACCACAAACGGCGTGGGTATGGCAAGGCAGCGGATGCTCACGAGCGGATCAGCGCGAGCACCTCGTCGCGCATCTGCTCCATGTGCTCGCGCGAGCGCAGCGACTCCAGGCAGAGGCGCAGGAGTGGCTCCGTGTTGGAGGGTCGCACGTTGAAGTGCCAGTCCTCGTAGTCGATCGAGACGCCGTCCAACGTGGCCTGGCGAGCGTCGGAGTAGCGCTGCGCGATCTCATCCATCTTGGCCCGCTGGTCTGAGACCTCCGAGTTTATCTCGCCGGATATGAAGTAGCGCTCGCGGTAGGGGAGGAGGAGCTCGGACATGCGCTCGCCCGAGCGCGAGAGCCGCTCGAGGATCAGCAGCGCCGGGATAGTGCCCGAGTCGGCGCAGTAGAAGTCTTTGAAGTAGTAGTGCCCGGAGACCTCGCCGCCGAACAGCGAGCCCTCCTCGCGCATACGGGTCTTGAAGAAGGCGTGGCCGACCCGGTTTACGTGAGGCGTTCCGCCGCAACGCCTGACCGTGTCCGGCACCGCCCAGCTCGCACGCACGTCATAGAGGATGTCCGACCCGGGATTGCGCGCCAGCAGCGACTCGGCGAGCAGCGCCGTCAGGAAGTCCCCGTCGACGAACTCGCCGGCGTCGTCGATGAAGAAGCAGCGATCCGCATCGCCGTCCCACGCGATCCCAAGGTCTGCGCCGGTCTCGCGAACCCTCTCGATGATGAACGCCCTGTTCTCTGGGAGCAGGGGATTGGGCTCGTGATCGGGGAAGTTGCCGTCGGGGGTCCAGTACGTCTCGATCAAGTCGAGGCCCAGCCGCTCGAGCAGCGGCCCGACCATCGGTCCGGCCATGCCGTTGCCGCCGTCCACGACGACCTTCAGCGGCTTGATCGCGTCCGGGTCGATGAACGACAGCGCCGCCAGCTGGAAGTCGCTGTAGATGTCCTGTTCTCGATAGGCCTCGCGCGCGCGCGCGACGTAAGGCTTTCTTTGCGCGCGCGCGTGTAACTCTTCGGCGTCTGAGGCTCCCGCGAGATCGTCTGGCTCGCCGACATCTACACCACCACCGCTCGTGTCGAGACCAGCTTCGATCGTGCGCCTGATGTCCTGGATGCCGGCGTCGCCGGACAGAGCGATAGCTCCGTCACGAACGAGCTTCGCGCCGGTGTAGGCCTTCGGGTTGTGCGAAGCCGTGCACATGAGCCCACCGTCGAGGCCACGCGAGCCGACGAGGAAGTAGAGCATCTCGGTTCCGACCTGCCCGATGTCGAGCACGCTCGCGCCCTCCATGAGCAGGCCCTCGCGGTAGCGCTCTGCAAGCTCGGGAGCAGTAAGGCGCATGTCGCGTCCCAGGCCTATGCGCAACTGGTCGACCGACTTGCCCGACAGCTGGGCGAGCACCCGTGCGAACGCGCGCCCGATCGCAAGCGCGGTCTCGCCGTCGATCTGCTCGCCGTAGAGACCGCGAATGTCGTACGCCTTGAAGATGGTCGGGTCCATGCGCATAGGAGCGCCGCATCCTAAACTGCGCGCCATGTCCGGACACTCCAAGTGGGCTTCGATAAAGCACAAGAAGGCCGTCGTCGACGCGCGGCGCGGCCAGCATTTCACGAAGCTCGCACGCGCGATCACGGTGGCCGCGCGCGACGGCGGGGGGGACCCGACGGGCAATCCGGCGCTTGCGCTCGCGATCGCCAAGGCGAAGGCGGCGTCGATGCCGAAGGACAACATCGAGCGGGCGATCGCCAAAGGCACGGGCGAGGGTGGCGAGGCCGACGCGATCGAGACCGTCCTGTACGAGGGGTATGGCCCGGGCGGGGTCGCGATCCTGGTGGAGGCGCTGACCGACAACCGCAACCGCACGGGCGCCGATGTGCGCCATGCCTTCTCCAAGCACGGCGGCAGCCTCGGCGAGCCGGGCTCGGTGGCGTACCTGTTCGAGAAGAAGGGCACGATCACGATCGACGCGACGCGCTACTCCGAAGACGAGCTGATGATCGCCGTGGAGGCGGGCGCCGAAGACATCTCGGCCGATGAGGACATGTTCGAGGTCGTCACGCAGCTCGGCGACTTCGCGGCGGTGCGCGGCGCCGTGGAGGAGGCGGGCATCGAGATCGAGAACGCCGAGCTCGCCTACCGGCCGAAGAGCCTCGTACCGATCGACGAGAAGCAGACCGAGAAACTGATGACGCTGATCGACAAGCTCGACGAGCTCGACGACGTCGACGAGGTCTACGCCAACTTCGACGCGCCCGCGGACGTGCTGGAGCGGGTCGCGGGATAGGTCGGCAGGGCGCGCGTGGTCTACTGCATCGGCATCTGAAACTTTTATCAACGTTTCCCAAGACCAGCGCCTGAGACGCCGTATGTCAGGCAGGCGTCCGGACGGCCACGCAGAATACGAACACATGATCGTGCTAGGCATAGACCCCGGCCTGGCCAACACCGGCTACGGCGTGGTCGCGCGTGACGGCATGCGTCTCCTCGCGCTCGACGGCGGTGTGATCGAGACGGCGGCAGGGCTCGCCCTGGAGCGGCGGCTTGTCACGATCGCTGAGAAGGTGCGGGAGATCCTCTCAGAGCACGACTGCGAGGCGATGGCGCTCGAGGAGCTGTACTTCTCTCAGAACAACGCCCACAGCGCCTTCGCCGTGGGGCATGCTCGCGGCGTGAGCATGCTCGTCGCCGGTGAGCACGAGGTGCCCTGCTTTTCGTATACGCCGCAGCGAGTCAAGTCCGCGGTCTGCGGTCATGGGCGCGCCGGCAAGGAGCAGGTCACGCGGATGGTCCAGGGCCTGCTCGGACTGCCTGATCCGCCGTCCAGCGATCACGCCTCCGATGCGCTTGCGGTCGCGATCTGCCATCTCAACGGCGCGCCGCTGGCGAGCGCCATCGGCCGGGCGAGCGAGGGTGCGCTGCGATGATCGCGATCGTGCGCGGCGAGGTCGCGATCAGGCGCGCCGATCACGTCGTCGTTCTGTGCGGCGGCGTCGGCTACCACCTGGCGGTCTCCGCCGAGACGCTGCGCCACGTGCCGGCAGTGGGTGGCGAGACGACGCTGCACGCCCATCTCGTCGTGCGCGACGACGCGCTTTTGCTGCACGGCTTTCATTCAGAGCAGGAGCGCGATCTGTTTTTGATGCTGATCTCCGTTCAGGCGGTCGGGCCCAAGGTTGCGCTCGCCGTCCTCTCGAGCGGCCCCCCGCGCGAGCTGATCGCGGCGATCGCCGCCGGCGACGCGCGCCGCTTTCAAGCGGTCCCAGGCATCGGCAAGCGCACCGCCGAGCGGATCATCGTCGAGCTGCGCGAGAAGGTGAGCGTCGACGGGCACGCGTCCGGCGCCGATACGGGCGCGTCAGGCTCCGTAAGCACAGCTCTCGGCCCGCGCGCTTTGGCTCACGAGGGGCTCCTGGCGCTCGGGTACAACCCGCTCGAAGCAGACGAGCTTCTGCGCAGCGCCGAAGGAGACTCGGCAGAGGAGCTGATCGCGGCGGCCCTGCGCACCACGAGGGCGGCGTGAGGGGACCTGCATGACTGCCGCCGAGCGGATCCAGACCCCCTATCTGACGGTCGAGGACGAGCTCGACCGCTCGCTTCGGCCCAGACGGCTCGACGAGTTCGTCGGTCAGGAGACGCTGCGCGAGCAGCTCGCGGTTGCGCTGGAGGCGGCGGGGGCGCGCGGGGAGGCGCTCGACCACGTGCTGCTCGCCGGCCCGCCCGGGCTCGGCAAGACGTCGCTCGCCCAGATCCTCGCGGCCGAGCTGGAAGTTCCCTTCGTGCAGACGGCAGGCCCAGCGCTGGAGCGCAAGGGCGACGTGGCGGCTTTCCTCACGGCGCTCGAGCCCCGCAGCGTCTTCTTCGTAGATGAGATTCACCGCCTGCCGAGAGCGCTCGAGGAGACTTTCTACCCCGCGATGGAGGATCGCCGCCTGCCGATCACGGTCGGCCAGGGCGCCGGAGCGCGGGTCGTGACCTTGGAGCTGCCGCCGTTCACGCTCGTAGGGGCGACCACGCGAGCCGGCCTGCTGACCACGCCGCTGCGCGACCGTTTCGGAATACAGGCGCGCCTGGAGCCCTATCGCACCGACGAGCTGGCGAGCATCGTCAGACGCTCCGCGGAGATTCTCGGGATCGACCTGCGAGAGAGCGGGGCTCGGGCGATCGCGCAGCGAAGCCGCGGGACGCCGCGGGTGGCCAACCGTCTGCTCAAGCGCGTTCGCGACTACGCCGAGGTGCGCCTGCGCGGCTTGATCGACGACGAGGCCGCCGATCAAGCATTGAGCCTGCTCGAGGTCGACGCGCTCGGCCTGGACCGCCTCGACCGGGAGATCCTCAGATCGGTGTGCGTCAAGTTCGAGGGAGGGCCGGTAGGACTCTCCACGCTCGCGGTAGCGATCGGCGAGGAGCAGGACACGATCGAGGACGTCTATGAGCCCTACCTGCTGCAGCTCGGGCTGCTCAAGCGCACGCCCAGGGGACGCGTGGCGACCGCGGCCGCGTTCGCCCATCTCGGTATCGACGCGCCGGATCTGAATGGAGCGGCAAGCCCGCTGTTCTGAGCGCCGTCATCCTTGCCCGCCCTATCGGGACGAACAACGGCGTGATCGCACGCGCGCGTCGAGGGAGGCGGTCGGGCTAGTCTGTTGGGTTCTATGGCTCACCCCTTCATCTGCCCCAACTGCGGCCACCGTACGAGCGAGATCGACCGCAACATCGGCTTCACCCGCCAGCGCAAGGGCTGCTCGAAGTGCGGCTTCGCGTTCCTGTTCGAGCTGCTCGACGATTACTTCCCCGCGCCGGACGCCGCCTTCTTCGTGTGCGACGCCGAGGGTCGCGTGATCGGCTGCGGCAAGAACTCATTCGCCTTTACGGGCCTGGAGGAGGAGCAGGTCATCGGCCAGCGCGTCGAGGAGGTCCTCGGCCTGACGTTCGAGAACGGCGACGACCCCGTAAAGACGGTCTTGGAGTGGGGGGTGCGCGCGCTCGATAAGCCCGTGAGGGTCAGCGGAGAGCGCGACGTGGATGCCGAGGCGAAGGCGGATCTGTTCCCCGCATACGACGGCGACGGCGGGTTGCTGCTCGTGCTGACGCCCGACAGGTAGTCTGGGCCCTCATGGGGATGCTCAGCAGCTACTTCGGACGGGTCGCCACCTTCAGAGGGCGCTCCAGCGCGTATAAGCAGCGGTGCGGGATCGCCGCTGCAGCTACGGCCCGCGTCGGCCGGATGACCGCTGGATACCCGGCAAGCGCCATGGCTGTGGTCAGGGGAGTCCGGTAAGTGGCCGACCGCCGCCGCAACGCGCTGATCCTGCTGCTCGTCGCGGGCCTCGTCGCCGCGTCGCTCGCGGTCATCGCCACCAAGCCCACACGACTCGGGCTCGATCTCAAGGGGGGCGTCCAGCTCATCTATCAAGGTCGCGCGACGGCGCAGGCGAAGGTCGACTCCGAATCGCTTGATCGCGCGATCGAAATCATGCGCCAACGGGTCGACAAGCTCGGCGTCTCCCAGCCCGAAATCAAGCGCAGCGGCGCGAGCGAAATCACGGTTGCGCTACCGAGCGTAAGCAATGCCCAGCGCGCGCAGGACCAGGTCGGCAAGACGGCGCAGCTGTACTTCTACGACTGGGAGCCCAACGTGATCGGTCCGAACGGCCAACCGGCGCCGACCGAAGCCACCGTCACGGGGGGCCCGAACGCCGGGTCGGCGACGTCGGGGCTGCAGGAGTACGAAGCGGTGCAGCGCGCTCTCAAACGGCCGGCGATCATCCGCCCCAACGACACGACCTACCAGCAGGGCTGCACTCCACAGCAACCGAACGGCTGCATCTACGGTCAGTGGTACCTGCTCGACACCGCCCACAAGAAGGTGCTGCGTGGGCCGGAGGACACCGAACAGAACCTCTACGCCGACGGCTACAAGCCGCCTGCCGGCACGACGGCGAAGGCGGTACGCGTCAACCCGGGGACGGTGCTCGCCCAAGCTCAACCGATTCTCGCCGCCGACGGGAAAGTTACGAAGGCATCGCCGGAAAGCTGGTACGTGCTCAACGACAATCCGGTGCTCACGGGCGCCGACATCAAGAACCCGCGCCAGTCCTTCGACAACGGAGCGGGCGGCTCGGGCGCGCCCAACGTCACGTTCGAATTCAGCTCCAAGGGCGGCAAGATCTTCGAAAAGGTCACCCGCGAAATCGCCCAGCGCGGCCAGGCGGCGCAGTTACCGGGCGTCTCCAGGCAGGCGGCCGTGCAGCACTTCGCGGTCGTGCTCGACAACCAGATCATCACCGCGCCGTTCATCGACTACACAGCCAATCCGGGAGGGATCGAAGCCACGAACGGATCGCAGATCTCGGGTGGGTTCACGATCACCTCCGCCCAGAACCTCGCCGACGAGCTCCAGTCGGGCGCCCTGCCCATCAAGCTCGAACTGATCTCCCAGTCGCAGGTCTCGGCGACGCTCGGCAAGACCGCGCTCAACCAGGGCCTCGTCGCGGGTCTCGTCGGCTTCGGGGTCGTCTGCCTGTTCCTGCTCATGTTCTATCGAGTGCTCGGCGCGATCGCGGTCGGTGGCCTCGTCATCTACGGCGTCTACTTCTTCGCGCTGATCAAGCTGATCCCGATCACGCTCACTCTGCCGGGCATCGCCGGGCTGATACTGACGATCGGCGTGGCCGCCGACGCGAACATCGTGATCTTCGAGCGGATCAAGGAGGAGATACGAGGAGGGCGCTCGATCCCCGCGGGCATCGCAGCCGGGTACAAGCGTGGGTTCGCCGCGATCGTCGACGCGAACGTCGTCACGTTCATGACCGCGTTCATCCTGTTCGCCCTGGCGACCGCCGAAGTCCAAGGCTTCGCCTTCACGCTCGGGATCGGGACGCTCGTCTCGCTGTTCACGGCTGTCCTCGCCACACAGGCGGCGCTCGGCGCGATGGGACGCTCGCGCGCGGTATCCCATCCGGCGCTGCTCGGCGCGGGACGCAAGCAGCGCAAATGGACGTTCGATTTCATGGGCGCCTCGCGCTGGTTCTTCTCGCTGTCGGGCTGCATCCTCTTGATCGGAGCGCTCGCGATCGGCGGCAAGGGGCTGAACTTCGGCATCGACTTCAAATCGGGCACGCGCATCCAGACCGCGTTCGTCAAGTCTGTCAGCGAGAGCCAGATCAGGAGCGCCATGTCAAGCGCCGGCTATGCGAGCGCCCAGATCCAGAAGTTCTCGAGCAAGGGAGTCGGTGGGCAGGGCTATCAGATCTCCCTGGAGAAGCTGCGCCCCGACCAGGTGCAGCGGGTCAAGGCCGCGCTCGACACGAAGTTCGGCTCGGGACCCCTGGCGCCGGGAACGAGAAACTTCTCGAGCACCTCGATCGGACCCACGTTCGGCAAGACCGTCGCCAACAGCGCCGTGATCGCGATCATCGCCTCGCTGCTCGTGATATCCGCCTACATAGCGCTTCGCTTCGAGTGGAAGTACGCCGTGCCCGTCCTGATCGCCCTGATGCACGATCTTCTGATCACGGCCGGCGTCTACTCGCTGACGGGCCGCGAAGTCACGACCGCGACGGTGGCGGCGCTGCTCACGATCTTGGGCTACTCGATGTACGACACGATCATCGTGTTCGACCGCGTGCGCGAGAACGTGCCGCGCATGCCGAGAGCCGCGTTCTCGCAGATCGTCAACCGCTCGATGTCCGAGGTCCTGACACGCTCGCTCGCGACCAGCTTCTGCACGCTGTTGCCGGTCGTCTCGATCCTGCTGTTCGGCGGGGCGACTTTGAAGGACTTCGCTTTCGCGATGATGGTCGGGATCGCCTCGGGCGCCTACTCGTCGATCTTTATCGCCTCGCCGGTGCTCACTCATTGGAAGGAGCGCGAGGGGGTCTATCGCAACCGTCGCCTGCGCATCGTGCGCGAGCTCGGCTTCATGCCCGCCTACGCGACGGCTACCGGCGGCGTCCCCGTCGACGTCGAGCCGGGCCCCAAGCGGCGCGCCACGAGGACGCTCTCCGAGGAGCCCGGCGAGCGGCTCTCCAAGGAGGAGTTCGACAAGCTGGTGCGTGATATCGAGCCCGAGCGGACGGAGCAGCCAAAGCCCGCTCCGGGAGCCGATCTCGCCCCGGAGGAAGTGGTGCTCAAGGATCCGCCGAAACATCGGCGGCAACCCAGAAACCGCAGGCACGGGAGGTCACGCTGATGGGCGCGCTCGGCTGGGTCATCATGGGCCTGTCGATCTGGCACTTCACGATCTGGCTGCCCGACCGCTTCTGGGGCGGGATCGTCGGCGCCTTCGTCGGATCGCTGCTCGGCGCGGTGCTGTCGGGCCTCGTGATCTACAGCGTCAAGACCTCGACGCTTGCGGTGCCGGGGATCAAGGCCACCGATATAGCGGTGGTGCTGTACGCGGTGCCGGGCACTTTGATCGGCATTGCCCTCGTCTACTTCGAGGGCATCCGCCGCGAGCGGATGCGTGCTTTGGGCTCCGCCTGATTCCGTCCAGTCGGCTCCCTAGGGTGAAGCGGGCAATGGTCCGCTTTCAGGCCCCAGACTGCGACCCGCGCGAGGTCGCGCTGCTCGCGCAGCGGCTTCAGTCCAGCACGGCGCTCGCCCAAGTGCTCGTGAGGCGTGGCCTTTCAGACCCGGCGATGGCTCAGGCGTTCCTCGACGCTGACGAAACGCACTCGCTCGACGCTTTTGGGGGCCTCCACGCGGCGGCGCAGCGTGTGCTCGAGCATGCGCGGGACGGCACGCGCATCACCATCCATGGCGACTACGACGTCGACGGCGTGTGCTCGACGGCGATTCTCGTGCGTGCTATGCGCCGGATCGGAGCGAACGTCGATTGGTATCTGCCCGATCGCGCCGACGGCTACGGCTTGAGCCTTTCGACGGTCAAGCGGCTGGCCGAGCGAGACACCGGGCTGCTCGTGACCGCGGACTGCGGCATAACCTCCGTGGAGGAGGTCGCCGCGGCGCGCGCTCTCGGTATCGAGGTGGTCGTCACAGACCATCACGCGCCTTTAAGTGACGGCAGGCTCCCCGATGCGCAGATCGTGCACCCCGCGATCGGCGACTACCCGTGCGCGGCGCTGTGTGGCGCCGCCGTCGCCCACAAGCTCGCCCAGGGCGTCCTGCAGGCTGCTGGACGTGATGCTCGCGAGCTCGACGAAGACCTCGATCTCGTTGCGATGGCGACGATCGCCGACGTAGTTTCGCTGCGCGGCGAGAACCGCACGCTGGCACGTCTGGGCCTACGTGCTCTCGCCGCGACCGCCAAGCAAGGCGTAAGGGCGCTGATGACGGTCGCGCGGATCGACCCTTCGCGCGTGAATGAGCGCGCGGTCGCCTTTGCGCTCGGTCCCCGCATCAATGCGGCGGGACGCCTGCAGCGAGCGGACGCCGCGCTCGAGCTGCTGCTGACCGAAGATCCCGCACGAGCCGCCCAGATCGCGCGTGAGCTCGATGCAATCAACAGCGAACGCAGACACATCGAGCAGGCGATTCGCTTCCAGGCGCAAGCTCAGCTCGACGAGTTGGCGAGCATCGCTCCACGCTCCGCATATGTGCTCGCCGGCGAGGGCTGGCATCCTGGTGTGGTCGGCATCGTGGCCTCGCGTCTTGCCGAGCACAGCCGCCGGCCTGTGGTGCTGATCTCGCTCGACGGGGAACGTGGACGCGGATCGGGGCGCAGCATCGAGGGCTTTGACCTGCTCGGTGGACTGAGGGCCTGCTCGGAGCATCTGCTGCGCTACGGGGGACACAGCGCGGCCGCCGGCTTGGAGGTCGAGAGCTCGTGCGTCCCGGCGCTCGCCGAAGCGCTCGATGCCTACGCCGAGCAGGCGCTTTTGCCCGAGCAGCTCATCGAGGTCGAGCGCGTCGACGCGATCGTGAAGACCAGCGAGATCGGGATGGCGCTGGCCGAAGAGCTCGCGATGCTCGCCCCATTCGGACGGGGCAACCCCGTCGTGTCCCTCATGCTCGAGGACGCGACGATCGCCAATGTACGGACCATGGGAGAAGGAAAGCACGCGCGCTTCACCGTGAGCTGCGGCGATGCCCATGCGCCCGCCGTAGCGTTCGGTCGCGGCGCTCAGCTCGGGGTGGCCGAGGGTGAGCCCGCGCAGGCCACTTTCACACTCGAGGTCAACGAGTGGAACGGCGTCAGCGAGCCTCGCCTGGTGCTGCGCCACGCCCAACCGGCGCCGATCGAGGAGGCTACGATTGATCCATGTCCGATAGCCGGCCCACCTCGGTCGATGCAGCTCCTCCTCCCGACGTAGAGCGTCGTCGTCGTCGGGCGCAGCTCGGCGAGCTCGAGCGACGACTGCTCGAGGATCTGTTCGCGATCGTCTCCGAGCACGCGGCCGACGCGGCCGTGGAGATCGACCGCGACCGAGTCGAGGACGCGTTCGTGTTCGCCTGCGAGCACCACGCGGCGCAGCGGCGCAAGTCAGGGGAGGACTTCATCGTCCACCCGGTAGGGGTGGCGCGCATCTGCGCCGGCATGCGCCTGGATACCGAGACGCTGTGCGCGGCGCTCTTGCACGACACTGTCGAGGACACCTCCGCTTCGATAGCGCAGGTGCGCGAGCGCTTCGGCGAGGAAATAGCTTCGATCGTCGACGGCGTCACCAAGCTGACGGGCATCACCTTCCAGTCGCGCGACGAGGCGCAGGCCGAGAACTACCGCAAGATGATGGTCGCGATGGCCACCGATCCGCGGGTCATCCTGATCAAGCTCGCGGACCGCCTGCACAACATGCGCACGATCGAAGCGATGCCGAAGCAAAAGCAGATGGAGAAGGCGCGCGAGACGCTCGAGATCTATGCGCCGCTTGCGCATCGCCTCGGAATCCACGCGATCAAGTGGGAGCTCGAGGATCTTGCCTTTGCCACCCTGCATCCGCGCAAGTACCGCGAGATCAAGGAGCTCGTCTCCCAGCAGCGCGAGGATCGCGAGCGCTATGTGGCGCAGGCCGGCGAGTACCTTGCTCGCGAGCTCGAGACGCTCGGCGTGAGCGCCCAGATCGCCGGGAGGGCCAAGCACTTCTACTCGATCTACTCGAAGATGACCAAGAAGGGCCGCGAGTTCAACGAGATCTACGACCTGACGGCGATGCGCGTGATCGTCGAGACGGTCAAGGACTGCTACGGCGCAGTGGGCGTCATCCACTCGCTCTGGAAGCCGCTGCCCGGGCGCTTCAAGGACTTCATAGCGATGCCGAAGTTCAACATGTACCAGTCGCTGCACACCACGGTGATCGGACCCGAGGGAAGGCCGCTGGAGATCCAGATCCGCACCCAAGAGATGCACGACATGGCCGAGTTCGGAGTGGCGGCGCACTGGATGTACAAGCAGCGCCCGAAGTCCAAGGACGCTTCCGCCGGCCCCGATGAGGACGCCAAGATGAAGTGGCTGCGCTCGATGCTCGACTGGCAGAAGGAGATGTCTGATCCGCAGGAGTTCATGGAGAGCCTGCGGACCGACCTGTTCGAGGACGAGGTCTACGTGTTCACGCCGAAGGGCGAGGTCAAGTCGCTGGCGGCCGGCGCCACGCCGCTGGACTTCGCCTATGAGGTCCACACCGAGATCGGCCATCGCTGCGTAGGCGCGCGCGTGAACGGCAAGATCGTGCCGCTCCACTACGAGCTGCGCTCCGGCGACCGGGTCGAGATCCTCACCGCTAAGCGCGAGCGCGGGCCCTCGCGCGACTGGCTGGCGATGGTCAAGACGACGAGGGCGCGCAACAAGATCAAGCAATGGTTCAAGGCGGAGTCGCGTGAGGACACCGAGCACTCCGGCCGCGACCTCTTGCAGGAGCATCTGCGCAAGCAGGGGCTCCCCGCCCAGAAGATCACTGGCTCCCCGCTGCTCGCCGACGTCATCCGCGAGATGGGCTTTCGTAAAGCGGACGACTTCTACATAGCGCTGGGCTCGGCAAAGATCTCGCCGAAGGTCGTCGTCAACAAGCTGCTGCAGCGCCTCAAGCACGGCGATTCGGCCGACGGCGCATTGGCCGGCGATCTATTGAAGGTCGGCAGGCCACGACGGCGCGCCACCAGCTCCTCCGCGCAGTACGGGATCAGGGTCGACGGTGTCGATGACGTGATGCTGCGCCTGGCCAAGTGCTGCCGGCCGGTCCCGGGGGATCCGATCGTAGGCTACATATCGCTTGGCCGGGGGATCACGATCCACCGCAAGGACTGCCCGAACGCCCGCCTGCTGCACCGCAATCCCGAACGCTTTACGAAAGTCGGCTGGGAAGGCGATCAGGCGACCTCGTTCGTCGTCGAAGTCCACGTCGACGCGTGGGACCGCCACCGCCTGCTCGAGGACCTCTCGCGCGCCTTCTCGGAGTCGGGCGCCAACATCCTCGAAGCGCGCTGCCTGTCGAGCCCGCCGATGGTCAAGAACCGCTTCGTCGTCGAACTGGCCGACAACCAGAGCATCAAGGGCGCGATCAACCGCCTGCGCAACACCGAGTCCGTGTTCGACGCCTATCGCGTCACGCCTGGAGGAGCAGGCTAGGGGCAGGCTCTAGGACACGACGCTAAGCGCGCCGGGCATGACGGAGAAGCGAGCCTCCATCACGTCCCCGAGATAGTCGCCGTCCACCTGGAGAGGTAGCGGCTCGCCGTCGGCGCTCTGCACCGTCAGCTCGATCGACTCTGGCAGCGAGGCTACTTGGCGGTGGCGGGTCACGCGCGCGCGTTTTGAGAACGCACGAAACGCGATCGTCGGCATGTCTATGGGACGCGCCCGCCGCAACACGCACCCCGCCAGCGTGCCCGAGTCGAGCGCCGGCCCGTCGGCGACTTCGATCGGGCGATCCTTGAAGTACGTGAACGGCGAGCCGTTCTGGACGATCGCGGTGACTCCGCCGTAGCGTTCGCCGTCGACCTCCACGGTCAGGTGCGGGGGGCGCAGCAGGTATCGGCGCGTGAACGTGCTGATCGCCGCCCACGTGAAGTAATAGGCGCCGAGCCTTGCCTTCAGGCGCGGATTGGAGTCGACACGGCGCACCACGCTCGCGTCGAGCCCGAGTCCTGAGGCGAACGTGAAACAGCGCCCGTTGACGACGCCGAGATCGACCTTGCGAGGACGCCAGTCGTCAGCCATCGCGAGCACTTGCTCGGTCGCGTCGACGAGCTCGCCGGGAATCCCGAGCATCTTGCCGTAGACGTTCGCCGAGCCGCCCGGCAGGCACGTGAGCGGCGTCGAGGAGCCGAGCAGCCCGTTGGCGGCTTCGTTGACGGTGCCGTCGCCACCGAACGCGACGACCACGTCGTAGCCCTCATGCGCCGCCTCGCGACAGAGCTCGATCGCGTGCCCCCGCTCCTGCGTGTCGACCGCGTCGACCTCGTAGCGACCCTGAAGCGCGTAGACGACGAGGTTGCGCAGTCGATCGGAAACGGTAGTCGCATACGGATTCACGATGATCAGCATGCGCTTCTTGGCGGCTGGTTCGAGCGGCTCGAACGGGATCGCGCGTTCCTCCGGGGCGTACTCATGCGATTGGAGCTCAGACGCGTTCTCGGGGCTGCTCACAGCAGGCCCTACACCACGGCGTCGGGGACGTTACCGGCCCTTATGTTGCGTTCCGTCGCGAGGTTCCCTATACTGGCCGGCACATAGCTGGACACATCCAGAGGGGTGGAGGGACTGGCCCGACGAAGCCCCGGCAACCACCGCGTCACGGCGGGAAGGTGCCAATTCCAGACAGATGTGTGGCGGGCTTCCCGGCTCTTCGCCACACGGTTCACCGGCGAAGTGCAAGATGACGGAAGGAGCCCAAGTGGCTGTCAGGAACCTCAGATGTAGAGAGTGCGGGAGCGAGTATCCGCTCGAGGCGCTGTACGTGTGCGAGCGTTGTTTCGGGCCGCTCGAAGTCACCTACGACCATGATCATCTGCTCTCCGACGGCGGCGCTCCCGACGTCGAAGGCCTGCGCCGGCGCATCCAGGCCGGCCCCCAGAACATCTGGCGCTATGCGGACTTCCTGCCGCTCGTGGGAGGACCTCCGGGCCCGTCGGGCAGGCTTGCCTCGCGCGTCGGATTGCCGGCCGGCTGCACTCCCCTGATCAGGGCCGACCGTCTCGCCAAGCGCCTCGGCCTGCGCGAGGTATGGGTCAAGAACGATGCGGCCAACCCCACGCATTCCTTCAAGGACCGCGTCGTGTCGGTCGCCACCGCTCGTGCGCGCGAGCTCGGCTTCGACGTGATCGCGTGCGCCTCCACCGGCAACCTCGCGAACTCCGTCGCCGCCCACGGGGCCGCGCTCGGTCTTGAGTCCTTCATCTTCATACCGGCCGACCTGGAGGAGCAGAAGATCCTTGCGACAGGCGTCTACGGATGCAAGCTGGTGGCGGTCAAGGGCACCTACGACGACGTCAATCGCCTGTGCACCGAGCTGTCAGCGGAGCGCGACTGGGCGTTTGTCAATGTCAACCTGCGCCCCTACTACGCGGAGGGCTCGAAGACGCTCGCGTATGAGATCGCCGAGCAGCTCGGCTGGAAGCTGCCAGACCGCTGCGTGGTGCCGACAGCGTCGGGCTCGCTGTTTACGAAGATCGCCAAAGGCTTTGCCGAGTGGCGCGAGCTGGGTCTCGTCAAAGGCGAGCTGCCAAAGATGAACGGCGCCCAGGCACAAGGCTGCGCGCCGATCGCGGACGCCTTCGCCGCCGGGCATGAAGTATGCAGGCCGGTAAAGCCCGACACGATCGCCAAGTCGCTCGCGATCGGCAATCCCGCGGATGGCCCATACGCGCTCGAAGAGGCACGGCGCAGCGGCGGATCGATTGACTCGGTCAGCGACGAGGAGATCCGCGAGGGGATCGCGTTGCTCGCCCAGACGACTGGCGTCTTCACGGAGACGGCGGGCGGAGTGACGACGGCCGTGCTGGCCAAGCTGGCCCGGCGCGGGGACATCGACCCTGACGAGCGCGTCGTGCTGGTCATCACAGGCGAGGGCCTGAAGACGCTGGACGCGGTGCGCGACACGTTCACCGCGCACGAGATCGAGCCGTCAGTGGAGCAGTTCCAGACGCTGGTCGAGCAGGCGCCGGATCCGAGCAGGAGCGTGGCGGCGCTCGCGGCGGTGGGAGGCTGATCGGGGTGGCGGTAAAGGTCAAGATCCCCACCCAGCTTCGCTCCGCGGCAGGCGGCGCCACCGAAGCCGAGCTCGAAGGAGCGACGGTCCGCGAGGTGCTCGACGACCTTTATGCGCGCTTCGAGGAGCTCGGCGAGCGCCTGTCCGACGAGGACGGCTCGCTGCGACGCTTTGTCAACGTCTATATCGGCGGCGAGGACATCCGCTTTCTCGACGGCCTCGACACGCCGGTCCAGGATGGGGCGGAGCTCACGATCCTCCCCGCAGTCGCTGGCGGCTGATCAGCTGGGCCCCGCGACGCGGGCGCTCTGTTCCAGTCGCCGCCGCAGTTGATCGCCCATCCCGGCGGCCACTGCCCGCGCCGCACGCTCATCGCTCAGCTCAACCCCGTGATCTTGGGCGAAGTCGAGCAGCTCCTGACGCTGCTCGCTCTCGCTGGCGGCACGCAGGAAGAGCCAGCAGAACAGACACAGGGTGAGGATGCTCTCCTCGGTCATCATGATTCCACCCGCCATCCGCTGGTCGGTCAGAGCCGAGATGTGATGCACGGAGTCGGGGTGCTTGTAGAACGGGTAGA
This sequence comes from Solirubrobacterales bacterium, assembly GCA_027306855.1. Classification (GTDB taxonomy): domain Bacteria; phylum Actinomycetota; class Thermoleophilia; order Solirubrobacterales; family Solirubrobacteraceae; genus Palsa-744. Next base: position 25,947 of record DAHUYZ010000011.1, on the reverse strand, counting down.
AGACCGTCCCCGACCACAAGAAGATGTTTCCGAGCACCCCGCCGGTCAGGCGCACCGCAATGATGTAGAAGAGCTTCCCGAGGTTCCCAAACCACTGCGGCTTGGGCAGCGGCCCGAACAGGCACAGCCACATGTTGATCCCGAATGCGATGAACATCGTGTGCTGGAGAGCGTGCACGGCGAGATGGTTGAGTGCCGCCTGGTAGAAGAACGGGAGGTGCCACACGTACATGTCGATCGCCCACAGCGGGAAGGCGATCAGCGGATTGGAGAGCACCCGCAGACGATCGAAGAAACTAATGCGCAGAACCGGCGCAAGCAGCGGCCCTGTCAAGCCGAGCACGATCAAAAGCGATGCGATTTCCCCCATCATCAGGTGCTCGACCATGTGCATGTAGAGCAGTTCGTCGCTCAACTCGCCGATCGGGGAGAGAAGCGCGAACAGGATCGTGGCCAATCCACCGTAGAAGCATGCCTGCCGCCATGCCGGGACCGGGTGTGTGCTCCTGGCAAGCGTCCGCGCGCGCCGTGCATACAGCGACCCCAGCACGACCGTCGGAACGAGCTGGATCACGTTCTCCCGCGAGAGAAGCGCCGCTATGGGGACCTGGGAGCTCATCGCAACGAAGCGTAGACCCTCTGACCGGACCCTCAGACCACCGCTCGTTACGCGCCCGGCGTGATTCGAACACGCGACCTTCCGCTCCGGAGGCGGACGCTCTATCCACTGAGCTACGGGCGCAGACGGCGCCGGCGCGCGACGCCTGTACGCCCAGAGCTTACGGCACGTGCGTGCAGGGGCCGGAACGTGTGGCCGCGCAACCCGTAAGACGAGCTCGCGCGGTCAGGCCAAGCGCCCGAGGTTGACTCGTGCCGCTACCGTTGCGGGCAAATGGACCTCTCGGTGTTCTTCGCCGGCACGGGTGGCTCGGTCCCGAGCCCTCGGCGCGGGCTGCCCTCGATCCTGGTGCGCTTCGGGGGCGACCGCCTGCTGTTCGACTGCGGCGAAGGCACACAGCGCCAGCTGTTGCGATCGATCGGCCTCGCGGATCTCGACGCCATCTTCATAACGCACTTCCACGCCGACCACTGGTTGGGGCTGCCGGGCATGCTCAAGTCGTTCGCGCTGCGCGAGCGGGAGCAGCCACTCGCGATCTACGGACCGAAGGGGCTGCGCCAGATCATGGATTCGCTGCGTTTCGTCTACGGAAGACTGCCGTACGAGCTGGGCGTGATCGAGCTCGACGGCGCTCAGACGACTCGTTTCGACGGCTATGCGGTGACGCCTGTGCCGGCCAGCCATCGCGGGGCTTCAGCGGTCAGCTATGCGATCGTCGAGGACCCAAGGCCCGGCCACTTCGACGCGGATCTCGCGCAACAGCTCGGCGTGACACCGGGACCCGACTTCGGCAGGCTCACGCGCGGGGAGACGGTGGCGGGGGTCAGACCGGAGCAGGTCATCGGCGAGCAGCGCCAGGGCCGCAAGGTGCTCATCTCAGGCGATACGAGCCCGTGTGAGGCGATCGCGATCGCGGCCCATGAAGCCGATCTGCTCGTGCACGAGGCTACGTTCGCCGAGCAGGAGAGCGAGCGGGCGCGCCAGACCGGTCACAGCACGGCTCGCCAGGCGGCCGAGCTCGCACGAGCAGCCGATGTGAGGATGCTCGCGCTGACGCACATCTCGACGCGCTACTGGGGTGGCGAGCTGCGAGAGGAGGCACGCGCCGTGTTCGCGAACACACAGTCCCCGCGCGACTTCGACTCGATCGAGATCCCCTTCCCGGAGAGGGGCGCGCCGCAGCTGATCCGCTGGCAGACCCGCCGCCCGTCAGACCAAGCGACGGGCGAGCAGGACACCGAGGCCGTCACCGCGTCCTGATACATTCTGAGCGCTCCTTTAACCCGGTCCAGTGAGGCCAGGAAGGAAAAATGAACGAAGGCAAGGTCGTCCTCGGAGAGGACGAGATGCGGCGGGCCTTGGTCCGCATCGCCCACGAGATAGCCGAGCGCAACATGCTGACTGCGGTCGGGCTCGTTGGCATTCATCGTCGTGGGGCGATCCTCGCGGAGCGCCTGCGCAAGCAGCTGAGCGACCTGCTCGGAGTGCAGGCGCCGCTTGGCGATCTTGATATCGGCTTCTATCGCGACGACGTTTCCAGCAGGCTGCAGGCGCCGGTCGTACACGCCTCTCACATCGACTTCGATCTGTCGCGACTGACTGTGGTGATCGTCGATGACGTTCTCTACACGGGTCGCACCGTGCGCGCCGCCATCGATGCGCTGTTCGACTACGGCCGTCCCGAGCGGGTTCAGCTCGCGGTACTCGCCGACCGCGGCCACCGAGAGCTGCCGATTCGTCCCGACTATGTCGGCAAGAACCTGCCGACCTCGCGCGACGAGCACGTGAGCGTACGCGTCAAGGAGCTCGACGGCGTCGATGAGGTCGCGATCAAGCTGCTCTCGCGCGATCGCAAGAGCGTGAGCGCATGAGGCATCTGCTGTCGATCTCAGAGCTCGAGCGCGCCGATATCGAGCGCATCGTCGAGCAGGCGGCGCGCTTCGCGGAGGTCTCCGATCGTGAGATCAAGAAGGTGCCCGCGCTGCGCGGCCGGATGGTCCTCAACCTGTTCTACGAGGCCTCGACCCGCACTCGCAGCTCGTTCGAGCTGGCGGCCAAGCGGCTGTCGGCCGACGTCGTCAATTTCGCCTCGGGCGGCTCGAGCGTCGAGAAGGGCGAGTCGTTGAAGGACACCGTATTAACGCTTGGCGCACACAAGCCGGACGCGATCGTGATCCGTACTCCATGGGTCGGCGCCGCGGCGCTCGTCGCCGGCTGGACGGGCGCCGCGATCGTCAACGCAGGCGACGGCAAGCACGAGCACCCAACGCAGGCGCTGCTCGACGTCTACACCCTGCGACAGAAGCTCGGAGCGCTCGACGGCGCCTCCATCTGGATAGTCGGCGACGTTGCCCACTCGCGCGTTGCGCGCTCGAACATCCTGGCGTTCTCACGCATGGGGGCAAATGTGACGGTGGCGGGCCCGCCGACACTCATCCCACGCGAGATCGGGGCGCTCGGCTGCGAGGTGCGCTTCAGCCTCGATGAGATCGCCCAGGCCGACGTGGTGTACGCGCTGCGGATGCAACATGAGCGTATGAGCGAGGCATGGGTGCCGTCGCTGCGCGAGTACGCCGCGGCCTTCCAGATCAATCGACGACGCGTCTCGGCGCGCCAGCTGGTCATGCACCCCGGCCCGGTCAACCGCGGCGTTGAGCTCTCGGGCGAGGTGGTCGACTCGCCGCGAACACTGATCACCGCCCAGGTGCAGGCGGGCGTCGTCGTGAGGATGGCGGTTCTGTATGAGCTGCTGAGCGGCGCGCGCACGTTCAGCCCAGTCCCCGAGCCTCAGCTCGCGTGATGGCTGCTCGTCAGCTGGCACACAGCGAGATGCCGCTAGCGAGTCTGCTCGTGCGCGAAGCGCACCTGCTAGATCCTCGAGCCGGCATTGACGGCCCCGCTGATGTGCTCATCGAGAACGGTCGCATCGTCGAGATCGCTGAGCCCTCCACGCTGAGCACCGAGAGGCGTGGGGAGGTGCTCGAGGGGCGTGGACGTCACCTGCTGCCTGCGTTCGTCGACCCGCATGTCCACCTTCGCAGCCCTGGACAGGAGCACAAGGAGGACTTCGAGACGGGCACGCGAGCGGCGGCAGCCGGCGGCTTTGGGGCCGTGATCGCGATGCCCAACACCGATCCCGTGCTCGACAGCGCGCCGCTGTTGCGCTCCGCTACAGAGGCGGCAGGCCGCGAGGCGCGCGTTCCGGTCGGCTTCCTCGCCACGATCAGCAAGGGCTCAGATGGACAGGAGCTGACCGAGATGGCCGAGTTGCGAGCGGCGGGTGCGCTCGGGTTTACAGACGACGGCCGGCCCGTGACGAGCGCCGGGTTGCTGCGCAAGGCCCTCCAGTACCAGCGACTGTGCGGTGGCGTGCTCACCCTGCACGAGGAGGATCCGTCGCTCTCGCGCGGCGGCAGCATGTGCGAGGGAGCCCTCAGCGCGGCCCTTGGGGTCGGTGGAATACCGACTATCAGCGAGTCGACGATGGTCGCCCGCGACGCCGAGCTGGCCGGGTACGAGAGCGGCAGGGTGCACTTCCAGCATCTGAGCTGCGAGGCGTCCGTTCGCGCACTCGCGGCCGCCAAGGAGCGCGGATACGACGTGAGCGGCGAGGTGACGCCCCATCACCTGCTGCTGACCGACGAGGACGTGCGCGGACTGGACACGCGCATGAAGATGAACCCGCCGCTCGCCAGCGAGCAGGACAGGCAGGCGATCATCGAGGGGCTTCGCAGTGGCGTGATCGACTGCGTGGCCACCGACCATGCGCCCCACTCGCGCGAAGAGAAGGAAGTGCCCTTCGAGCAGGCGCCGATGGGCACGACCGGGCTGGAGACGGCCTTCGCGGCGCTCTATACCGAGCTTGTCCTGCCGGGCATCGTCGATCTGGCGCTGCTCGTGGAGCGCATGACGGCTGCCGCGGCGCTGTTCGAGCTGCCGACCCCAACGCTGCTCGTCGGCGAGGCCGCGAACGTGACGCTCGTGGACCTGGAGAGCAAGTGGTTTGCCGGCGAGCACGGCTGGGGGAGCCGTTCGGATAACTGCTGCTTCGCCGGCAGGCGTCTGCGCGGAAAGGTGCTCTTGACGGTGGCGGCCGGAGCGATCGCCTTCCGCGAGCGCGCCTTCTCGGTGGTGTCCGCCCGATGAACGGGCGCGACGCATACGTGCTGCTCGAAGACGGCACGCGGTTTGACGGGGAGGCGTGCGGCGCCGCTGGGAACGCGGTGGGGGAGGTCGTATTCACGACCGGGATGTCCGGCTACCAGGAGTCGATGACCGATCCCTCGTTTGCGGGGCAGCTGATCACGTTCACATACCCCCACATCGGCAACTACGGCGTCAGTGCGCGGGCGATGGAGTCCGAGCGTGTGTGGGCGCGCGCAGCAATCATGCGCGAGGCGCGCAATCGCGAGGATGCGCCGGGAGCGGAGCGGGGATGGCTCGACTGGCTGTGTGACTGCGGCGTTCCTGCGATCAGCGGCGTTGACACGCGAGCGCTCGTGCGCCACATCCGCGACGCAGGCGCGATGCGGGGCGGGATCTTCCAAGGCACAACCGCCGAAGCGGACGCGCGCGCGTTGCTGGACGCGGAGCCCCCAATGGCCGGACGGGACCTTGCGAGCGTCGTCACGCCACACGAGATGAGCCTGCACGGCTCCGGCGACGGGCCTCTGGTCGCGGTCATCGACACGGGCATCAAGTCTTCGATCGTTCGCAATCTCGTTGCGCGCGGGGCTCGAGTCGCTTTGTATCCGTGCTCGACATCCGCGCACATGCTGCTCGAAGACGAGCCGGATGCGGTCTTCGTGGCCAACGGACCAGGGGATCCTGCCGCGCTCGAGCAAATCGTGCAAACCCTGCGCGAGCTCGTCGGCCGCAAGCCCGTCTGGGGCATCTGCCTCGGTCATCAGCTTCTGTGCAGGGCGCTCGGCCTGAGCACGTACAAGCTTCCGTTCGGCCATCGCGGCGCCAATCATCCGGTCAAGGACCTGCAGACGGGCCGCGTTGAGATCACCTCTCAGAACCACGGCTTCGCGGTGCTCGGTCCCGGGGGGGCCGAGCGCCTGGAGAGCGACGAGCCGGTTCGATGGGAGACCGATTACGGCGCGGCAAGGCTGACGCACGTCAATCTCTATGACCGCACTGTCGAGGGATTCGAGCTACTCGAGGTGCCGGGGGGCGCGGTTCAATACCACCCGGAGGCGGGGCCCGGTCCGCACGACAGCCTGCACCTGTTCGACCGTTTCTTGGAGCGCATTGCCGCGGCGTGAGGACATCAAGAAGATCCTGATCCTCGGCTCCGGGCCGATCGTGATCGGGCAGGCGGCGGAGTTCGACTACTCCGGCGCCCAGGCGTGCAAGGTGTTGCGCGAAGAGGGCTTTCAGGTCGTGCTCGTCAACTCGAACCCCGCAACGATCATGACCGACCCCGAGTTCGCGGACGCCACGTACGTCGAGCCACTTCTGCCGGGGCCCGTAGCCAAGGTAATCGAGCGCGAGCGCCCCGACGCGCTGCTGCCGACGCTCGGAGGCCAGACCGCCCTGAACCTCGCGAAGGCGCTGCACGACGACGGGACGCTGGAGCGCTTCGAGGTCGAGTTGATCGGCGCGAACTACGAGGCGATCGCGTGCGCCGAGGACAGAGAGCTGTTCCGGGCCGCGATGGAAGGCGCGGGCCTACGCATGCCCGCCAGCGTAATTGTCTCCGGCTGGGTCGACGACGCCGATCCCCACGCGGGCGGCGATTCACGCAACGGCCAGGGTCAGGGCGGCTACGTGGACATTCAGCGTGGAGTGCAGAAGGCGCTTACGGCGCTCCCCGGCATCGGCCTGCCGTGCATAGTGCGTCCCGCCTACACGCTCGGTGGACGTGGCGGCGGGATCGCTCGTACAGAGCAGGAGTTCGAGACGATCGTCAAACGGGGTCTCGAGGCCAGCCCGATCGGTCAGGTCTTGCTCGACCAGTCGGTACTCGGCTGGGGGGAGTTCGAGCTCGAGGTGATGCGCGACCACGCGGACAACGTCGTGATCGTCTGCTCGATCGAGAACGTCGACCCTATGGGCGTGCACACGGGCGACTCGGTGACGGTGGCGCCGCAACAGACGCTCTCAGACGCGGTGTATCAACGCCTGCGCGACCAGGCGATTGCCGTCATCAGGGCGGTCGGCGTGGAGACGGGGGGATCGAACGTCCAGTTCGCGGTCAATCCCGACACCGAGGAGATCCTCGTGATCGAGATGAACCCGCGCGTGTCGCGCTCCTCGGCGCTCGCGTCCAAGGCAACGGGCTTTCCGATCGCAAAGATCGCGGCGCGACTGGCGGTCGGATATCTGTTGGAGGAGATCGACAACGACATCACGGGTGTCACGCCCGCGAGCTTCGAGCCGGCGATCGATTACGTCGTTGTGAAGTGGCCGCGCTTCGCGTTCGAGAAGTTCCCGGGCGCAGCACCGGCGCTCTCCACGCACATGAAGTCGGTGGGGGAGGTCATGGCGATCGGGCGCACGTTCGCCCAGGCATTCTGCAAGGCGCTGCGCTCGCGCGAGCTCGACAAGCCGCCCCGGCTCGAGGGTGCCGAGGACGGCGAGCTGCTCGCCACCCTCGACACCCCGGCGGCCGACCGTTACGAGACGATCCTCGAGCTGCTGCGCCGCGGAGTCGGCATCGAGCCTGTGCATACGCGCACGTCGATCGACCGCTGGTTTCTGCACGAGCTGGAGGCAATCGCCACCGATCCAAACGGCCCCTTCGAAGGGGAGCGCTCATTCAAGTCGGTTGACACCTGCGCCGCGGAGTTCGCGGCCCGGACGCCCTACTACTACTCCGGCTGGGAGCGTCGGGCCGCGCATGAGGTTGCGCGCGGAGGGAGCGAGTCGGTCGTGATCCTCGGGGGCGGCCCGAACCGCATCGGGCAGGGAATCGAGTTCGACTACTGCTGCGTGCACGCCGCGATGACCGTTCGCGAGTCCGGACGCGACGCCGTGATCATCAACTGCAATCCCGAGACCGTCTCCACCGACTATGACACGTCCGACCGTCTCTATTTCGAGCCGCTCACACTCGAAGACGTGCTCGGCGTGATCGAGATCGAGCGCCCCGAGGGGGTGATCGTCCAGTTCGGTGGCCAGACGCCGCTGAAGCTCGCCGCGGGACTGCAGGCCGCCGGCGTCCCTCTGCTCGGCACGAGCGTCGAGGCGATCGACCTGGCGGAGGACAGAGGGCGTTTCGGCGATCTGTTGAAGCGCTTGGGCTATGAGGCGCCGCCCTTTGCGACGGCCTATTCGATCGAGGAAGCGCTGGAGAAGGCCAATGGCGTGGGGTATCCCTTACTCGGCCGCCCCTCTTACGTGCTGGGAGGTCGCGCGATGAAGATCGTCTATTCACGGGACGATCTCGCCGATTACCTGAAGCACGAGGGCATCGGTGCTGCGACGGACCGACTGGGGGCGCCCTCCATCTTTCTCGACCGCTTCCTGGAGAATGCGGTGGAGGTCGACGTGGACGCGCTCTGCGACGGCGAGGACGTTTGGATCGGCGGCATCATGCAGCACGTCGAGGAGGCCGGAGTGCACTCCGGCGACAGCGCCTGCGTGCTGCCTCCGCACTCGCTCGGCGAGGAGATGCTCGAGCAGATAAGGACCGCTACGCGGGACATCGCCCTTGGCATCGGTGTCGTCGGGCTGCTCAACGTCCAGTACGCCGTTCACGCGGGACGGCTGTACGTGATCGAGGCCAACCCGCGAGCCTCCCGCACGATCCCGTTCGTCTCCAAGGCCGTCGGCCTGCCGCTGGCGAAGCTTGCGTGTCGGATCATGCTGGGCGAGCGGCTGGCAGCACTCGAGCTCCCACGGACGCGCGAAGGCCTCGGTTTCGGCGATCACATCTCGGTCAAGGAGGCCGTCCTGCCGTTCGACCGCTTCGACGGCGCCGACTCCGTGCTGGGCCCCGAGATGCGCTCGACCGGCGAGGTGATGGGCATAGCGCGCGACTTCCCGACGGCGTTCGCGAAGGCGCAGGCCGCCGCCGGCTCGCCGCTTCCGAGCGGCGGTACCGCGTTCATCACGGTCACAGACTCCGACAAGCCGGGCGCTTTCGCCGTGGCCCAGATCCTGCACGACAACGGCTTTCGGATCGTTGCGACGCGCGGGACGGCCGAGGCGATCTCGAGGATGGGGATCCCCGTTCAGCGGCTCAACAAGATCGGCGAAGGCTCGCCGCACGTGGTCGACTGGATCGAGCGCGGGGACATCGACCTGATCGTGAACACGCCGACCGGCTCGGGCGCTCGTACTGACGGCTCGGAGATCCGCCGGGCCGCCGTTACACACGGGATCCCCTGCTTGACGACCCTCTCGGCGGGAGTGTCGGCGGCGCGCGCGATCGCGCGCGCGCGATCGCTGGGGGAGCCCGAGGTGCTCTCCCTGCAGGAGCTGCACCGGGGCTTCGAGCACCCCGCCGAGATCAACCGGGTGGCAGTGAGGTGAGCCCCAACGAAGATCACGCCACCGCACCTGCCTATGAGCGACTCGAACGCGCAACCGCGCCCTTGGAGAGACGTCTTGTAAGCGTGATCGCCTGTGAGCGTGTGGGCCCGTACCGGCTGCTGCGCGTGGTCGACCCGGCCGGCCCTCGGCCCGCGGCCGGGCAGTTTGCGATGCTTGCCACCGCCGAGCGCTGGGGCGCGGGCGAGGACGAGCGTCCTTATTTGCCGCGCGCACTCTCATTCGCGGGCTGGGCAGACGGCGAGGCGTCTTTCCTGCTCGAGGATGTGGGCCCGGGCACAAAGCGGCTGTGCGAGCTTCGCGCAGGCGAAGAGCTGTGGATGCTCGGGCCTTTGGGCACCTGCTTTACGCCACCCGCACACGGCCGGCGCCCGTTGCTCGTTGGCGGCGGGATCGGAATCGCCCCGCTCATCTTCTTGCAGGACGTCTTGGGCAAGCCCGCTGCGCTGCTCGGTTTTCGCGATCGCGCGCACACTCTCGGCGCCGGCCTGCTGCACGACACGCGCTTGACGACGGACGACGGGTCGGAGGGTCGCCGAGGAGTCGTAAGCGAGTTGCTGAGCGAGGAGCTCGATCATGAGGAGAACGCGACCGTGTACGCGTGCGGGCCGCCGGCGATGCTCGAGGCCGTCAGAGCGCTCTGCGCGGCGCGCTCGGTGCCGGCGGAGCTTGCGCTCGAGGCCGGGATGGCCTGCGGCTTCGGCGCGTGCTACGGGTGCGTCGTACCGCGGCGCGACGGCGGCTACCTGCGGGTCTGTGTCGATGGGCCGGTGGTCGATGCGCGCGAGCTCGAGCAGATAGAAGCTCACGTCGGGGCGCCGGCATGAGACACCCGGTGTCGTTCCTTGGACTGGAGCTCGCGCATCCCATCATCAACGGCTCCGGCACATTCGATGCGATCGCGGCGCGAGCCGTGTTTGGGGCGGAGCTCGATTGCGCGTTTCCGTTCGCCGCGTTTGTCTCAAAGACGATTACGTTGCGCGCACAGGACGGGAACCCGCCGCCGAGGCTGTGGGAGACCGCCTCCGGCCTCGTCAACTCGATCGGTCTGCCGAACCCGGGTCTGGACGCATACATGAGCCGGGACCTGCCGCAGCTCTCAACGCTGCCGGTCCCGCTGATAACGAACGTGATGGGATCGACGATCGAAGAGTTCGTAGACCTGGTGGCCGCATGCAGCGAGCGCGATGAGATCGCCGCGATCGAGCTCAACGTTTCCTGTCCGAACGTAAAGACAGGGCTCGACCTCGGGTCTGATCCGGTCCAGCTGGGACAGCTGCTCGCCGCGGTCCGGCCACTCACGGGCAAGCCCCTGATCGTCAAGCTGACGCCGAACTGCGCCGACGTCGTCGTCTGCGCGAAGGCCGCCGCCGACGGGGGCGCGGACGCGCTCTCGTTGATCAATACGTTGCGGGCGATGGCGCTTGCCCCAAGGGTCGTCGGCGCGGGGCGCGTCGGGCCCTGGCTCGGCGGTGGAACGGGCGGCCTGTCCGGAGCGGCCGTGCGAGCCGTCGCCCTCGCTCAGGTGGCGGCGGTCGCGCGCTCGGTCGACGTGCCGGTCGTGGGCATGGGGGGCGTGCAGCGAGCCGCTCACGCACGCGACCTGCTCGACGCAGGCGCGACCGTGGTGGCGGTCGGCACCGAGAGCTTTCGCGATCCGGCGGTGGGCGCACGGATCGCGCAGGAGCTGCTGGCGAGCCGCTCATCCGTATAGCTGAGATGAGCTCGCTGACCCGAAAACCCCTGCAAAGCGGGCAATAGCACCATCCAGCAACCTCCAGATAGCTTTACCTCGAGTTGAGGTTGAGCTGAATTCGCGGCTTCGACCTTGATCGAGGCGCGCTTGAGTGTAGACTCGCCGCCCATGCCGACCGCGACCGACACGATGCCATCCGCTGTCGCCCCCAAGCATTCGATCGCGCCGGAGCGCTCGCTCAACCAGCGCATGGACGCGCTCGCCCGGGCCAATCGCATTCGCACAGAGCGCGCACGACTAAAGCGCGACTTGAAGGCCGGCCGGCTCTCGATTCACAGCCTTCTGCTCGACCCGCCGGAGTATGTCGAGACGGCGAAGGTCTTCGACATGCTGCTCGCCGTGCCGAAGTACGGGCGAGTCAAGGTCAACAAGATCCTCGCCCACTGCCGCATCTCGCCGAGTAAGACGATCGGCGGTCTATCCGCCCGCCAGCGCACAGAGCTGGTCTCTCTGCTTCGTCGGTGAGCGCTGCGCCGGCCGGACGCGGTCGACCTCATCGACACGGCCGACCCCGTCACTAGTGTCTTCATCCGGTGGCGCGCGTGTTCGTCATAACCGGCCCTTCAGGCGTCGGCAAGGGGACCTTGATTCGAGGCTTGATGGAGCGGATTCCGGCTCTTGAGCTCTCGATCTCGGCGACGACCAGGGCGCCCCGCCCGGGTGAGCGCGACGGGGTCGACTACTACTTCATGAGCTCGGCTGAGTTCGAGCGCCGGCTGGCGGCCGACGGGTTCGTCGAGTACGCCGCCTACGCGGGCAGGCGCTACGGCACACCGCAGGATGAGCTTCAGCGCCGGCTGCAGGCAGGCGTACCGGTCGTCCTCGAGATCGAGGTCCAAGGCGCCCGCCAGGTGCGCGCCTCGATGCCCGACTCAGTCCAGGTCTTCATCGCTCCGCCCTCGCTCGAGGCGCTGCGCGCGCGGTTGATCGGACGCGGCACCGACGACGGGGAGGAGGTCGAGCGCCGACTGGCGGTAGCTGAAGAAGAGCTTGGAGCGCGATCGGAGTTCAGCTACGTCGTGGTCAACGACCGGCTCGAGGACGCGCTGGAGGAGCTCGTCGGGATCGTGTCCAGCAGGCTCGACTGATCGCATCGCTATACAGGCCTCCGGCTGGCGCCGGCAGCCAGCCACTACACTGCAGGTCCACAAGGAAAGGCACTACGACTTGATGATCTCACCCCGCATCGACCGCCTGCTCGAGAACGTCGACTCCAATTACGCGAGCGTTCTCGTCGCCGCCAAGCGCGCTAGGCAGATCAACAGCTACTACCACAACCTCGGCGAGGGCGCCTTCGACGAATTCCCGCCGCCCATGATCGAGACGGCCTCCAAGAACTACCTGACGATCGCCTTGGAGGAAGTAGCGCGTGGGAAGATCAAGTACCACTACAGATAGGCCAGGAGGGCGATGAGCAGCGCCAGGCGGCGTCCCAGTCGCTCGCTTGCACAATACCCCACGCTCCCCGCATCCTTGCCTGACTTGCTTTTCGTTTCCGCAGTAAGCTCGACAAGTCTCCTAGCGACGCTTGCGTTAGGCACCGTGCGGCTGTAGAAGGTCGGAATGGCACGTATTTTGCTCGGCGTGAGCGGCGGTATCGCCGCATATAAGGCGCTCGAGCTCGTGCGGCTCGCGACCGCCGCGGGGCACACAATGCGCGCGGTCCAGACGCCCACGAGCACACGTTTCGTCGGGGAGGCGTCCTTTGCGGCACTCACGGGCGCCCCCGTCCTGATCGACGAGTTCCAAGAGGATTCTTGGCGGGGCGCCTTTCCCGGCGAAGAGTCTCCTGCGCACCGGCCGCTCAGCCACTTACAGCTGGTGGCCAACGCCGATCTCTTCGTTATCGCGCCAGCGTCGGCCAACACGATCGCCAAGCTCACGCATGGGCTGGCAGACAACCTGCTGACCGCGTGCGCGCTAGCGGCGAAATGCCCGATCGTCGTCGCTCCCGCGATGAACAACAACATGTACGAAAGCCCGGCGGTGCAGGCCAATCTCGAGTTGTTGCGCGCCCGTGGGATACGCATAGTGGACCCTGAGACCGGCCGCCTCGCGTCGATCGGCGAGCAGGGAGTCGGACGTCTCGCCGAGCCTGCGCGTCTGCTGAGCGTTTGCGAAGACGTGCTGGCCGATCCTTCCGTGCGAGCGATGCCAGGGGCGCCACCTCCGTCCGATGCTCAGCGGACAGGCGGCGGCACGAATAGCGCCCGGCCACAACACGATGCCGGTGAGTGGAGCGGCCTTAGGGTGCTCGTGACCGCCGGCGGCACGCGCGAGCCGATCGACAGCGTGCGTTTCGTCGGCAACAGCTCGTCGGGGCGTATGGGCGTGGCGCTCGCGCGAGCCGCGCATGCGCGTGGAGCGGACGTGACGCTGATCGCGGCGAACGTTTCGCTGCAGCCGCCAGAGGGCGTGAGGACGTTTGCCGTAAAGACGGCCCGCGAGCTGATGAGCGCCTGCGAAGAGGAGTTCGGACGATGCGACGTTCTGCTGATGGCTGCCGCCGTCGCCGACTTTCGGCCCGTGCAGCCGCTCGAGGGCAAGGTCAAGAAGCAAGGGCGCGAGCGTCTGCGGATTGAGCTCGAGCCGACCTGCGACGTGCTGCGGACGCTGGCGGCCCAACGGCGTTCCAATCAGACGCTCATCGGATTCGCCGCCGAGCATGGAGCGTCGGGCGCCGAGGAAGCCCGTCGCAAGCTGGAGGAGAAGGGACTCGACGCGATCGTGCTCAACGACATTGCCCGCGCCGACATAGGCTTCGAGTCCGAGCTCAACGAGGTCGCGATCATCGCCCGTTCGGGAACGCAGCCGGTCGCGAAGGCGCCCAAGAGCGCCGTCGCCGATGCGATCCTCGACGCGGTAATCGAGCTCCGCAACAGCGCTTGATCGCGGCTCTAGAGTAGACGCATGGACAGCGTCTACGAGCTCTATCGCCGAGGCTCAGAGCTGCTCGAGCACGGCGATTACCACGCGGCGATCGTTGCGCTGATGAAGGCCCGCGAGCTCGAGCCGGCCAAGGCCTCGATCCGCGAGGCGCTCGGACGGGCGCTGTTTCACGTGCAGAGCTACGAGCGCGCCGCGGCCGAGTTCCAGGCCGTGACCTCGATCGCCCCGACCAACGACTATGCCCTGTTCTGTCTCGGCCGCTCCATGCAGCTCCTAGGCCGTCACCAGGAGGCCTGCCGTCCGCTGGCGGTGGCGTGCTCGCTGCGGCCGGGCCGCGAGGACTACCGAATCTACCGGGACAGGGCACGTCGCGATGCTTCGATGTTCTGACCCGGCACCCCCGGGGATGTCGAGAGGTCCCTCGCAGGGGGGAGAGCCCGTGTCCCGCGACCACACGGAGATGCGCAGCCACGCGTGCAAGAGCCGGTGCTATCCTCGACCGACAGCTTTCGAGCCATCGTCGAGGCGATGGCTGGCCGTACCGGAAGTGGGCGCACGCCCGCTTTTTTTACGCCCTGCGCGTGGGAAGAGAGCACATGTCGATGGCAGCAATACAGCCCGAGATAGAAGAGCGCCTGGCTCGCGAGGAGCCTGAAGTCGAGGTGCTGCTCGCAGAGCTGCTCCCGGATGGGATGCTGCGCGTGTTCATCGACCATCCCGAGGGAGTCACGCTGGGGCTGTGTGAGCGCGTCAGCGCCGTTCTGAGCGATCTACGCGAGCGCTATTCGCTAGAGGTTTCCTCGCCCGGCAGCGAGAGACCGCTCACCAAGCCAAGCCACTTCACGCGCTTTGTCGGCCGGCGCGCCCGCATCAGGACCCGCCGCCCGCAGACCGCCCATCCAGACGAGGCGCGGCGCACGGGCCGGATGGGCAGGACCAAGGACACGACCGCGATTCACGGCCAAAGCATCACCGGGGAGCTCGTAGGGGCCTCCGACAGCGAGATCACGCTTGCGTCCGATGGGGGCATCATCACGATCCCCTACTCGGAGATCCGTCGTTCGAACCTCGTCGAGGAGTAGGAGAGACAGCCTATGTCACGCGAGATCCTTGAAGCCATGCACGCGCTGGCGCGCGAGAAGGGCATAGAGCCCGAGAAGCTGATGGTCGCGCTGGAGGACGCCCTGCTGTCGGCATACAAGAAGCAGCCCGGCTCGGCGAAGTACGCGCGCGTGGAAATGGATCGCGACACCGCCGACTTCCGGGTGATCGAACTGATCATCCCGGAGCGCCTGGAGGCACACCTGATCGTCGAGACGATCGACGAGGAAACAACGGTCGATCCCGAGACGGGGGAGCTACGCGAACCGGAGGAACCGGAAATCGATCCCAAGAAGTTCGAGGAATACCGCGATCAGATCGACGAACGGGACGTCACCCCGGAGGACTTCGGCCGAATCGCCGCCCAGACCGCCAAGCAGGTCATCCTCCAGCGCATCCGCGAGGCGGAGCGCGACATGATGTACGAGGAATACCGGGACCGGGTCGGCGAGCTGATCACTGGAATCGTGCAGCAGTCGGACTCGCGCTACACGCTCGTGCAGCTACGCGAGCGCGTCGAGGCGCTGCTGCCCAAGTCAGAGCAGGTCGAGGGCGAGCGCTACGACCATTCGCAGCGCATCAAGGCGGTCATCAAGGAGGTCTCACCCTCTACGAAGGGGCCCTCGATCATCGTCTCGCGACGCGATCCCGAGCTGATCAAGAAGCTGTTCGAGCTCGAGGTGCCCGAGATCGCCGACGGCCTGGTGGAGATCTCAGGCGTCGCACGCGAGCCCGGGTACCGCTCAAAGATCGCGGTCGTCTCGCACACCGACGGGGTCGACCCGGTGGGCGCTTGCGTCGGGCCGCGCGGCTCGCGTGTGCGCATGGTCGTCTCAGAGCTCCGAGGCGAGAAGATCGACATCATCCCCCACAACGACGAGCCGGCGCGCTTTGTCGCGAAGGCTCTCTCGCCGGCTCGCGTGCGCGAGGTGCTGGTCGACGACGACGCCAAGCAGGCGACGGTGATCGTGCCCGACGATCAGCTGTCGCTGGCGATCGGCCGCGAGGGGCAAAACGCGCGACTGGCCGCCCGCTTGACAGGCTGGCGCGTGGACATCCGCTCAGAGACCGAGTTCGCCGCCGAGGAGGCAGAGCACGGCTACGAGGAGGAGGAGCTGCAAGGCCGCTGCGCGGCGATCCTCTCCAACGGCCGCCGCTGCCCGAACGCGGCGCTTGCGGGCTCGCGCTACTGCGGGCTGGACTCACACCAGGCGCTCGACTCGATCGACAGCGACAACGTCGCCGATCTTGCGCCCGAGACCGGCACGCCTGCCGCTGCCGAGGCCACCGAGGGACAGACCTCATAGCGCGGCGCCGCCACGTCGCGTGGTTGGTCGGCGGCACTAACTCCTAGAATCGGAGGCTCATGGCCAAGAAGCGCGTTCACGAGATCGCAAAGGAGCAAAACATCTCCAGCAAAGACCTGCTGGAGAAGCTGCATGCCGCGGGCATCGCAGTCAAGGCGGCGGCGTCCTCGGTGGAGGAGGCCGATGCGATTGCGGCAATTGCGGGTAACGGAGCCGGCGAGATCGCGACACCCTCGACGGCGCAGGACACCTCACGGCCGGCCGCGGCCAAGCCGACGGCAAGCCCGTCGAATGACCCTAAGGCGCCTATAGCGCCGGCGCCAGACCATGTAGCAGTCCAGTCCTCCCCGGCAACACAAAGCTCTCCGGACACGCAAGCCTCAGCGGCAGCGCCAGCTCCAACGATCGACGGTTCGCAAGGCGCATCCAACGCATCATCGGATGCGGCGGCTCACGAGCGTGCGCGTCCGACACGCGACTCACGCACAGGCGAGCGCACGCCGGGCGGTGCGGCTCCGGGCGGTCGGCGGCGCGTCGTGATCGACTCGCAAGCATCCCGAAGGGCGCCGAGCGGACCGGCCAACCAACCGGTCCGCCGCCCACGTCGCGGGCGCCGCCGAAGGGGCACCTACGAGGAGACGATCGCTCCGATCGATACGGCCGTCATGGAGGCCACAGACCTGATCCGGGTCAACTCAGGCTCGACCGTCAAGGACGTGGCCGAGTACCTCGGAGTTCCGGTTCCGGAGCTCATCAAGAAGCTGATGATGCTTGGCGAGATGGCGACGTTGACGCAGACCCTCTCCGATGAAGCAATCCAGGTCCTGGCTGACGAGTTCGACAAGCAGATCGAGATCGTGCACGCCGCTGACGACGTCGTCGTGGAGCCTGTGTTCGAAGACGGCGAGGAGGACCTCGTCGAGCGGCCTCCGGTCGTGACGATCATGGGCCACGTCGATCACGGCAAGACCTCGCTGCTCGACGCGATCCGCGAGACCGAGGTAGCCGCAGGCGAGGCCGGCGGCATCACCCAGCACATCGGTGCCTATCAGGTGCACCACGCCGACAAGCAGATCACGTTCCTCGACACCCCGGGCCACGAGGCGTTCACGGCGATGCGCGCCCGTGGCGCGCGTGTCACCGACCTCGCGGTCATCGTGGTCGCCGCGGACGACGGCGTCAAGCCGCAGACCGAGGAGGCGATCGACCACGCCAAGGCGGCCGAGGTCCCGATCGTCGTCGCGGTGAACAAGATCGACAAGGAGAGCGCTCAGCCGGAGCGAGTAAGGACCGAACTGACCCAGCGAGGCCTGCAGCCGGCCGAGTGGGGAGGAGAAATCGAGTTCGTGGACGTCAGCGCCAAGACGCGCGAAGGCCTGGATGGGCTACTCGACACGATCCAGCTGGTGACCGATCTGGAGGAGCTGAAGGCAAACCGCAACACGATGGCGTCAGGCACAGTGATCGAGTCCAAGCTCGATCCCGGTCGAGGACCGGTTGTCAGCATCCTGATCCAGCGCGGGACGCTCCAGGTCGGCGATTCGCTGGTGGCGGGAGCGCACTTCGGGCGGGTACGGGCGATGCACGATTTCACGGGCGCCCGCATGAAGACGGCGGCGCCCGGAGACCCGGTTGAGGTGCTCGGCTTCGACGGCGTGCCGGAGGCCGGCGAATTCGTCCGCGCCGTCGAGAACGAGCGACAAGCCAGACAGATCGCCGGCGAGCGCGCCAAGCGTCTGAAGACAGAGGCGCTTGCGCGCCGTTCCGGCAGGAAGGTCTCGCTCGAGGACGTCTTCAAGCTCGCGCAGGAAGGCACCGTCAAGGAGCTGAGCCTCGTCATCAAGGCGGATGTGGCCGGCTCGCTGGAGGCGATCGAGGACGAGATCGCCAAGCTGCCGCAAGACGAGGTCTCCGTGAACATCGTCCATCGCGGAGTCGGCGGGATCAACGAGTCCGATGTGATGCTCGCCTCCGCTTCCTCGGGCCTGATCCTCGCGTTCAACGTGCGCCCCGTTCAGGATGCCCGCCAACTCGCCGAGCGTGAGGGTGTGGAGATCCGCTCCTACTCGGTCATCTATCGCGCGATCGAAGAGCTGCGGGCGGCCATGCAGGGCATGCTCGAGCCGACCGAGGTCGAGACGCCTCTCGGCCAGGCGGAGGTGCGTCAGCTGTTCAGAGCCTCGAAGATCGGCGTGATCGCCGGGTCTCACGTGAGCGAGGGCAAGGTGACGCGTGGCGCGCGGGTGCGCGTGGTGCGCGACGGGACCGTCATTTACGACACTCAGGTTGCGAGCCTGCGTCGCTTCAACGAGGATGCGCGAGAGGTCAGTGCGGGCTACGAGTGCGGCATCGTGCTCGCCAACTTCCAGGACCTGCGTGAAGGGGACGTTCTGGAGACGTATGAGACCCGTCTCCAAGAGCGAGAGCTGGCCTGATCGAGCGGCGAGCATGGGTGGTTGCTCATGCAAGCGGCCGGGCCGGCTCGATCCATTCACTCGGACGGACAAGTAGGATGAGCTCTGGCCGCATGCGCCGCGTGGATGAGGCGATCAGGCAGGTGATCGGCGATGCGGTGGCCGGCGAGCTGAAGGACCCTAGGGTGGGATTCGTGACCGTCACCGATGTCAGAACGAGCGCCGATCTGAGCCACGCGCGCGTGTATGTGAGCGTTCTTGGCGAGCCACAGGCGCGCGAGACGACGCTCGAAGGCCTGCGCAGCGCACACGGCTTCCTGCAGCGCAGGATCGCCGGCGAGCTGCACCTCAAGCGCACACCGACCCTCGATTTCGCCTATGACGACACCATTGATCGAGCGATGCGCCTGGAAGAGCTGCTAGGCGAGGAGCGCGCTAGCCGATCCGCTCCCGGAACGGCCGCGGAGAAGCCCACTGAGAATGAGGGCGGCTCGGTGCAGGAGCACGAGCACAGGTGAGCGCCCAGCCCACTGTGACCGAGACCCGCGAGCTTGTGATCGAGCATCTTCGCGGCGACGAGAGCTTCGTGCTCGCCACCCACGAGAACCCCGATGGCGACGCGCTCGGATCGCTGATCGGGATGAATGGCCTGCTCGGCGCGCTGGGCAAGCGCTCGGAGATGTTCATCGCTCCGAGCGATCTCCCCGTACCACGCGAGTATCGCTGCGCGGCGCTGGACCATGCGATGCATGCCCCTCCGCAGGACATCGCGCAGCGCACGGTCGTGCTGCTCGACTGCGGCAACATCGACCGCAACCCGGCTGCGGTGCTCCGCGACGGCGCGCACCTGATAAATATCGATCACCACCACGACAACACGCTTTTCGGGACGCTCAACCTCGTCGATCCATCCGCCTCATGCACCGCTGAGATCGTCTGGGGCCTGATGCACGGCGTGGGAGTCGAGCCGACGCCTGCCATCGCCGAGGCGCTCTACGTCGGGCTCGTGACGGACACGGGGCGCTTCATGTACGAGAACACGGGGCCACGCGCGCATGAGATGGCCGCCGAGCTGATCGACGCGGGCGTCGACGTCCAAGCCGTCTACAGACGGCTGTATGAGGAGATGCCGCTCGCCAAGCTCACCTTGCTCGGGTTCGCGCTCGAGCACGTGCGCCGATTCGACGAGGGGGCTCTCACGCTGTCATATCTGAACGCGGAGGAGTTCGATCGTGCCCAGGCCGACGAGAGCTTCTCGGAGGGGATCGTCGATCATCTGCGCGCCGTCGAGGGGACGAAGGTCGCAGTGCTCGTCAGAGAGCTCACAGCGCAGGAGCACCGCGGCAAGCGCAAGGTCTCGCTGCGCGCGACCGACGATGACATCGACGTGTCGGTGATCGCGCGCACACAAGGCGGAGGCGGCCATCGCCGCGCGGCCGGCTTCTCCACGACCCAAAGCGTGCCCGAGCTGATCGAGCTCCTGCGCGGGCAGATCGCCGCCCAGTGGCGTCCGGCGCCGAATGGCGCGACAGTTGCCACCCCCGCCTGAGAAGAGGGCAGCTCTGGACGGGGTGCTGCTGATCGACAAGCCGCCCGGGCCGAGCTCGCATGACATCGTTGCCACTGTCAGACGGTCGCTCGGGGGCGTAAAGACCGGTCATGCCGGTACGCTCGACCCGTTCGCGAGCGGCCTGCTGCTGATACTTGTCGGCCGAGCCACGCGCATGCAGGGCCGGCTGATGGAGCTGCCCAAGCGTTATGAGACGATCGCCGCGCTGGGCACCACCTCGAGCACCGGAGACCCCGAGGGAGAGATCGTCCACACCGGCCGCCTGCCCGCCAGCCCACCACTGCTTCCGACGGGCCAGATACGCCAGCGACCGCCGATCTACTCGGCCGTAAAGGTCGGAGGTGAGCGGGCATACAAGCGCGCCCGTCGCGGAGAGGTCTTCGAGCTACCCGAGCGCACCGTCACGATCCACCGCTTCGAGGAGCTCTGGAGGGACGGGGCGCGCGCGGCATATCTGATCGAATGTTCGTCAGGCACGTACGTGCGCTCGCTTATCGCCGACCTAGGCGACGCGTACTGCCAAGAGCTCAGGCGCACCGCCATCGGCCCCTTCGAGGTGAGCGAAGCCGTCCCACCGCCGCCGCGACAGATCGCGTGGGAGGACCCCCCGCTGCGCACGATCGAGCAGGTGTGCGAGGAGCTGGATCGCGCGGTCACATAGGCTTTTTGCGTGAAGATCACTCGGCTGCCGGATGTAGAGCACAGGCCGCGACGTGTGGCGGTCGGATCTTTCGACGGCGTCCATCTCGGCCATCGCGAGGTAATCAAGGGCTCGGACAGCGTGCTCACGTTCGATCCCCACCCAACCTCGATCGTGGCGCCCCGGCACACCCCAAGGCTGCTTACTAGCCTCCAGATGAAGGCTGAGCTGGTGCGGGAGCTCGACGTGAGCGAGCTGATCGTGGTCCCGTTCGACGCGCAATTCGCAGC
This sequence comes from Solirubrobacterales bacterium, assembly GCA_027306855.1. Classification (GTDB taxonomy): domain Bacteria; phylum Actinomycetota; class Thermoleophilia; order Solirubrobacterales; family Solirubrobacteraceae; genus Palsa-744. The sequence goes on along the minus strand of DAHUYZ010000011.1, from coordinate 4,859 downwards.
GCGTAGCGCCCAGCAGTTCATCGACGACGTGCTCGTGGAGGCGCTCAGCGCGACGCACGTGTCGGTCGGCGAGAACTTTAGATTCGGCAATCGCGCCAAGGGCGACCCGAGCATGCTTGCCAAAGACTCGCGCTTTTCGACGCGGATCACGCCGCTGTTGGAGGTCGAAGGCGAGATCGTCTCCTCCAGTCATATCCGCGGCCTCGTGCTCGCGGGCGAGGTCAGCAAGGCGAGCAGGTTCCTCGGCTTGCCCTTCCAACTGCGCGGAAAGGTCGTGCACGGCGACGAGCGTGGCCGTGAGCTCGGCTTCCCGACAGCGAACCTGATCCCTGGGGAGGCGTTCGTGTGCCCGGGACACGGGGTATATGCATGTCTTGCCGACGGCCGTCCAGCCGCGGTCAACATCGGGGTGCGGCCCACGTTCGTGACCGGTCGCGGTGAGCTGATCGAGGCCTACATACTCGACTTCGATGGAGACCTCTACGGGCATGAGCTGCGCTTGGACTTCCTCGAGCGCTTGCGTGGAGAGCGGCGTTTTGAGAGCGCCGAGGATCTGATCGAGCAGATGCGCCGTGACGTCGAGAGGACTCGCGAGCTCGTAGCGGAGCGGTCGTCGAGCGATCGGCCGAGCCAGTAGGCCTGATAGCCTGTTCGCTCCGATGACGATCACGATCGAGCGCAAGCGCGAGATAGCCGCCAAGTTCGGCGCAAACGAGCAGGACACGGGCAACACCAAGGTCCAGGTCGCCCTGCTTACCGAGCGCATAAACCACCTCACCGAGCACCTGCGTGAGCAGAAGAAAGACCATCACTCACGACGAGGCTTGCTGATGCTCGTCGGACGGCGCCGCCGCTTCCTCGACTACATGCAGCGCAAGGATCTCCAGGGATATCGCGCCCTCATAAAGGAGCTCGGCCTCCGTAAGTAGTCGGAGCCGAGCCCTGAGCATGAGCGACAAAGCCACGACCGTCGTCTCGCCGGGCACGCAGGCGCCGGACTTCAAGCTCGCCACCGAAGCGGGGGAGAGCTTTACCGTGGCTGACCTGCAGGGCAAGACCACCGTGCTGGTGTTCTACCCGTTCGCGTTCAGCCCCGTATGCACCGATCAGCTGCAGCTCTACGATCGGGCGAGACCAGAGATGGGGGACGCGGAGATCTACGGCGTCTCGTGCGACTCTACGTGGGCGCAAAAGGCGTTCCGCGAGAAGCTCGAAGTGAGCATTCCCCAGCTATCGGACTTCGAGCCCAAGGGCGCGACCTGCCGGGTGTTCGGGGTGTTGCATGAGGGCGGGTTCCCTCAGCGCGCGCTTGTGATCGTAGGCCCCGATGGAGTCGTGCGCTGGTCTTATCAAGCGCCCTCGCCGGCCGACCTGCCGCCCGTGCACATGATCATCGGCGGCCTCAAGAACATCCGGTAGCCGCTAAGCTGCTCTGCGTTCGGATACAAGGGTAAAGAGAACTGCCCCGCCGACCGAAGGGCGGGGACTGAAAGGCAGAACATATGAGCAGCAACGCCGTTACGCGGGTCTCCGTTGAGATCGCAGGTAGCGAGATCTCGTTCGAGACCGGCAGGATGGCCAAGCAGGCCTCCGGCGCAGTCGTCGTCCGTCAGGGCGACACGATGGTCCTGGCAACCGCCACAGCCGGCGCTCAGCGCGACGTGGACTTCCTTCCGCTCACGGTCGATGTGGAGGAGCGGATGTACTCCGCCGGCAAGATCCCCGGGTCGTTCTTCAAGCGCGAGGGCCGATCGGGCGAGAAGGCGACGTTGACCGCTCGCATGATCGACCGTCCGCTGCGCCCCCTGTTCCCCAAGGGTTGGAGCTACGAGACACAGCTTGTCGCGATCCCCATATCGGTCGACCACGTCCACCCCTACGACATCCTCGCGATGAACGGCGCCTCGGCGGCGCTGATGATCTCCAATGTCCCCTTCGCCGGCCCTGTCGGCGCGGTGCGGATCGGCAAGGTCGAGGGCAACTTCGTCGTCAACCCCGCTGAGGAGGACCTGCTCGAGGGCTCCGACCTCGACCTCGTCGTGGCCGGCTCCGAGGAGGCGATCCTGATGGTCGAGGCGGGCGCGAACGAGATCTCTGAGGCTGAGATCCTCGATGCGCTCGACATTGCCCACAGCGAGATCAAGAAGATCTGCGCGCTCCAGCTCGAGCTGGCCACGAAGGTCGGCAAGGAGAAGACCCCGATCGAGGCCCCCAAGGTCGACGAGGACCTGCTCGCGCAGGTGAAGGCCTCGCACGGTGCCGCGCTCAGCGCCGCCACCCAGGTCGAGGACAAGCTCGAGCGCCAGGACGCCTGCAAGGCGGTGGAGACGGCGATCCTCGAGCAGTACTGTCCCGCCGCGCCCGAGGGCGCCGGCGAGGACGAGCAGAAGGCCGCCAAGGAGCGCAGAGCCGCCGCGCAGCTTGCGTTCGACAAGCTCGAGAAGGCGATCATCCGCGAGCGCATCGCCGTCCAGAAGAAGCGTCCCGACGGTCGCGCCGAGAACGAGATCCGCGACATCTCGATCGAAGTGGGCGTCACCCCCCGCACGCACGGGTCCGCTCTGTTCACGCGCGGGCAGACCCAGGCGCTCAGCGTCGTGGCTATGGGAACGCTGAAGGAGGAGATGCGCCTCGACACGCTCGGGCTGCAGACCAAGAAGTACTACTTCCACCACTACAACTTCCCGCCGTTCTCGGTCGGGGAGGCCGGCCGGCTCGGGCCCAAGCGCCGCGACATCGGTCATGGGGCTCTCGCCGAGCGCGCGCTCGTGCCGATGATCCCGTCGATCGAGGAGTTCCCCTACACGTTGAGGGTCGTCTCGGACATCTTCGAGTCAAACGGCTCCTCCTCGATGGCGTCGGTGTGCGGCTCCTCGCTGTCGCTGATGGACGCGGGCGTCCCGATCAAGCGCCCGGTTGCGGGCATTGCGATGGGCCTCATCAAGGAGGGGGAGGACTACATCGTCCTCACGGACATCGCCGGCGTCGAGGACCACCTCGGGGACATGGACTTCAAGGTGGCCGGCACCGAGCATGGGATCACCGCCCTGCAGATGGACATCAAGATCTCCGGCGTCACGTTCGAGATCCTCAGAGACGCTCTGGCCCAGGCCAAGCAGGCGCGCACGTTCATCCTGGCGAAGATGACCGAGGTGATCGAGGGCCCGCGCGCGCAGCTGTCCCAGTTCGCTCCGCGCATCCAGACGGTCCAGATCGATCCCAGCCAGATCGGCATGCTGATCGGCAAGGGCGGAGAAACGATCAGGGGCCTCTCAGAGGAGTTCGAGTCTCAGATCGACGTAAACGACGAGGGTCAGGTCCTGATCTACTCCGCCAACGGCGAGCTGGGCGACGCGCTCGTCGAGCGTATTCGGATGATGATGAAGGAGGTCGAGATCGGCGACGAGTACGCCGGCAAGGTCGTCAAGACGACGACGTTCGGCGCCTTCGTCGAGCTCAGCAAGGGGACCGACGGGCTGCTGCACATCTCCAACGTCGCTCCCGGACGGCGGGTCGACACCGTCGAGGATGTGCTCAGCAAGGGCGATGAGATCAACGTGCGTGTCGTCGAGGTCGACCGTGAGCGTGGGCGTATCGGACTGCGTCTCGCCGATGATCCCGCGATCGCCGGCAAGACGGTCGAGGAGCTCGCTGCCGTCGGAGCCGGCGGCGGCGGCCGTCCCGCACGCGAGCGCGACGGCGCTGCTCGCAACGGCCGCGAAGGTCGTTCGCGCGACGAGCGCGGCTCGGGGCGCCCACGGCATGGCCGCGATCACGATCGCGACTGACCGACTCTCAGCACCACCGGGATAGCACGCTCTTGAGGAGTGAGCACCGGATAACCCGACTCGACAACGGCGTACGAGTCGTCACCGAGCGCATGGACAGCGTGCGCTCGGTGGCCCTCGGGTTCTGGGTAGGTGCCGGCTCGGCGATGGAGAGCGCCGAGCAGGCGGGCATCTCCCATCTGCTCGAGCACATGCTGTTCAGGGGGACCGAGCGCTATGGGCCGGGAGAGATCGACCGCGTCTTCGACGCGATGGGGAGCACGCTTCACGCCGAAACCGACCGGGAGACGACCTCGTTCTACGCACGCGTGCTCGACCATCACTTCGAGCGCGCCTTCGACGTCATGGCCGAGATGGTGTGGGCACCGAGCCTGCGAGAGCTCGACGCCGAGCGCGAGGTCGTGCTCGAGGAGATCGCCGCATACGAGGACGACCCGCAGGAGCGCGTGTTCGACATCCTCGGCGAGGCCATCTTTGGCTCCCATCCACTCGGGCGCCCGGTGATCGGTCTGGCCGAGACTGTGGCAGCGGTCCGAACAGACGACTTGCGCGACTACCACGCGGCGCGGTACGTGCCCGCAAACGTGGTGGTCGCCGCGTCCGGGAACGTCGATCATGACGCTCTGGCCGAGACGGTCGCGACATCACATACACCCGCCAGCGGGTCGGCGCCCACAGCTCCCGCGCCGCCGGCAGCCGATCGGCGGGTCCGGTTCGTTGCGAAGGACACCGAGCAATACCACGTCTGCATAGGCGGGATCGGTGTCCCGTGCACCGACGAGCGACGCTTTGCGCTCGGGCTGCTCGACAATGTGCTGGGCGCGCTCGCCTACTCCCGACTGTTCGAGGAGGTGCGAGAGCGGCGCGGCCTCGCCTACTCGGTGTTCTCGTTCACCAGCGCCTATCAGGACACCGGCCAGGTCGGGTTGTATGTCGGCACCCGGGCCGACAACCTCGTGCAGGCGCTCGACGTCGTCGGCACCGAGCTCGAGCGGATGATCGAAGCGGCGGGCCCCGAGGCGCTGGCGATCCTCACGCCGACCGATCGGCACGCACCCTACCTCCGCGAGG
>DAHUYZ010000119.1 GCA_027306855.1 Solirubrobacterales bacterium | reverse complement strand
TGGACCGCGACGACTGGCTCAGGTGGAGAAACGCTGCCTTCGAGATCATCCGGCAGGATCACGCTGCGTTGGCAACTCTAGGACAGCAAGTGATGGCATCTGGGCTAACTCCCAAGGAGTTCGCCGAGAAGACCGTCACCGAAGCATCTCGGGAGCCGTAGGCCCACCGGGCGGCGGCCACAGCGCCGTCGCGCGCCCATGCGGGCGCCACACGCGCCACGCCTACGGCCCAGATACGGCCTAACCCTGGGCTACCTACTGCCCGCCTGTTTCGCGGGCGCCACGTGGCCGCGCTGTGGCACGGGGTCCCCTACGGGGTCCAAGACCGTTTTGACCTCCGCTCATCGGACCACAAATGCAGCAAACCCACGCTATAGCGCGGGTTTTTCGTGATGGGCGATACTGGGCTCGAACCAGTGACCTCCGCCTTGTCGATCCGTTTTCGGGCGCGGGCTACGTTTGGCCATGCGGCGCCACCCACTGTTCATGCGGGGTTGCGGGCCGCTCACGGACCCCGCGGACGCGTAATTCATCATCGTTTGCGCGGCGTTTGTGGGAAGGATGTGGGAAGCGCCGCCGACCGTACGGCGCGGAAGCTCTCGCGAAACCCGGCACACACACGCCGCTGAGTCCGTAAGACGCCTGGTGGCGTGCGCAGGAGATCCGGCTCTCCGATCATGGGCTGAGCACGGTGCCGTAGCGCTCGTCGAAGGCGGTGCGCTCTTCCACGGCGAGCGCTTGGGCGAAGCGGCTCATCGTCACCGTGAAGCGGTCGAGGAAGCCGACGCTGCCGAGCAGGACGAGTCCGTCGCTGTGCCAGCCTTTGACGAACCCGATCTGGGCTTGCCACTGGATGTAGGTGTCTTCGGAGCCG
>DAHUYZ010000118.1 GCA_027306855.1 Solirubrobacterales bacterium | reverse complement strand
CTCAGCTTCTGCAGGACCAGTACCAGCTCTCTCAGGACCAGCATCAGCTCGAACGGGTGAAGCTGCCGCTGGGAGGATCGATCAAGCCCGGACCCGGTCTGGTGTTCTCCGTCACTCGGCTGGCGGATGACCAGCGCCAGCTCGCTCAGGATCAGCGAGCGCTGGCACACGCGGTCGGCCAGCTCGCGGGAGCGGTCCACCAGGTGGCGCAGACGGGATCGGTCGAGGCCGCGCAGCGCGCCGCCGACTCGCATGACCTCCTGGTCAACTCGGGGATCGCGCTGGGGATCGCCGCCGTGCTGTCCCTGCTGGCCGGCTGGGCGCTCGCGGGCCGCGTGCTGAGCCCGCTGGAGGACGCGTACCAGGCGCAGCGCCAGTTCGTCGCCAACGCCTCGCACGAGCTGCGCGCGCCGCTGACTCGCCTGCGGGCGCTGATCGAGGTCGCGCTCGCCGACCCGCATGCCACCCCGGGCTCGCTGCGAGCGGCGCACGAGCGCGTGCTCGCCTCCGAGCAGAGCCTGGAGCGGATGATCGACGGCCTGCTGGCGCTCACACGCGGGCAGGCGGGGCTGGAGCGCCACGAGCGCTTCGACCTCGCGGGTGTGGCTGACCGCGCGGTGCGGGCGCGGAAGGCGGAGGCCGCGGGTCTTGGCCTCGACGTGCGCGCGGCGCTCGCCCCGGCGCCGAGCGCCGGCGATCCTCGCCTGGTGGAGCGCCTGGTCGCCAACCTGATCGACAACGCCATCCGACACAACGTTGCCGACGGCCATGTCGAGATCGCCACCGGCGTGAGCCACCAGCATGCGTTCCTGCGGGTCGCCAACAGCGGGCCGGCAATTCCCCCCGGGGAGCTCGCGCGTCTGATGCAGCCCTTCCA
>DAHUYZ010000117.1 GCA_027306855.1 Solirubrobacterales bacterium | reverse complement strand
CGAAGCGATCGCGGCCGGCGCCGACGCCTTCATCACCGGCGAGCCCGCGGAGCGGGCGATGGCCGAAGCCACCGAGGGCGGCATCCACTTCATCGCCGCCGGGCACCACGCGACCGAGACCTTCGGCATCCGCGCGCTCGGGGAGCACCTGGCGGAGCGCTTCGGCCTGCGCCACCGCTTCATCGACGTCAGAAACCCGATCTGACGGGCGCGGGCGCCCGGCACAAGCGGCCGGTCCGCGCCAGGGGTCGTCGACCGCCGGCCCCAAAATCCCCCATCCACCGCGATGCGAAATGTCCGCTTCTGACATTTCGGGGAATCCGGCATTGCAGACGTCCGGCGGCAGCGCTATAGATAAATGCCATCAGCCACGATCTCAAACGCAGAAGGAGATGCCGATGGCCAATCACCTGACGCCCACCGAGCTGGCGCAAGAAGCCGGCTTGGAGCGCAAGGAAGTCCTCTCGAAGTGCATCGAGCTCGGTGTGCCCGTCTTCCACGGTCGCATCGACAAGAGCCTCTTCCTCGCGAGCATCCGCGAGGAGCCCACCCCCAGCAAACGGCCGGTAGCGCTCAGCAGCTAAAGACACGCGGGGCGCCCTCGCCGCGCGCAAGCCTCTCCCGAACATAGCCACGCAGGGTCCGATCGCCTCGCTGGACGGGGTCGGGGTCGGCGCGTCCTCCCTCTCGGCTGGACCGCATCCCCGCCCGCGTGCGATGCTTACCGCTGCCGTGGCCTGGCTTCAGGCCGAAGGCATAACATCACTGCCAGCAAGCCCATTCAACTCGCCTGTCGAGGAGGAGAGTCATGGAGGCCAGCACCGCGCCCACGAGCGCAACCAAGACGATCGCGGGATTGATGCCCGCGGCGGCCGCC
>DAHUYZ010000116.1 GCA_027306855.1 Solirubrobacterales bacterium | reverse complement strand
GCCGGCGTGCATCAGCTCGTCGGCGACGGCTGCCAGGTCCGGCTCCAGATGGCCGCAGATCACGTCGCGCAGCAGCGCTCTGAGGTGCGCGGCGATCTCGCGGGCGAGCTCCAGCGCCCCGGCGCCGTGCGCCGCGTGCCCATGCACCACGTCGCGCTCCAGCTCCAGTGCGCGCAGCACGCGCGCGGCAACCTGCTGACGGCCCTCCACAGGCGCGCACAAGGCCGCTGTGCGTGCCGCCAGCAGGCCGTGAGCGACCCGCTCGGGCTCCAGCAGCGCCTGCAAGCCAAGCAGATGATCGCTGAGTCCCTCCAACTCGTCGCCACGTTCGCAGCCGAGCTCGAAGCGCCGCAGGGCCCACGCCACCGGCCCCTCGCGCGGGACCCGGCGAGCCGTCAGGCTGCAGAAGGCGCGCAGCTCGTCCTCCTGCTCGGCACGGACCACCAGCACTCCCTGGGGGCGGCCGCTGACGTCGAGCGCCAGTGGAGCGAACGGCGCCTCGCCGGCGCAGGCCCAGGCCATCGAGCCCAACGCTATGCGCCCATCGCCGTAGAGCCGCAGCGCGCGCAGCAGCTCCAGCAGCAGCTCCCGGCCGTAGTCGAGGGAGCGGTCCACGCGCTCGTCCTGCTCGGGGACGTCGAGGACGATCAGCAGGTGCTCGCCCGCCCCGACGACCTCGGAGGCGCCTGCGCCCCCGGGCCTGATCGGCCACAGCGCCTGCTCGGGCACCCCGGAGATGGTCTCCGGCCGCGCGATGATCAGCCGCTCGGCGAGCTGAAGCTGCGGTGAGAGGATCGCGAGCCCGTGGAGGGTGGCCAGCAGCGTCAGCGAGCCGGACTGCGTCTCCTGCGCCGCCTCCAACCGGCTCAGCGCGACTT
>DAHUYZ010000115.1 GCA_027306855.1 Solirubrobacterales bacterium | reverse complement strand
CACGCCCAGGCGCCGCGTCACGCTGCTCATGCCGCCGACGCCGCGGTACCTGACCTGCGCCAGCCAGCTTCCGGTCCGCGGCGGGGTGTAGCGCAGCGCGAAGCGGCCGCGTGCCCCCGTGCGAGCGTGTGCGACGGAGACCCATCGGCGACCGTCGAGCACCTGCAGGCTCACCGCGGCGTGGCGCAGGCGCGGTCGCAGCCGGCCGGTGGCGGTCACCGCCTGGCCGGCCAGCACGTTCAGGCTCGAGCTGTGCACTCGCATGCGCTCTCGAAGAGGGCTGGCGAGCATGGTCTGCGCTGCCGCCGCGCTCTGGGCGGCAATCATTTCCACCGGCGCGATCGGCGCCGCGGGCGCGGTCATCGCGCCCGTCCCGAGGACGAACATCTGAAGTCATCTCTCCTTTGGTTCGCGCCTACGGGGTTAGCTGTCGGGCTCGCGCCTGAGAGCTTTCACGCAGCCGACCAATCGATCGTCGTGCGCTCGCGCCCCCGCGCGCTAGGGCCGCATCAGCGGCCGATTCGCCCCAGCCGTCCGTCGCTCTCGACGGCCCGGCATTGGGTCCCCCGTTCGCTCTCGTTGGCAGGAGAGCGACTCGGCGTTTCTGTCAAACAATCACTTGAGGCTAGACGCTGCGATGGTCAGTTCTGTGACCGCGCTCACAGAATCCGGTTAGGGTCCAATTAGCGTGCGAAACCGTTTTGGCCAGCCGAAGTGCCCCCGATCCCGGCACATCTGCGTGAAATGACTGTCAATCCGTTGACGGCAGGCCCCAAGAACGGCGACAATCCGATCAGACATGGCAAACCCCGATCGGCTGAGCGGACTCGACAGCGCCTTCCTGCACCTGGAGGACCATTCCACCGCGCACATGCACGTG
>DAHUYZ010000114.1 GCA_027306855.1 Solirubrobacterales bacterium | reverse complement strand
CTGCGAGCCCAACTCGTCGGCGGCTGCACGGGAGATCGCGCGGGCGGTCGGATCGCCGGCGTGAGCGAGCTTCGCGGTCTGGGTGCCGAACGCGGCGATCTCGCTCTTGTCCAGCGGCTTGCCGTAGACCAGGGCGATCAACGCCTGGACGTCGTCCACCTCGAAGAACTCGAGCGCCGCGTCGCCGAGCGCCGTGCGCGGCCCCGAGGCGTCGCGGTCGTGCAGCACCGCGGAGAGTGAGCGCACGCCGATCCAGTAGCCCGAGCCCTCGTCGCCCAGCACATGGCCCCATCCGCCGGCGCGCCAGCAGCGCCCGTCGGCGCCGACGCCGAAGACGTTGCTGCCGGTGCCCGAGATGATCGCGAGCCCGGGCGCGCCGCCGGTGGCCGTGGCCCAGGCGCCGACGACGTCGTTGACGACGATCCAGCTCGCGGGCGCGGTCGCGTGGACGTGGCGCTCGACGCTCTCGGTGTCCGTGCCGGCGATCGCCAGCACCGCGCCGTCGAGGCGTCCGGGCTCGATCCCCGCGGCCTGCGCGACTCGCGCGGCGGTCTGCAGGAGCGCGTTCCCGGCGGCCTGGGCGCCGGCAGAGTCCGGGTTGCTGGGGCCGCCGTGAGCGAGATGGACGCGGCCCTCCTGCACGTCGAGCACGGCTGCCAGCGTCTTGGTTCCCCCGCCGTCCATGCCCATCAGCCAGCGCGTGCCCTCGCGCGCGGGCAGGCGGCCCGAGCCGGAGAGCCCACGGTCGGGCGGCAGCTCGATCAGGGGGGTGCGCGCGATCGGCACGAGTGCATACTCGCACGCCCGCGCCGGTACGATCACACGATGCCGGTGAGCGCCATGTTCCCGACCGTCTCGCCACAGAGCGGGATGTACGAGTCC
>DAHUYZ010000113.1:299-883 GCA_027306855.1 Solirubrobacterales bacterium | reverse complement strand
CTGTGAGGGTTCGACGTTTGGCCTGCTCACGTTTACCTCGCACGTATACGGACAGCTCTACAAAGACATCTCGATCCTCGACGCGCTCGTGATCGTCGCAGCGCTGTCGGTGGCGCTCGACATGCTCGTGCGCCGCAGGCCGCTGGTGGTGCCGGGTCCGCTGGTGATCCCGCTCACGTTTCTGGCGTGCGCGATGGTCGCGGGGGTGATCTTGGGACATGCGGGGGGCAACAGCCTGCGCTTCTCCTTCTTCTCAGAGCACGTGCTCGCCTACCTGTTCTGGCTGCCGATCGCCGTCGCGAACCTCGACCTTGACCGACGTCAGATCAAGCGCCTGCTCGCCGGGGCCATGGCGCTCGCGATCGTGAAGGCGATCCTCGGGCTGATCGAGGTCGCCGGACACTTCGGTGCTCCGATAGAAGGCGCCACGACCCTCACCTACTACGAACCGACCGCCAACTGGCTGATCATGGTCGCGGCCCTGACGATCCTTGCGGTCGCGCTCGCTCGCGCTATCCGAATGCCTCGATGGGTGCTGCTCGGAATGCCGCTGCTGGTGGCCTGCCTGGTGCTCTCCTATCGGC
>DAHUYZ010000113.1:0-289 GCA_027306855.1 Solirubrobacterales bacterium | reverse complement strand
GATCGCGGCGGTGCTCGGCATCCTCCTCCTGCTCCTGACGGCCACCACGCCGACCGGCCGGCGCCTGCTTGTGCCCGCGGCGCTCGTGATCGCTGGTGCCGTTTTCGTGCTCGGGTCGCTGCACGTCCAGGATCAGTCGCCGATCATCAAGCGCGCGGAATCGCTTGCGCCCTCGCGCCTGGAATCCAACGTGGAGGACAGCTACCGGCTGGATGAACGAGCGAACGTTCTCGCCGAGATCGCCGAACATCCGATCAGCGGGCTGGGCATGGCGGTGCCCTGGCGAGCC
>DAHUYZ010000112.1 GCA_027306855.1 Solirubrobacterales bacterium | reverse complement strand
AAGACCGCGAGCAGCACCGCCAGCGCCGAGCCGACCGGCAGCGCGCCGCGCCGCCACCGCACCGCCAGATAGGCGATCAGCAGATAGGCCAGGACGAAGAAATACTGGATCGGCAGCACCGATGTGTCCAGAGCTTCCTGCCCGCCGATGCTCACGATCAGAAGCAGGGCGACGCTGATCAGCAGCAGCACGATCACGGCCGCACGAGTGGCTCGCACGACCGGCTTGTCGCGGTTCGGATGCGTGATTTCCACGCCCGTCTGCTGGACCCTGCTTGACATCCCCACCGTGACCTTACCGCCTCACGCGGCCGGCCGACCCTTCGGCGGCTTCGCTACCGGGGCGATCGGCGCTACGGTACGCGCTCGACACCCGCGGGCGTGGTGGAATTGGCAGACACGCCGGCCTTAGGAGCCGGTGGGCGAGAGCCCTTGCGAGTTCGAGTCTCGCCGCCCGCATGGTTGCATGCGATCAAGCGCCGAACATGCCCACGCAACAGCGCTCCTGGGCGTCGAGTGGACACGAGCAGGCGATCGCGACGTCTCTATCGCGCGCCGTGCTTCCGTGGCTTACGACGAGCTCGGCGGCGCCAAGAGCTGATCAGCCCACGAGCGCCAGCAGCGGATCGGCCAGCGCCGGCGAGCAGGCGAGCAGGCCCCACGGCAGAGGCCCGGCGGCGGGCAGATCGGTGATGCTCAGGCCGGCCCGCTGGCAGATCAGGGCGCCCGCGGCGACGTCCCACAGCTTCATCGAACGCTCGAAGTAGGCGTCGTAGCGGCCGGCGGCGGTCCAGGCCAGGTCCAGCGCGGCGCTGCCGAAGCGGCGGATGTCCCTGACTCTGGGGATCAGCTTCGCGAGCACCTCTCCCTGCGCGGCGCGCACGTTCGCGTCGTA
>DAHUYZ010000111.1 GCA_027306855.1 Solirubrobacterales bacterium | reverse complement strand
TGCATACACGGCCACTTAGCACTGGAGCGGCAAGGGGCCATCCGGCCCTGGTGCGGTCAACGGGGTCTGTCGAGCCTGAGATCGTGGACTGATCGCCGCCATGGAGGATCAGTCTCCATGGATGCCTGGCGCGGCTGCGCGCCGGGAGGTGGCAGTCCCACTCCATCTGCACGCAGTGGAGAGGAGGAGGGGACAGTGCCGGTAAGCAACAATCCGATGATCCAGGTACGGGGGCTCACCAAACGGTACGGCGAGGTGACCGCCGTCAGGGACCTGTCGTTCGACGTGTTGCCGGGCAGGGTGACGGGCTTTCTCGGCCCGAACGGAGCGGGCAAGACCACGACCATGCGGCTGATCCTGGGCCTGGACTACCCCAACGCCGGCACGGCCAGGATCGACGGCAAGCACTACGCGAGCCTGGCCTACCCGATGCGCGAGGTGGGCGCGCTGCTCGACGCCAAGGCGGTGCACGGCGGCCGTTCGGCCTACAACCACCTGCTCTGCCTGGCCCAGACCAGCAACCTGCCCAGGAAGCGGGTCGGCGAGGTCCTGGAGCTGGTCGGCCTGACCGAGGTGGCGCGCAAGCGGACCAAGGGATTCTCCCTGGGCATGTTCCAGCGGCTTGGCATCGCCGGCACCCTACTCGGCGACCCGGCCGTGCTCATGTTCGACGAGCCGATCAACGGGCTGGACCCCGAGGGGATCTTGTGGATCCGCAACTTCATGAAGGCGCTGGCGGCCGAGGGGCGGACGGTGTTCGTGTCCAGCCACCTGATGTCGGAGATGCAGAATACCGCTGACCATCTGATCGTGATCGGCCGCGGCCAGCTGCTCGCCGACTGCACCATGGACGAGTTCATCGCCCGCGCCTCCGGCCAGACCGTCCGGGTGGCCA
>DAHUYZ010000110.1 GCA_027306855.1 Solirubrobacterales bacterium | reverse complement strand
GATTTGAAGCTCTCCTGCAACAGGTTCAGGCCAATCGTCCTACTGAGGACGTTGGCCTCATCCGGAAGGCATGGGAGTTCTGCGTGCAGCATCACCAGGGCCAGATGCGCGCCTCAGGTGAGCCCTACATCATCCATCCTCTTGAAGTCGCCGAGGTCCTGGCTGAACTCAAGATGGATGCGACAGCCATCTCCGCTGGTCTGCTGCACGATGCTGTTGAAGATACCCCCGCTACCCGCGAAGAGATTCAGGCCGCATTCGGCGAGCAGGTCGCCCACATCGTCGAGGGCGTCACCAAGATTGACAAGATTCAGTTCGCCAATCGTGAAGACCGCCAGGCAGAGAATGTGCGCAAGATGCTGCTCGCCATGGTCAGCGACGTACGCGTCGTCCTGATCAAGCTTGCGGACCGCCTGCACAACATGCGCACCTTGGAGCACCTCAAGCCGGAGCGCCAGGAGGCCATCGCGCGGGAGACGCTCGACATCTACGCGCCGCTCGCCCACCGGCTCGGCATGGGAAAAGTTCGCGGTGAGTTGGAAGATCTCGCCTTCCGCTACACCGACCCGGTGAGCTTTGAACAGGTCGCCGCGGCTGTCGAAGCACGCCGCGTCGAGGGTGAGCAGTTTCTCCGCAGCGTGGAAGACACGCTCAATGAGCAGTTGCGCGAGAACAACATCCATGCGCGCGTCGAGTGGCGCATAACGCGACTCTACTCCATCTTCCAGAAGCTGCAGCGCACAAGGGCCACCGTCGATCAGGTGTATGACCTGCTCGCAGTTCGCGTGATTACAGAGGATGTCGCCTCGTGCTATGCGGTCTTCGGCCTCATCCACACTCTCTGGCGTCCCGTCCCCGGCCGCATCAAGGACTTCATCGCCATTCCCCGCGCCAACCGCTACCAAT
>DAHUYZ010000010.1 GCA_027306855.1 Solirubrobacterales bacterium | reverse complement strand
CGTGTGGCCACGGTGCGCGGCGCCCTCAAAAAGCCGCACCAGAGCGCAGGATCCTGCAAACGTGAACACCTGGCTCTTTACACATTCTGTTTTCAGCCGGCTCGCGAGGGGTCCGGCTGCGGAAACTCGGGCATGATCTCCCCATGCCGAGCGTCGAGATCGTCGTGCGCGTCACGCCGAAAGCGCGGCGCGAGGAGATCCTGCCGATGCGCGACGGCGTTCTGCCGGTCAAGGTGATCGCGCCACCTGTGGACGGCAAGGCCAACAAGGCGCTCTGCCGGCTGCTCGCCAAGCGTCTGGGTATCGCGGTGAGCGCGGTTACGGTCGTCAGGGGCTCATCCGCCCGCACCAAGACCGTTCGTGTCTTCGGCGTCTCAGCCGAGCAACTACACGCGGCGTTCGGTCCCGTTCACGGGACGCTGCCTATACCGTCGCTCGAGCGCCCTCGCCGGGACCGATGATCGAGTCGAGACCGGCGTCCGTCCAGATGACCTGCTCGCGACCCGGCCCCACCCCGATCAGCGCGACCGGCGTTCCGGCGTGCTCCTCGATGAACTGGACATACTCGCGCGCACCGTCAGGCAGATCTGAGAGCGTGCGGCACTCGCCCAGGTCCTCCTGCCAGCCTTTCAGCTCAGTCAGCTGCGCAGTGGTGTGGTGGAGCACCGTCTGGTGGTACGGGAAGTCGTCGAACTCGGCGCCCTCCGCGCCGCGATAGCTCGTGCAGACCCCGACCCTGTCGAGCCCAGAGAGCACGTCGAGCTTGGTCAGCACCAGCGCGGTCAGCGTGTTCAGACGGGCGGCATAGCGCAGCGCCACGAGGTCCAGCCAGCCCGTGCGGCGAGGCCTGCCGGTCGTCGTCCCAAACTCGCCGCCCCTCTTCCTGATCGTCTCGCCCATCTCATCGTGCAGCTCGCTCGGGAACGGCCCCGCGCCCACACGAGTCGTATAGGCCTTGGAGATCCCCCAGATCTCATCGATCGCCTTCGGACCGACGCCCGTGCCGACGCACGCCGCGCCTGAGAGCGGATTCGAGGAGGTCACGAAGGGATACGTGCCGTGGTCGATGTCGAGCATCGCGCCCTGAGCGCCCTCGAAGATCACCTTCTGGCCATCCTCCAGCAGCTCCCACAGCAGCTTCGACGTGTCGGCGATGTGCTGCTCTAAGCGATGTCCATACACGAGGTATTCCTCGGTCATCGTGTGCAGATCGAGCGTTGGGTCCTTCTCGAACGGGCGCAACGACAGACGCTTGGGCTCCATCGCCGCGACGATCTTCTTCTTGAGGATCTTCTCGTCGAGCAGGTCCTGAACCCTGATGCCCAGCCGCGCCGCCTTGTCGGCGTAGCACGGCCCTATCCCCCGCCTCGTCGTGCCGATCTGCAGCTTGCCGAGCTTCGCCTCGCCCGCCGAGTCGAGCAGCAGGTGATACGGCATAATCAGGTGCGCGTTCGCTGAGATACGCAGGCCGCTCACGTCGATCCTGCGCGCTCTCAAAGCGTCGAGCTCGTCGATCAGGACCTTCGGGTCGATCACGACGCCGTTGCCGATCACGCAGCGCTTGCCGGGATAGAGGATCCCCGAAGGGATCAGGTGCAGCTTCCACTCCTCGCCGTCCCTGACGATCGTGTGGCCCGCGTTGTTGCCGCCCTGGAAGCGCACCACAGCGTCGCCGTGCTCGGCGAGCAGATCGGTGATCTTCCCCTTGCCCTCATCGCCCCACTGGGCACCCACGATGACTATTCCCGGCATTGCGCCATGCAGTCTAGGGGTCGCGCCTCGAGTCCTAGCTCGCCTGCGCCGGCACGCGCAGGCCGCGACGCTCATCGGCGCCGCACAACGGGATCAGGTCGCCGCAGATCTGCACGAGCCTCGACACCGTGCGCGCCCCCAAGCGCTCCGACAGCTCGTCGGGCATCAGGTTCGTCGTCGCGATGATCGCCTTCTCCGCCTCATAGCGCGCGTTGACGATCGAGTACAGCTGCTCGAGCACCCAGTCGGTGCGGTTCTCGGCCCCCAGGTCGTCTATGTGCAGGAGGTCGACCGCCGTCAGCCTGTCGATCAGGTCGAGCTTGCCGTCGGGCGAGTCGATCGCCTCGCGCAACAGGTTGAGCAGTCGCGGGAGCGAGTAGATAGCGACCGAGCGGCCCGCGTCGAGAGCGGTCTTGGAGACGAGCATCGCAAGCGTCGTCTTGCCCGTGCCGATGTCCCCCTGGAACCACAGGCCCTTGCCCTCGTCCAGGTTGCGCTCGATCCGCCGCGTATAGCGCCTGACCATCTCGATCTGATGAGGCGCGGTCCTCGAGATGTCGGTCACCGGCGGGCGCTCGAAAGAGACCCCCTGGTACTTGCGCGGGATCCGTCCCTCGAGGCTCTTTACGCGCGCCTTGGCGATGATCCGCGAGCGGCAGCGACAGTCAGAGGCGGTGTTCGTCTCCTCGTCGATCAAGAATCCGCTGCCGTCGCACTGGCCGAGCGGGCAGCCGTCAGGGTTCCTGGAGGCGAGCAGCGTCAGCGTCTCGGCGCTCACGGTCGCTCACCTTCGGGCACAGGCGCATGCGAGGCGACGCTCGGCTCATAGCGATCGGATCTCGCGTAGTTCATGAACTTCGGGTATTCCTTCTGGAAGGTCAGCGTCACCTTGCCGACCGCTCCGTTGCGGTGCTTGGCGATGATCAGGTCGGCCTCTCCCGGGCGCTCCGACTCTTCGTTGTAGTACTCATCTCTGTATATGAACATCACCAGGTCGGAGTCCTGCTCGAGGTTGCCGCTCTCGCGCAGGTCCGACAGCTGAGGGCGCTTGTCCGGTCGCTGCTCGACGGCGCGCGATAGCTGTGAGAGCGCGATCACCGGCACGCCCAGCTCGCGCGCCAGGATCTTCAGGCCCCTGCTCAGCTCGCCGACGGCGGTCACGCGCGAGTCGTAGCGGCTGTCCGTCCGCATCAGCTGCAGGTAGTCGATAATGATCAGTCCCAGCCCTCCCTCACATTGGGTGTGCAGGCGCCTCGCCTTGGCCCGTATCTCGAGCAGCCCGACATCGCTGGAGTCGTCGACCCACAGCGGCGCGCTCGCAAGTCGCTGGGAGGCCTTCAAGATCTTTGGCCAGCGCTCCTCCTTGACGCGTCCCTTGCGCAGCTCCTCCCCCTTGATGCGCGCCTGCGAAGCGACGAAGCGCTGGGCCAGCTCCGCCTCGGCCATCTCCAGCGAGAACAGCGCGACAGGGCGCCCGTGCTCGACGGCGGCGTTCTCCGCGATGTTGCAGACCAGCGCGCTCTTTCCCATCGCGGGACGCGCGGCGATGATGATCAGGTTGCCCGGCTGAAAGCCGCCGGTGATCTCATCGAGATCCTTGAAGCCCGACGGCGCACCCGTCAGGGCGGTGCCCTCGATCGAGAGGCGGTGCAGCTTGTCGAGCTCCTCATGCAAGACCTCCTCGATCGAGCGGAAGTCCTGCTGGCGATCGTCGCGCGCGACCTCGAGCATCGTCTTCTCGGCCTGCTCGACCAGCTCGCGCGGCGCGGCCTGGTGGTCGAGCACACTCGACTGGATCTCATACGAGGCCGCCAGCAGTCTTCTGAGAAGCGCGTTCTCGCGCACGATCTGCGCATAGCGGCGTGCATGTCCCGCGGCCGGCACGACCCCTGTCAGCTCGTCGATCGCGGCGGGGCCACCCGCGTCCGCGAGCTTGCCGGTCTGGCGCAGCCTGTCGGTGACGGTCAACACATCGACGGGCTCTGACTCGTTGTAGAGGGCCAGCATCGCCTCATAGATGAGCCCGTGACGTTCGCGATAGAAGTCCTCGGCGCGAAGACCCTCCTCGATTACGAGCGCGTACAGCGAGCGGTCCGACAGCAGGATCGCGCCGAGCACCGACTGCTCGGCGTCGAGGTTGTGCGGCGGGGCGACGGCGCCCGCGGAGACTCCGTTCGCGTTCGCGCCGTTCCTTCCGTTCGCTGTGCTCGCCCCGCTCATGCCCTCGCGCGAGTCTATGTCCCGCCTGCTCGCCGGCGTCGGACGTAATCCGCAAACGCGGAGAAAATCCTGGCTCGCCCCGTCACGAACGGATGTTCGCAGGCGGTCCGGACCGCAAGCGAGGCGAAGCTACTTCTGCGCGACGACGATCGTCTTTACGGTCGCCGTGACGCCCTCGAGCACGTCGACGACGACCATATGCGTGCCGACGTTCTTGATCGGCTCGGGCAGATGCACGTTGCGCTTGTCGAGCTTCAGCCCGCGCGCGTCCTTGATCGCCGAGGTGATCTCAGCGGCCGTGACCGACCCGAACAGGCGCCCGTCGGCGCCGGCCTGCGCAGCGATCGTCAGCACGGTCTTGTTGAGCAGCGCCGCGTTGTCATTGGCTTTTTCGACGTATTCGCGCGCGGTGCGCTCGGCAGCCTCTTGGCGGCGGCGGATCTCCTCGACGGCGCCCTTCGTCGCGGGGGCGGCGAGCTGGCGCGGGATCAAGAAGTTGCGCAGGTAGCCCTTCGACACGTCCACCACCGCGCCCTGCTCGCCGAGCTCATCGACGTCCTTCAGGAGGATCGCTTCAGGCATGTCTAACGGTCGCGGTCGCGGTCGCCGCGGTCGCGCCGCGGATGGTCGTCACGGCCGCCCTCGTTGACGTAGGGCAGCAGCGCAAGCTCCCTCGCCCGCTTGACGGCGCGCGCGATCTGGCCCTGGTGGCGACGGCACGCGCCCGTGATCCGCCGCGAGCGGATCTTGCCCTTCTCGGAGATGAACTTGCGCAGGCCGGTGACGTCCTTGTAGTCGACCTGCTCGACCTTGTCCCTGCAGTGCTGGCAGGGCTTGCGCCTGCCGCCCGCGCTCGCGCCCTTCTTGTCTCGTCTGCGGACAGGCTTGCCGCGACCACGCTTTGCCACTGAAGTCTTTCCTTGCTGTTGCGAACTAGAACGGAATGTCGTCGTCTCCGGTTCGACCGGAGACCGGCGCCGGCTGGAAATCACGATCGTCGACCGGGACTTCGCCGCCCTGCGAGGCTCCCTGGCCGGCGAACCCTCCGCCGCCGGAGGAATCTTCGCGCGAGCCCAGGAACTGGACCGAGTCGGCAATGATATCGATTGCGCTGCGTTTGGTGCCGTCCTGGGCCTCCCACTCGTGCCACTCCAGGCGGCCGTCTATCGCTACAGGCCTGCCCTTCGAGAGGTAGCGAGCCGCGTTCTCGCCCTGCGCTCCCCACACCGTGACGTTGAAGTAGTTCGGCTTGTCCTCCCATTCGCCGGTGCTGCCGTTCTTGCGGCGCGTGTTGCAGGCGATCCCCAGCTTGCACACGGACATACCGCTCGGGAGCGAGCGCAGCTCGGGGTCTCTGGTCAGATTCCCGGTCAGCACGACCCGGTTGATGTTCGTGGCGGCCACGGCGTCTTCCTTTCCCCTCGTCTCGGTGTCTGGCGCAGACGCTAGCGCGAATCGGCGCGCGTGGAGGTCCCGAAGACCTCGTCCCAGTAAGGGGCGCTGATCCCGAAGCCCTTCGTGTCGTCCTCGAAGTGGTGGCGCATGTGGCGCTCGCGCAGCGTCTTCCCCAGCGAGGAGCGGGGGCGGAAGTGATGGACGTAGTAGTGGATCATGTCGTAGGCGAGATATCCCGCGAAGAACCCCGCGCCGACGCCCGGCGCGTAGTGGCCCCCGAACACGAGATACAGCACGCCGAACACGAGTGCCGCGAGCGGGACGCTCACCGCCGGCGGCATCACCAGCCGCAGCGGGTCGTTCGGGTGCTCGTGGTGCACCCCATGGATGATCCAGTGCAGACGCGCCCCGATGCCGTGGTCGGGCTCGAAGTGGAAGACGACGCGGTGCAGCCAGTACTCGAACAGCGTCCACAGCCCATACCCGACGAGCGCCAGACCGACGAGCGCCGCCACGCTCACGTACTCGAGCTCCCAAACGGCCATCGCGAGGATCGCGGGCACGAAGATCGCCACCGGGACCGACGGGTGCACGCGCGAGAAGGCGTCGAGCACGCGCGAATCGAACATCGGCGGCGAGGCCTTCAGCACGTCCGTCCGTCTGGGCGCAGGGCCCCCCTCGCCTATCGGACGTCCGCTCATGCAGACCACCTCCTGCCCATCTGATGCTCGCTCATCGGACGCTCGCTTACCTCACCCGCTGCACGCCCCCGAGTTTATTACGCCGCGGCGGGCTCCTGGGCTCGGGAATGCTCGCCGTCGCCGTGCGCAGCGTGCGGATGCTCCCCGCGCATATCAGGCGCCTCGGGGGTGCCCGGGGCGAGCTTGTTGATGCGGAAGCGGACGATCTCGTCGGTGATGCGCAGCGTGCGGTCCAGCTCGGCGATCAGATCGGCGCTCGTTGCATGGAACTGGAGCAGGTGGTACTCGGCGCTCTTGCTCTCGCCGATCGGATAAGCGAGCGGGCGCTCCCCCCACTCGTCGTGGCGCAGCAGCTCTCCGGCGCCCGAGATCGCCTCACGCGCGCCTTCGACGATCTTCGCCCGCACAGAGTCCTCCGCGCGCGTGTCGAGCAACAGGACGAGATCGTATGTAGGCGCAGGCAGGGTCATAAGGGGCAGGGGGCGCAGAGCGCGGCGGCCGATGATAACAAGCTCAAACCACCGCGCGCTTGGCTCTGATGTCGGCAAGCTGCTCGTCGATCCAGTCGCCGGGGTCGCGTGAGGTGACGATCTCCACGAGACCCCTTGCGCGACGGGCACGCTCGGACGCGGGCATGTCGAGCGCTGCGTGGATCGAGTCGGCGAGCTCCTGGATGTCGAACGGGTTGACCGACAAGGCGAACCGACCGAGCTCCTCATGGGCGCCGGTGTTCTCGGAGAGGATCGAGACGCCGTCGCGCTCATTGACGAGCGGGCCCTCCTTGGCGACCAGGTTCATGCCGTCGAACATCGCGTTGACGAGCAGCACGTCGTAGTGCTTGTAGGCCGCCATCGCCTCCTCCAAATCGTCGCGTAGCTTGAGCTGGATCGGCATCCAGTCAGGCGTGCCGTGTCTATGGTTGACAACCGCTACGAGCGCCTCGATCCGCTCCAGGTACTCTTGGTACTCAGGTACGTCCGTTCGCGAAGGCATCAGCTGAGAGACGAACGTCACCCGCTCTCTGAACTCGGGGTGCTGGTCGAGGAACAGGTCGAACGCCGAGAAGCCCCTCAGCACGTTCTTGGAGAGGTCGGCCCGGTCGACGCGCAGGATCAGGAAGTCGCGTCTACGTCGCAGGAGCTCGCGCTCGAGCTCGGCCACACGAGACCCGGCGGCGACGGCTCGGGTAGCCCGGTGGTCGATCGGCAGCGGATAGGCCCTGACCCACACCTCGCGGCCCCTATAGCGGACGACGCCCCGCTCGAAGTCGACGTCCAGGTCCATCAGATCGCGGCAGCACTGCAAGAAGTTGCGCCGATAAGAGCGTGTATGGAAGCCGACGATGTCGTTGGCGAGCAGGCCGCCGAAGATCTCCTCCCTGATCCTCGACGGCAGCACTCGCCAGGAGTCCGACTGGGTCCAGGGGATGTGGACGAAATGGTGCAAGAAGACGTCTTCGCGCGCGCGCCTAACCAGGTCGGGGAGCGTGTAGAGGTGGTAGTCGTGGACCATCACGACCGGCTCGTCGACGTCCTTGATCTCCTCGATGACCGCCTTCGCCAGGTCCTCGTTGACGGCGTTGTAGCCGAACTCGAACGCCTCGATCTCGTCGCGTCTGATGTCGGGCGCGTTCGACAGGTCCCACAGATAGTGCTGAATAAACCACAGCATCGGGTTCGCGAACACGTTGTAGAAGCGGTCGTAAGCTTCGGAGTTCGAGGAGACGAGCCTCACGAGATATTCGCCGCCAGCCGGCGAGAGCACCGGGA
The DNA here is from genome assembly GCA_027306855.1 of Solirubrobacterales bacterium. Classification (GTDB taxonomy): domain Bacteria; phylum Actinomycetota; class Thermoleophilia; order Solirubrobacterales; family Solirubrobacteraceae; genus Palsa-744. The sequence goes on along the minus strand of DAHUYZ010000010.1, from coordinate 41,228 downwards.
AGGCCTGGCCGTCATGAGCGTGCGACACCGCCGCGTCGTGCTCGTTCATCGCCGAGGCGATCCAGACCGACTCCCTGTGGGACGCAAGACCGGTCAGCGCTGTTACGAGGCCACCCGAGCCGCGATGGATCTCGCCTTCGGGCCCGAATGTGACAGGCCCGCGGTTGCTCACCAGCACAAGCGGCGATCGCTGTGCCGGCGCGGTGCTCATGACTCGATCAGCTCGCCGAAGATCTTTAGATAGTCGCGCAAATAGCGGGGCGTGAGGAAGTGGCTGCGCACGTGCTCCTTGCCGCGCAGCCCCAACGTACGACCGAGCGCCGCGTCGCTGAGCAGCTCGAGCGAGCGCTCCGCGCACTGTTCGGGGCTCGAGACGAGAAAGCCGGTCACGCCATCCTCGACCTGCAGCGGGATGCCGCCAACGTTCCCGCCGATGAACGGCCTCGCCTTCCACAGCGCCTCAGAGACGGTCAGCCCGAAGCCCTCGCGCGTGGACTTCTGCACGACGACGTCCGCATGAGACTGGAACGCGTTGACCTCGATCGCGCCGACGTTGTTGAAGTTGTTGAGGATGTGCACGTCCGGATCCCCATCCGCGTGGGCGATCGTCGCGTTGAAGAAGTCCCAGCCCTCCGGATCGTCGCTGGCCATCGAGCCGACCAGCGCGAGCTGCACGTCCGGCATGCGCTCCTTGACGATCCGGTACGCGTCGATCACGCCGAGCGGGTCCTTCCACGGATCGAAGCGCGAGACCTGGCAGATCAGCGGCCGGTCCACGTCTATGCCGAACTGGTCGCAAACATAGGCCGCATCCTCGGGAGAAAGGGCCATGTTCTTTGGCATCAAGGGGTCGATCGCGGGCGGCACCACGTTGACGTTGCCGTTCATCCCGTCAGGGACGTATCCGCTCGTGTGGAACAGGACCTCCGGGTAGTCCTCGATGTAGGGCAGCAGCCGCCCCATCGTGTCGGAGTTGGGGGTCGACAGGTCGATATGGCAGCGCCAGACCCAGCCTCTGGCCTTGCCGGGCACGAGATGGAAGAGGCCCGCCGGCTGGGGATCGTGCACGAGGCACACGTCCCATCCGCCCGCCAGCTCGCGTGCGTTCATCTCGTTGTAGCGCTCCCACGTCTGCCACTGCTCCTCGTCGAGGTCCTGAGGGTTGCCCTGCAGGGCGTTGTGCATCAGCTTGGTCGCGTTGAAGAACTCCTCGCGGCCGTAGATCACCTGCCACTCGCAGTCCAGGCCGACGTCGCGCATCAGTGGCACGAGCGTGTAGAGGATCTCCGAGACGCCCCCTCCGAATGCGGTCGCGGACACGTGCACGACGCGCCTTCCCCGCAGGGGCCCGGCGAGCTCTCTGATCTCCTCGATCAGGTCGCGCCCGCAGATGTGCGTGTAGTCGGCGAGCGACTTGTGCGGCGTGGCGACGGGCTGGAGCACGCGGGCACGATACCTCTTGGAGGGCGAGGACCGACCCTGCGCGCAGCCGGGCCCTGCGCCCGGAGCATGCCGATCGGGTTCGCCGAGCGTCCGCGGTTCGGGGGTCGGGGCACGTCGGGGAACGGGGCGGGCGGCGATCTTGCGCAAGAAGGCCGCCGCAAGTCGTAAGGTCTGTGGCGGTGTTCGACGGACGCATCTATCGGGCGGCGTTCGTGCCGCTGCTGCTCGTCCTCGTCGTCGCGGGGTTCTCGCTGTCGGGGAGCGCTCCACCGCTGCGCTCGACGCTCGCGCCCGACGCGTTCGACGGCGCCCGCGCCTTCGCGGAACTGCAGACGCTCGCCCGCCGCTTCCCCGACCGGCGTCCCGCAAGCGCCGGCGATCGGCGGTTCGCCTCCTACGTCGCCCAATCCTTACGCGCGCTCGGCGGCAGCGCCGGCGGCGGCTTTCAGGTCTCTACGAGCGAAGTCTCCGCTCAGACGATTGACGGGGAGCAGACGCTCGAGAACGTGATCGCCACCCGGCCCGGCTCCACAGGGCTTGCGCCGATCGCGATCATCGCCCACCGGGACGCCGCTGCGCCGGGCTCGAGCGCCGAGCTCTCTGGCACCGCCGCGTTGATCGAGCTCGCGCGCGTGTTCGCCCACAGCGAGACCCGCCGCTCGATCGTGATCGTCTCCACCAGCGGCGGCAGCGGCGGCTACGGGGGCGCGGCGAGCTTTGCCGGCGGCTTGTCGACGCCGCTCGACGCAGCGATCGTCCTCGGCGACGTGGCCGGTCAGGTTGCGCGACGGCCGTTCGTGCTGCCGTTCTCCGCCAGCGGCGCAGCCGCCCCGGCCGCGCTCACGAACACGCTTTCGAGCGCCATCTCCCAGGAGGCGGGCATCGAAGCGGGCACGCCGAGCGCTGGCTCATCGCTGGCCCATCTCGCCTTCCCGCTCGCCACCGGCGAAGAGAGTCCCATTCAGGCCGCCGGAGTTCCTGCGGCGCTGCTCCAGGTCAGTGGCGAGCGCGGTCCCTCGCCGGGCGAGAGTGTCTCGCAAGCACGCCTGGAGAGCTTCGGGCGCGCCGCGCTGAGCGCCGTGTACGCGCTCGACGAAGGGCCCGAAATCCCCGCCGGCGCCGGCACGGGCGTCTCGTTCGGCCGCAAGACTCTGCCCGGCTGGGCGGTGCGCCTGCTCGCGCTCGCTCTGATGTTGCCGGTGCTCGTCACCTGCGTCGATGCGCTCGCCCGTCTTCGACGTCGCCGCGAGCCGGTGCTGCGGTGGGTGCTGTGGACGCTCACCTGCGCGCTGCCGTCGCTCTCTTGCGCGCTGTTCGCGATCCTACTCGGTTTGCTCGGTATCGTCGCGGCGCCGGCGGGGGCGCTCTCGTCGGCCTCGCTCTCGGCCGACCCCTCTGCGCGCGGTGCGGCGGTCGCCACAGCGTTCGTGCTGGCGCTCGCCACGCTCTGCTGGCCGGCGCTCTTGCGACGCCTCTCGTTGCCGGCGCGTCCGAGCGAGGACGGGGCGGGCTTGGGGCCGATGCTCGTGCTGCTGGCCGTCGCGTTGCTCACGTGGCTTGTCAATCCGTTCGCCTCGCTGCTGTTCATCCCGGCGCTGCACCTGTGGCTGATCGCGTGCTCGCCTCAGCTGCGCCGCGGGGCGCTCTCGTACGTGGCGATCCTCGCCGGCCTGTTTGGGCTCGCCCTGCTGTTGCTCGCCTACGTGCACGAGCTCGGTCTCGGCCCCGGCGGGCTCGCCGAGAGCGCGGTGCTGCTGCTCGCCGGGGGTCAGGTCGGGCTGTTCGGGGCGCTTATATGGAGCGTCGCGATCGGGTGCTTGCTCGCCGTGCTGATGCTCTCGCGCGCGCGACTGCCGATCGGCTCTGGCGGGCAGGAAGAGTGGATGAAGATCTCTACGCGCGGGCCCCTAACGTACGCCGGCCCCGGCTCGCTCGGCGGCACCGAGTCGGCGCTGCGGCAGTAAACATCATGGCCGGCGAGCGACAGTCAGGGCTTGGCGCAGGCTCAATGTCCCGTCCGGCGCCTGCACCGATCGTCTCGAGCGCCGAGCACTCGCTCTCGCGCCCACCTTCATCGCACCCACCTTCAGCAACGCCGATGGGCGGCACGCTCGCACGCCTGCCTTCGCCCCGAGCCGGGTCCGTCGCCTGGCCCTCAGCGCCGCCACCCCTGGGACGGGGCGCCCAGCCATCGGCTCGCCCGCTCTCCAAAGCGTTCGCCAGGCGTAGAGGAGCGCGGGCCGCGAGAGCGCTTGCCGCGCTGCTGATCGCCGGAGGCGTGTTGATGTTCGCCGACGCAGCCGTCACGCTGATTTGGCAGGAGCCGATCTCCGCACTGTATGCGCAGCTGCGCCAGGAAAGCCTCGGCGTCGACTTGCGCGCGCTCGATCGCGCCAAGCCCAGCCCGGCGGCGGCACAGGCATTGGCCCGCCTGCATGAGGAGCGCCGCCGGATCGCATACCTGGCGGGAGCGCTGGAACGCCGTGCGAAATCGGGGTCTGCCGTCGGGCGCATCCGCATCCCTTCGATCGGCGCCAGCTTCGTCGTCGTGAAGGGCACCGGCACATCAGAACTGGAGAACGGGCCGGGAATCTATCCAGAGACACGCTTCCCGGGCAGCGGCGGCACGACGGCGATCGCCGGCCACCGCACGACATATCTCGCGCCGTTTCGGCACATCGACGAATTGCGCCGTGGCCAGCGGATCGTGCTGGAGATGCCTTACGCGCGCTTCACGTACACCGTGCTCGGCTCGCGCGTGGTGCTGCCGACGGACGTGTCGGTGATCCGGCCGACCGGCTACTCGCGCCTCGTGCTGTCCGCCTGCACCCCCCTGTTCAGCGCCTCGCACCGGCTCGTCGTGTTCGCCAAGCTGAGCTCCACGGTCCCGCTCGGCGCCGCGCGCTCGACACAGGCGCCGTCGAACGGCATGCCCGCCGGCGGAAGAGCGCAAGGCGAGCAGGAAGGCCTACCAGCGATGCTCAAAGCCTCTCAGCGCCTGCTCCCGCCCCTCGTGTCTTAGGAGCGCTCCGGGCGGCCCGTCGATCACGGTCCCAACCCACGTGAGCCCCACGCCGCCGACCGCTGTGCACGCCTCGCTCGCTTGGGCCGCGCGCTGCTCAGGCACGCACACGCACAGCTCGTAGTCTTCGCCGGCGCACGCCGCCGCCCGCCAGACGGGGACGCCGAGACAAGCGGCGGTGTGCATGGCATCTTCGTGCAGAGGCAGCCGCTCCAGATCGATCTGGAGCTGTATGCCACTCGCCTCGCCGATGTGGCGCGCGTCGGTTGCGATCCCGTCGGAGATGTCGATCATCGCGCTCGCGCCCGCCTTCGCGAGAGCATGTCCGGCGAGCAGACGGGGCATGGGACGAGAAGGGCGCCCTCCCAGCGCTCCGGTGACGCCGACCAGGTCGCCCGATTTGGCGCCGTCGCGGCCAACGAGGTCACTCTCGAAGTCGGCCCAGCCGACCGCGGTGACGCTGACGATCAGCACGGGCGCCGCGACCACGTCGCCCCCGGCGATGACCGTGTCGGTCTGCCGCGCCAGCTCCTGCGCGCCCTCCATCAGATCGAGCGCGTCTTGCTCGCTCACGCCGGATGGCACGCCGAGCGCTATGTACGCCTCGCCGGCCTGCGCGCCCATCGCGGCAAGATCGGAGAGCCCGCCGGCGAGCGCCCGCCAGCCGATCTCGGCGAAGCCGGCCGGAGGATCGTCCAGGCGGAAGTGCACGCCCTCGACGACCATGTCGACCGAGGTGACGCTCAGCGGCCGCGCCTCCACGACCGCCGCGTCGTCGCCGATGCCACGCACGATGCGCCCACCGCCGCGCTGCCCGAGCTTGGCCGCGATCGACTCGGTCAGGGACAGCTCAGCCATCGCTCAGCGTCGTCGCGTCGAAGCGCTCAGCGATGCCTGTAGACGATCCGAGCGCGGTCGAGGTCGTAGGGAGAGAGCTCGCATCGCACGCGGTCCCCGGGGAGGATGCGGATCCGAAAGCGGCGCATCTTGCCGGCGACGTGCCCGAGCACGACGTGATCGTTGTCGAGCTTGACGCGGAACATCGCGTTCGGCAGCGCCTCGATCACCTCGCCCTCGAATTCGACCTTGTCTTCCTTTGCCACTTGCTGCTTCCCGTCCGGGCCGCTTCGTCAGCCGGCGAGTCCCCGAGTCGGAGCCTGCGCGGCAGGGATCGGCCCTGATGTCGGTGTTTGGAGCGCCAAGGTATCAGTGGGAGGGGGGTTCAGCGCCGCCGGTGCCGCCGACCGAGGGCGGCGGGCCTTTCGGTTCGGGGCGTTTTTGCGCGGCGATCGGTTCGTGGGCGCGGGGCGAAGCGGGCGTGTGCGCTTCGGGGCTGCCGTGCGCCGGCGCCGGGACTTCTTCGGAGCTCGGCCCGAGCGCCGGGCGGTGCGCTTTGGCGGGAGGTTCTTCGATTTCGCTGTGCGCCGATGGCTTTGAGGGCGCGCCTTTCTTGCCCTTCTTGCCCTTGCCTTTCTTTTCCTGCTTTTCGGATTCGCTGTTGGAGCTCTGGCCTTCGCTTGCGAACTGGCCGTAGAACGGGGAGTAGGTGATCGGTTCCTTCGGCGCCGGGAAGCTCGCGCAGCTCTGGCCTTCGGTGACGGCCGCCATGTAGTCGTGCCAGATCTGGGCCGGGAGCGCGCCGCCCTGCTGTGGTTCACCGTGCACGTCGGTCATCGGCACGAGCTTGTTGGCGTAGCCCATCCACACGACCGTCGAATAGTTGGGCGTGTAGCCGTCGAGCCAGCCGTCGACGAGGTTGCTCGTCGTGCCGGTCTTGGCGGCCGTCGGGCAGCTGATCGCGGAGCGCACCGCCGTGCCGCTCTGGACGTTCTGCTGAAGGATACTCGTCTCCTCGGAGGTGATGCCGTCGGAGAGCACCTTTACGCGATGGGGCGCTCCCCAGCTGGAGTCGACGTGGCCGTCGGGGAAGACCACCTTCGTGATCGCGATCGGCGTGTCGCGCCAGCCGTCGTCGGCGAGCGTCGCGTAGACGTCGGCCATTTCCAGGGGGCTGACCCCAACCGTGAGACCGCCGAGCGCCTCGGAGGGGTAGCTGTGCAGGTGCTCCTTGACGCCCATCTTGTAGGCCATTTCGGTGATCGATTCCTCGCCGAGATCGGCCGCGAGCTGGGCGTAGACGGTGTTGTCGGAGGCGAGCGTCGCCTGCACGAGGTTCAACGGCTTGTTGAGAGATGTGTTCTCGAATGTTTTTACTTCATAAGTCGGATAGCCGGCGAGCCACCCGGGCGAAAGCGTGTGCGAGACGTAGTAGGTGCTGTTCGGGTCGATCCCCCTCGACAGCGCCTCGGCGAGATCGATCGCCTTGAACGTCGAGCCGGCCTGGCGGTGGCCCTGGGCGGCGAGGTTGTACTGGGACTGGTCGTAGCTCTCGGACTCGGCCATCGTCTCGATGTAGCCGGTGTGGGGGTCGATCGTCACGATCGCCGCCGCCGGATCTCCCTGCTGATCGAGGACTTCGGCGATCGCCTTGCGTGCGAGGCTCTGCATGCGCAGGTTGATCGTCGTATAAACCTTTAGACCCCCCTGTTCGACGGCATGCAGGCCATAGCGCTTGACGAGCTCTTGGCGCACGAATTCAAAGAAGAAGCTCTCCTGGCGGCGTGAGTAGTAGTCGCCGTGTTTGACTTCGAGCGGTGCCGCCTGCGCTGTGGCCGCCTGGGCGGCTGAGATGTAGTGCAGTTCGGCCATCTTGCCCAGCACCTCGTTGCGCCGCCTGCGCGCCGCGGAGGGGTCGAGGAAAGGGTTGTACTGGGAGGGCGCCTGCGGCAGGCCCGCAAGGAGCGCGGCCTGCTGGAGGTTCAGCTGGGAGGCGCTCTCGTTGAAGAAGATCTGGGCCGCCGCCTGCACCCCGATCGCGGTCTGGCCGCCGACCGTCCCGTAGGGGACGCTGTTGAGGTATTCCGTGAGGATCTGTTGCTTGGAGTGACGTTTGTTGTATTCGAGCGCCAGCTTCGCCTCGTCGATCTTCTGTTTGAACGTGCGCGTGTCGCTGCCGAGATAGAGGTTGCGCACGAGCTGCATCGTGATCGTCGAGGCGCCCTGCAGGGCCTGGCCGTTGACGACGTCCTTGACCGCCGCTCTGAAGATGCCGGTCAGGTCGACCCCGTCGTTCTCGTAGAAGCGCTGGTCCTCGATCGCGACCGTCGCCCGGCGCAGGACGGCGGGCGTCTGGGAAGCGGTGATCGGCGTGCGCAGGACGTCGGAGTGGATGAAGCCGAGGCGGGTGCCGTCGGCCGCGAAGACCTGCGAGGAGGCGCCCGCGATGACCGGCTGCAACGAGTCGAGGCTCGGCGAGGAGCCCGCCACGGAGAGCACGTACGCGACAGCCCCGATCGCACCGACTACACCGATCGCTGCGAGGGATCCGAAACCGAGGAACACGACGCGCGAGGCCCCCGAGCGGTTGCGTCGTCTGCGACGCTTGCGTGCTTGTCGTGACATCAGCTCTGCTCCGAGGTCTCCCGGCCGACTCCCACCCCTCGGCCTCGGTGGGACTGTACCGCCTGAGTCTGTGATTTCCTGCTCCTACGCTCGGATTCCCCGCCGGGCGCCCTTCCATCCCCGATGAGCACCGAAACCGTCGATCCGGCCATCGCGGCCCGCGCAAACGAGCTTGCCGTACCGGCCGCTAAAGGCGTCGAGGAGCTGGGCCGGCTTGAATATGACGCCGAGCGGGCGACGGCACTGAAAGACGTGTGGCGCGCGCTGTGGAGCTCGCGCCTGCTCGTCTGGTGCTCGGGCGTCGGAGTCGTGCTCGCCCTCGGTCAAGGGCCGATGCGCCATGCCTTCAACCCGACCGGCCTGACCCGCGGTCTGGGCAGGATCGGCGACGTGCTGGCGGCTCCGGCGGCGCGCTGGGACGCGGCCTGGTATCTGGTGATCGCCCACTACGGCTACCGCCCAGATCTCGGCTCATTCACGGCTTCGCGAACCGCCGTCTTCCCGCTCTACCCGCTGACTGTGGGCGGCCTGGAGCGTTTGGGCGCGCCGCCGGTCATCGCGGGCGTGCTCGTCTCGCTTGGGGCGCTCACGGTCGCGCTATACGGGCTGCATCGGCTGACGACGCTCGAAGCCGCCATCCTGGCAAGCAAGCGCGACGGGCGGCTGAGGGCGGCGATCGCCGCGAACGACATGCCGCGCCTGGTCGTGATGCTGACCGCGTTCGCTCCGATGGCGTTCTTCTTCTCGGCGGTCTACAACGAGTCGCTGTTCTTGGCGTTGTCGGTCTGGGCGTTTTTGTGCGCGCGCAGGGGACGCTTCGGATCGGCGGCGGCGCTGGGGGCGCTGGCGAGCGCGACGCGCAATACGGGGGTGCTCCTGGTCGTGCCTGTCGCGCTGCTCTATCTGTATGGCCCGCGTGAGGATCGCGCACCGGATTTCTTGGGGGCCAGATCGCTGCGCCCGCGCTACCGCCTGCGTCCAGACGGGCCGTGGCTGCTCTTGATCCCGGCGGGCCTGGCCCTGTACATGGCCCATCTGGCGATCGCGGGCGGGGATGTCCTCGCTCCCTTTCATGCGCAGGCGGCCTGGAGCAGGCACTTCGCAGGACCGCTCGCCGGCGTGTGGGACGGCGCGAAGGCGGCCTTCGAGGGGGCGCGCCAGTTGCTGTCGATGCAGCGCGCGCACCTCTACTTCAATGCGGGTCCGGGCAGCCCGTTCGTCGGCGCGGGCCACAATTTGATGCTGTTCGCGTTCCTGCTCGCGGCGGCGCCCATGATCGTGGGGGTGTTGCGGACGCTGCCGTTCGCCTACGGTGCGTACGTGCTCGGCGCGCTTGCCCTCCCGCTCTCCTACCCGGTCGCCGGCCAGCCGTTGATGTCGCTGCCGCGCTTTCTGCTCGTGCTGTTCCCGCTGAACATGTGGCTTGGGGCCCGTCTTGCGGGGCATCGGCGCGCAGTCGCCGTCACGCTCGTGCTGTCGGGCGTGCTGCTGGCGTTCTTTACGGCCGAGTTCGCGACCTGGCACTGGGTGGCATAGGTGGACGGCAGCGAGGATCGGGCGCAGCTCGGGCCCGCAGAGAACGACTGGGCGCCGTGGACGGGGTTCGCGGCTCTGGTGGCGGCGCTCGTGCTGGCGGCGGTGGGCAGCCTGATCGTTGACATCCCGGCGCTCGCGCTGGGCGTGAAAATCACCTCCGAACACGTCCCGCATGGGATCGAGCTGGCCGACACGATCGTCCAGGACCTGGCATTTGTAGCCACCGTGATCCTGTTCGCCCATCTTGGCGGGCGGGCGGTGCGCTCCTGGCAGATCGGCCTGAGTCCGTCGCGCCTGCGTCTGCTGCGCACGATCGGGGCGGTGATCGGCGCCTATATCGCGTTCTTCGTGTTCAGCGCTGTCTGGGCGGCGATCCTGCACGTGAGCACCAAGGAGGAACTGCTCAAAGCGCTGGGAGCGAACGAGACCTCGGTGCTGCTCGCGTTCAGCGCCCTGCTGACGACGGTGATCGCGCCGATCTGCGAGGAGACGTTGTTCAGGGGCTACATCTTCGCGGCGCTCTCGAAATGGCGAGGGTGGCTGCCGGCGGCGGCGCTGACGGGCGTGCTGTTCGGGGTGGTCCATGCCGGCTCGGCGCCCGCGGCGGATCTGGTGCCGCTGGCCGCGCTCGGCTTTATGTTGTGCTGGCTCTACAGGGTCACGGGGTCGTTGTACCCGTGCATTGCGGCGCACTCGCTGAACAACTCGATCGCGTTCGGCGCACTGGAGGGCTGGCTGTGGTGGCAGGTCGCGCTGCTGCTGGCCGGAGCGCTCGCGGCGATCGCGACGATCGGGCTGGCGCTCGCGCGGATGGGGGTCATCTCGGCAGTCTCCCCGGACTTGCATGTCGGTTTGAGGCCGTAGCTCGGCAGTCTTTCCACAGCTGTGGAGCGCCTCTGGGGTCTACGATCGGGTCGGCGATGATCGCGGCAGCGCCTCCACCACCGCCTCATGCAACGCCGAAGACGGCGCAGATCGAAGCTGTGCAAGCTCACCCGGCAAGGCCTGGTCGGCGGTCGCGCCGTTCGAGGACGCGTATCCCTCAGGGCAGTTATGGAGTCGGTTCGCGCGGGCCGGCCGTCCGGTTGCTGCAGGACGAGCTTGCGCGCCTGCACTATGAGGTGCCGGTCAGCGGCTACTTCGACGAAGCGACGGGGCGTGCGGTGATCGCCTTCAGGAAGGTGATGGGTATGGAGAGGGTGCCGCGCGTGAACGGCTACATCTTCAGGCTGCTCGCCGACGGGAGGGGGCGCTTTCATGCGCGCTATCCCGGCCAGGGCGACCATGTCGAGGCCGACCTGTCCAAGCAGGTGCTGGTCGAGTTCGAGCCTCATGGGCGCGTGCGGCGCATCTATACGATGAGCTCGGGCAAGCCCTCTACGCCGAGTCCGACCGGCCGCTTCAGGGTCTACTCCAAGACGCTGGGAACGAACTCGGAGGGGATGGTCGACTCCAACTACTTTACGGGCGGCTATGCGATCCATGGATATGCCGAAGTGCCGACATGGGCCGCAAGTCATGGCTGTTTGCGCATCCCGATCCCGGACGCGGCTGCGGTCTACGCGTGGGTCAATCTCGGCTATCCAGTCGACGTATACGACTGAAAGCCGGCGACCACTATGCGGCGAGGCGCAGAGCGCGAGCGACGAACCCCAGACCTAGACCGTAGATCAGCAGGGCCAGCAGGGTGTCGATGATGTGGATCTTCCAGGCGCTGGTCGATGCGGAGGTCACGCTCGAGAAAGGCGACGAGATGGTCTTGAAGGCGCTGTTGATCGTTTCGCGTAGTTCGCCTTCTCTGGCGGGCGCGGGCGGAGTCGTCTGCGTGGCGGGAGGGCTGGATGGATAGATCTCGGAGGCCTGGTGGGCCGCGGCGGTGCTGCTCTGCTGGACGGCGAACGTCACGAACCAGGCGACCGCGACCAGGCAGCAGGCGAGCGAGGCGAGACGAACGATGCGGGCAAGCGTTCCCAGGACCACACGGCTAGATTAGACCCCCGTGTGGACGCGCGAACAGGGTTGAGAAGGAGCTTTGGACGGATCTTTTAGGGGCGTAGGGGGAAACCCGCAGATCGGCGAGGACGAGCGGCGGGCAGCCCATGAGAGCCTGGTCGCGCAGCTGCGAGAGCACGCGCTCGTGATCGGCGAGGTGACGCTGACGAGCGGAGCGAAGGCGTCTTATTACGTGGACGCCAAGCGCGCGATCCTGCTGCCCGAGGCCTTTCGAGCGCTCGCTACGCTGCTTGCCGCCCGCGCGCATGAGCTTGGCGCGAGCGCCGTCGGGGGCATGACGATGGGCGCAGACCCGGTTGCCTGCGCCGCACTGTGTGGTAGCGCGGGTGTCAAGGCGTTCTTCGTGCGCAAGGAGGCCAAGGCGCACGGCCTGCAGCGACGTATCGAGGGTCCGCTGCTGAGCCCTGAGGATCGATGTCTGGTCGTTGAGGACGTCGTCACGACCGGCGGCTCAACGCTCGCCGCGATCGAGGCGCTGCAAGAGGCGGGGCACACGATCTGTGGGGTCCTCAGCGTCCTGGACCGTCTCGCCGGTGCCGGCCCAGCGATCGAAGCGGCCGCCAAAGCCCCATACACGCCGCTGACCACGATCGACGAGGTCTATCCGAAGCGGGAGGGGTAGAGCAAGCCGCAACTCAACCCCCGCACCGACATGGTGGGATCCCCAGTCGAGCCCGATCGTCCCCGATAGCCTTACTGGCACGAGCCCTCGTAGTCCAATGGACAAGACGACCGCCTCCTAAGCGGTAGATTCAGGTTCGACTCCTGACGGGGGCATCATCACCCAGACTCCGAGAAGCGACCATGAGCCGTTGAAGGTTCCCGTCGAGCGAGCAATTTTCAGCAGCCGCCGAGCGCTCGGAGGCGGGCTCTGTAGACCTGCATGTCGGCGTGGTTGAAGTCGCTGTGTGTCTGGGTGCGCCAGGACGCCACGTTCTCGTGGTGGTAGGGGCTCGACAGGCTCTCGTTGTGGCCGATGACGTTGGCGATCGTTATGTGGAAGCGGCAGCGCAGCCAGTGCGTGAGCGCGAGGCTCGCGGCCATCTCGCGACGGTCGCTCAGCACTTCGCCGTCGGAGTAGCCGACGTGCTCGATGCCGATCGCCGTCCAGTTCAGGCCGACCGTATGGCGGCACATGATCGACAGCGGCACGAGCTGATGGATGACGCCTGAGCGGTCGATGACAAAGTGAGCGCAGGTGCCGGGCAGTTCGTGCAGCTCGCTGTCTGGCACATCCGGCGCGAACGTATTCCAGGTGGACTGAAAGTCGGGCGTTTCCGTGTAGTGGATCACGATCACGTGAGGATCGATCAGCCTGTATGTGTCGATCCCGTAGTGGCGGCGCGCATAGGCCGCCATCTCCGCCTTGCGCTTCTGCCCGAACGGAATCGGATCCTGCACGATCCGCGGTCTCGGCGGGCCCGGATGTGGGGTAGCAGGCGCGGGCGGCAGCGACTGACTGGACGAGGTCGGGTCCGATGAAGGGGAAGAGGGGGCAGGAGAGGCGGTCCCGCCTGCATCCGCCGGATGCGGCCCGCCGACGCCTGTGCTCGCAATCGCCACATGACCCTGCGTGGAGGTGCTCTGAGCGCCCACAGAGGAGCCGGAGCGCGCCTGCAGCGACTTGCCGCACGACGCCAACCCAAGAGCGGCTACCAGCAAGACGACGATGCACGCTCGACTTCCGCAACCAAGCCGATGGACCATCGTGTGAGCGTACTCGCCGACAGGGTTGATCTACGTCAGGCGGCAGGCGCAACTGGGCTGCCTTCGCGCGCTGTCTGGCGTATCGCTGCGGCCAAGTCACCGATTGCGTGGGGCGCGGCGGTCACGTCGAGGTTGGCGTAGCCGATGATCAGTCCATTTGGCTTGCCTCCTACTCCTTCGATCGCGATGCCGCTCGCCCTGGCGCGGGCAAGGACTGCTCGCTCGTCCATGCGATCCGGCAGGTCCAGCACAACGAACAGGCCGGCCGCCACGCCACGTATTGGCATGTCCGGCAGCCTGGTTGCAAGCGCTTGCAGCACCGCGTCGCGCCGGCGCTTATATCTGTTGCGCTGGCGACGCAAGTGCCGGTCAAGCTCGCCTCTCTCGATCAAGTCGGCGCAAGCGAGCTGATCGAGTGGCGAAGGCATGCCACCCCCGCGACGCTGAGTCTCGGCGACGGGCCCAGCCAGCCGAGCGGGCAGCACGAGCCAGCCGAGTCGCAACGCTGGCGCGATCGTCTTGCTCGCCGACCCCGCGTAAACGACGTGCTCAGGCGCAAGGCCCTGCAGCGAGCCGATCGGCCTGCGGTCGTAGCGATACTCAGCGTCATAATCATCCTCAAAGATCAACCCTCCCGTCCGCCTCGCCCATGCGAGCAGTTCTGTGCGACGTGAGGCGGAGAGGACGGCGCCGGTCGGATACTGGTGCGCCGGAGCTACAACAACGGCCCCAATGTCATCGCGCTTGCATAGACGGTCGACCTGAAGACCCTGCTCGTCCACCGGGATCGGGGCGAGCTCCAGTCCGGCGCCGATCGCGGTCTCCGCGATCCCCCTCCAACCCGGCTGCTCGACCGCGATCGCGCCCACCCCCTGCCCGGCCTGTGAAGCAAACGTCTGCCAGAGCAGCGCAAGGCCCTGGCGTACGCCAGCGGTGACGAGGACCCGATCTTCCTCTACACGAACGCCGCGCACACGCCCCAGATAAGAGGCCAACACTTGGCGCAGCCGTGGCACTCCGAGAGGGTCTGGGTATCCAAGCTGCTCGTCTGGCACGCTCCGCACGACGCGCCCAAGCGCCGCCAGCCACGCAGCTCTCGGGAACCCGTCCAGCGCGGGGCGAAACGGATTGAGGTCATAGCGGATATGCATCTGCCGCGCCGCCCTCGCCTTGACCGACGTGGCTCCGAACACGCCGGATGCGACGGTCGTGCCGGCGCCATGCCTTGCGTGCAGGTAGCCCTCGGCGACGAGCTGCGCATATGCCTCTGAGACGACCCCCCTCGAGACGCCCAGCTCGACCGCCAGCGAGCGCGTCGACGGAAGGCGTGCGCCGGGCGCCAGACGCCCGCTCCGCACAGCCTCACGCAATGAGATCTGGAGACGCTCCCTCAGCGAGCGACCTACGGCGTTGTCGATGTCCAGATGCAGATCCATTGGACCTTTATTTACACCCTCAATTGGCTCTGTTCAGCAGGCCAAATCTGTCCTAGCGTAACGGTCCATGTCCAGGCCGATGTCCACCGCTCCTTCAGCCCGCACCCGCCTCAGCCGCAAGCCGGCGCGCGGCGCACACGACCGCGAGACGATCGATGCGATCCTCGACGAGGCTCTGGTAGCCCATCTCGGCCTCGCCATCGACGGCTTGCCATACGTGGTCCCCACCCTCCACGCCCGTGTCGGCGACACCCTCTACTTTCACGGCTCCGCCGGGTCCCGCACGCTGCGCGCCCTTGCATCCGGAGCGCCCGCCTGCATCACGGTCACCCTGATCGACGGGCTCGTGCTCGCCCGCTCAGCGGTCCATCACTCCGTCAACTACCGCTCCGTCATCGTCTTCGGCCAAGCCTCCCCAGTCGATACCCCAGACGAGCGCCAAGCCGCACTACAAGCGTTCATGGACCGGCTCCTTCCCGGTCGCTGGGACGAGGTCCGAGCCCCAACGAACAAAGAGCTCCTAGTCACGAGCGTGCTGTCGATCCCCCTCACCGAGACCTCCGCCAAGGTTCGCAGCGGCCCGCCCCTAGACGACGAGGACGACTACTCCCTCAACGTCTGGGCCGGCATCGTCCCGCTCGCGCTCCACGCCTCGCCACCGATCCCCGACACTCGCCTCCAAAAAGGCATTCAGCCCTCGCCGGTCGTCGAGGGACTGCTGAGCAGACATGCCTGACCGCTACGAGTGTCGCTCGGCACTCACGCCTCCAGCAACACCGTCACCGGCCCGTCGCCCACCAGCTCGACATCCATGTGGGCGCCGAACACGCCCTTCTGAGCGCCTGCCTGCGCACAGAAGCGCTCATACAGCGGTTCAGCGTGCTCAGGCCGCGCAGCCGCCACGTAGCTCGGGCGGTTGCCTTTGGCGGTGTCGCCATACAGCGTGAACTGGCTCACACACAAGATCTCACGGTCCCCCAGCGGCTCGTTCATGCGGCCATCCTCGTCGGCAAACACCCTCAGCGCGCGCACTCTCTCCGCGAGACGACTCGCCTGAGCAGGGCCGTCGTCGTGGGCGATGCCCAGCAGCACAAGCAAACCCGGACCGATCGCCGCGACCTCGACGCCCTCCACCCGCACTCTCGCGCGGCTGACTCTCTGTACAAGCGCTCTCATGGCATCACCCTCATCGCTGCTCATGCCTCCCTCAACACCCTCGCGGCGTGCTCAGGCGCCACGATGTTCAAGCTCAACCCCGTCGAAAGCTCCAGTCCCGCCAGATGGGTCAGCCTCGGCACCACATCGATACGCCAGCAGAAGCGATCGGCGCCGCTCGGGGCGGTCCTCACCCACAGGTTCAACGGAGGGCTCGAGCCGAAGTGGCGCTTATAGCGGGACAGCCCCTCGTGCAGCAGCTTTGCGCCAAGCGGGCCATCGTCCTCGAAACCCATCCTCGGCTTGCGCGGAGCGAGCATCAGCTGGAAGGGCAAGCGCGACGCGTACGGGGCGATCAACACCGCCTCCTCGTCCACCGCGACGATCCGCTCGCCCCTCCTGACCTCCTCGGCGAGGAGGTCCTCGAGCAAATCCCTCCCCATCGTGCGCGCCGCATACGCGCCGTAGCGCTCTCGCTCGCGGGCCACGTCCGCCGGCACGAAGTCCAAAGCGTACAGCTGGGCATGCGTATGCTCGAGCGAAGCTCCCCCCTCCCGTCGCTCGTTCACGATCAGCTGCACATACCTGCAGCTCTCCTGCCCGTAGTGATGGCGCATCCGCTCCCTCCACACCTCCATCGCTTCCTCGACGCTCCTCACCGGCAGATCAGCGAGAGAGAGGACGGGATCAGGCGCGTTCACGATCACCTCATGCGCCCCCTTCGCGGCCCTGGCGCAGAACAGGTCCACATTTGCGTCGGGCGCCGGCGCCTTGCTCTCCGGATCGAGCGCCGGATACAAGTTCGGCACAACCCTCACCGTCCAGCCCGGCGAGTCCGGGGCGCCGCCACCTGGTCTCGAGGCATAGACCTCGGCGGGGGTACGGTCCTCGTGACCCTCAGCGAACGGGTCCAACTCGACATCGATCGGCGCCGGCTCATCGCAGCGCGGCTCGCCGTTAGGGCGCTCAGAGCGCTCGCCCGCGATGATGACCTTGTGCCCGCTGAGCGGGTCGACCCTTATCTCGCGCATTCGTACCTTGGCCACGGCGGCGCCCTTCAGTCCACCGCCATCTGCTGTATCCTGGAGGCACACAGTACCGGGGACGCCCCAGCGCCCCGAGCCCTCACCGGCACAAGCGCCGGTTTCACGAGTCCAGCCGAAGCGCTACCGCAACGGCTAAACCTCGAAGCCCAGAGCCTCAATGGCCGAGCCCACTTCAGTGGCCCTCGCGGCCGCGTCCATTCCATCTTCCGCCGACATTGCCCGCGCGGAGAAGCTCGTGCACGAGCGCTTCGTCCATGAGGGCGAGGACCCCGCCGTCGCGCTCGCTCCCGGCACGCCACGCCGACGCGCACTCGAGGGAGCGCTCGCCGAGATCGAGCAGGGCGCCAAGACCCCATCGACTTCGTGGCGACGCGAGTTCTCGCTGCTGCTCGGGCTCGAGCGGCTGCTCTCGGAGGACGAGCCCAAGCTGGCCGACGGGACGGTCCTCTCCGCCCATCAGGTCGACGCGCTGTCCGGCACGCTCACCGCCCTACTGGCCGAGGATCTACGCACCGCCCAGAACGGCAACGGTCGCGCAGCCGCGCTCGCGCCTTCCGATCTGCTCGCCTGCGCCCCGATCTTCGGGCCCGACGGCAACGGCGCCACAGCCACACCCGACAGCAGCGAGGTGGACACGCGCGATGCGCTTGCCGAGGCCGAGGAGGACGTGGAGCCCGACGCCGAGGACTTCGAGGAGGACGAGCTCGACGAGGACGAGGACCTAGGTCCAGTCGAGCGCGCCGCTCCCGAGGAAGAAGAAGACGAGGACTTCGAGGAGGACGAAGAGGAGCCACTCCAGGACGAAGAAGAAGAGCCCGAAGCCGCGATCGAGGAGGAGTCAGAGGAGGAGCTTCGCGACTGGGTCGAAGAGGAAGGCGACCAGGACGTCCCAGAGCAGCCCGAGGACCCCAACGCCGCCAAGCGGTTCTGGTTTGAGCACGCCACCGGCGCCGGCAAGACCGTCGCGGCGCTCGGCTTCGTCGAGGCCTCCCAGACCGGCGGCATCCTGATCCTCACGCACCGACGCAATCTCGTCGACCAGTTCCACGGCGAGCTGCGCTCGCGCGGCTACCAGAAGCGCATAACCCGACCGCTCTACGTCGGTGAGGACTCGCCCAAGGGGCCCGTCACAGTCGAGACCTACCAGTGGTTCGTACGCAACGCCGGGCGCATTTCGAGCGCCTACACGATCGTCATCTGCGACGAGGCCCACACCGCCCTGGGCGAGAAGACGAGCGGCGCGATCAGAGCGTGGACCGGTCCGATCTTCATCGGCATGACCGCCACCGGCGCCCTCATCGCTCGCCACGTCACCGACCTGTTCCCCACCCAAACGTCGCGCTTCGACCTCGCTCAAGCCGCCCGCCGCGGCGTGATCGCACCGCTGCGCTGCATACGTATCTCGCCCGGCGTCGGCGTGCGCACGATCGCAAAGGTCCCATTGCGTCGTGGCGAGGTCGACACCGAGTTCGACCAAGAGGAGCTGGCCGCTCTGCTCGATCAGCAGCCCTTCAACATGGCTGCCGCCAACCTCTACAAGACGCGCTTCGCCGGCGTACCCGGGGTCGTCTACGCGGCGGGCGTCCGCCACGCCTACAACCTCGCCGAGGCGTTCCGCGCCGAAGGCCTAAAGGCCCAGGCCGTCTCCGGTGAGACACGCAAGCGCGAGCTCGCCCAGATCCTCGCCCGCTACGAGCGCGGCGACATCGACGTGCTCATCAACGCCCAGCTGCTCGCCGAGGGCTGGAACAGCCCCCGCGCGACCGTCTGCCTGCATCTCGCCCCGACCGCGTCCAAGCGCATCTACCAGCAGCGCGTAGGGCGCGTCACGCGCCGCCACCCCGGCAAGGAGGCGGGCCTCGTCGTCGACTTCGTACACCCCGCCACCAAGAACGACGATCCCGTCGTCACGCTGCACTCGCTGCTAGACCGCGACGTCTACCGCGGCGGCGCGATCGTCGTCGGGCCCGTCCGTCGCGGGCGCGGGCGGCGCATGCGCGTCGAGCGGCGCGTTCTGCCCGTCTGCGCCGAGCAAGAGCGGCGCATCGAAGTCTTCGAACGCGAGCTCTGGCGGATCGCCGTCGAGAACCTCGACTACGGCGAGCAGCACGTCTGGGCCGCTCTAGCAGGCGCCCGCGTCACCACCAACGGCTGGCGCCGGGCACGCGCGATGCTCCACTTCGACCGCGCCGGCGAGCTGAAGAGCCGCTTCCTGATCACCGCCGTGCAGCGCAACAAGAGCTCCCAGCTGCGCTTGAAGGCGCTCGCCGACATCGCCGCGCTGCGCGACCCCGAGGCGTTCGACACGTGCGTCGAGATAGTCGCTTCCTGGCCCAAGGACGAGCGCCGCGAGGCCGCCAAGATCATGCTGAGAGCGCTCGTCGAGCGACGCATCGGCCGCCGCGACCAGGCCAGCGCGTGGATCTGGCACCTCGCGGAGTACACCCGCGAGATCCACGAGGAGTACGCCGTCCAGCGCTGGCCCGAGACCAAGCGACTGCTCGGGCTGCTCGTCAACTCCGCCGGAGGCGCCCACGCCCGCAACGCCCGCCGGCTCGTCCACGCCGCGCGCAAGCAGGACCGTCGCCTCGCCGCCGCCCTGCTCGCCGCCGCGATCGCGCATACGCCAGAGGCCAACGAGGTGCTGTACGGCGCGCGCACACGGATGGCCCGCAAGCCACCCGCGCTCGCCCGCGAGCTGTTGCGCAACTTCCCCAAGCGCAGGCGGGCGGGTGGGCGCACGTCCGCGCGTCGTCGCGGGCGCTCGCAGCGCCGTGGTGAGGCGGCCGTCGCCGAGCAGGAGGCTCGGCAGGCTCCGGCCGGGCTGACGCCCGAGCGGGCCACAGACGGGCTGACGCCCGAGCAGGCTTCGGCGGAGCAGGTGCGCAGCGATGTCGAAGGCGCCGTCGAGCACCTGGTCCAACAGGCCGAGCTCGACGGGAGCCCCGCGTCCCCGCCCGACGCTCAGGACTCGGCGGAATAGCCGACCCCCAGGCTTTCAGACCGTCAAGTGAACCTCGCCCGCATCGAGGGCGAGGCGTTCGCCATCTTCCGGCTCGACGATCAAACGACCCCTCTCGTCGATCCCCTGAGCGCGCCCGCTGCCCTGCGCCCAAGAAACGTCGCGACCCAGCAGAGCGTCGCGCTTACGCCACGCATCCAGCACGTCCTGCGCCGACTGCGCCAAGCGGCGCTCCAGCGCGTCGAGCAGGCCGCCAAGCACCAGCTCGATCTCAGCCGGATCGCATCCCATGCTCGCCGCACGCGCGCCCACGTCGGCGGGCAGCTCATCGATCCGGACCGCCACATTGATCCCGATGCCGAGCACCGCCCAGCCCTCCTGCGGGCGGCCCTCCACGAGGATGCCCGCAAGCTTGGCGAGGCTCGGCGCGATCACGACGTCGTTAGGCCACTTCACGCGCGCGTTCTCGCCGGCGATGTCGCAAACGGCGACCCCCGCGATCAGCGACAGCGGCGTCGGCGGGTCTCGCAGCACCAGCGAGCACAACAGCGCTTGGCGCGCCGGCGCCAGCCAACTCCGTCCCTGACGCCCACGTCCAGCGGTCTGCTCACTCGCGGTCAGGAGCGTCCCGTGCGGCGCGCCCCTCACCGCCAGCTCGCGTGCACACTCGTTGGTCGAGCCCGTCTGCCGCAGGTGTACGCGCGGACTGCCCAGGCTCATGCCTGTGTCGCCGCGTCGGTGACGAGCGCCTGTATCAGCCCATCGATGTCGTGGCGCTCGGCCTCCACGTGAGGCTCGATGCCATGCTCTCTCAGCGTCTCGCTCGTAACAGGCCCGATCGAGATGACGCGTGTCGCTCCAGAGAGGCCCTTCTCGCCGGCCGCCTCGAGAAAGAAGCGAACCGTCGAAGAGGACGTGAACGTGATGTAGTCGGCCTCTCTCGCCCTCGCAAGCACGCCGTCGGAAAGCGGCTCGGCGACCGTCTCATACAGCGCCACGACATCGACCTCTACGCCACGCTTGCGCAGCGCGTCGGGCAAAACGTCGCGGGCCTCGCTCGCACGCGCCACCAGCGCGCGGCCGACCTTCCCGTCCGCCAGCGTCTGCTCCAACGCCTCGACCAAGCCCTCCGCGACGAACCGCTCCGGCACGATGTCCACCTCGATCCCATGCTCAGCGAGCGCCCGCGCAGTCCCAGGGCCGATCGCGGCGATTCTCGCTTTCGCCAGCGAGCGCGAGTCACCCGGTGGGTGGATCCCATCATCGAGCCGCTCGAACAGGCAGTCCACGCCGTTAGGGCTCGTCAGACAGATCAACTCGTATGGGGAAGGATCGATTGGCGGGCCAGGCAGCGCGCGCGTACGGATCACAGGCGTCTGCACGACCGTCGCTCCCAGCTCGGCCAGGCGACGCGCCAGCTCACTCGCTCGCTCGCGCGCGCGAGTAACTGTGACCGTACGTCCCGCAAGCGGACCCACCACGCGCCACTGCAGCTCATCCACAAGCCCCGCGACCTCCCCGACGACGGTGATCGCCGGGGCCTTAACGCTCTCTGCGCGCGCCCTCTCAGCGATCGTCCCAAGCGTGCCCGCCACGGTCCGCTGGTCGGGAAACGTCCCCCGTTCGACCACCGCCGCCGGCTGCTCGGCCGGCCTACCCGCCGCGATCAGCGAGCTTGCGATCCGATCGAGATGGCGCATGCCCATATAGAAGACGAGCGTTCCCGGGAACGCCGCGAGCGCACGCCAGTCCAGTTCGCTCTCCCCCTTGCTCGGATCCTCATGGCCCGTCACGAGCGCAACGGCAGTCGACATCCCCCGGTGCGTGACAGGGATGCCGGCATATGCCGACGCCGCGACTCCTGCCGTGACGCCGGGCACCACCTCAAAGTCGATGCCCGCCTCCCGCAGCGCAAGCGCCTCCTCGCCGCCGCGGCCGAACACGAACGGGTCGCCGCCCTTCAAGCGCACGACCTCTCGCCCTGCTCTCGCACGCTCGATCATCAGCGCCTGGGTCTGCTCTTGGGGGACCGCCTCGCCCCCGCCCTGCTTGCCGACGAACAGCAGCTCCGCGTCCACGCGCGCGCCCTCGAGCGTCTGCTCTCCGATCAGGCGGTCATAGAGGATCGTGTCTGCCTTCGCGATCAGCTCCACTGCGCGCGCGGTCAGCAGGCCGGGGCCGCCCGGACCCGCTCCGACAAGATAGACGCGACCATTCATGCAGCGAGCATCTCCCTTGCGCCCACGGCCAGCAGACGCTCGGCTACCTCGCCGGCGAGCTTCTGCGGATCGTCGCCCGTCAACTCATCGCTCACCCAGGCAGAGCCATCGGCCTTGCCGATCCATGCGCGCAGATCGATTGCGCCGTCCACGAGGCGAGCGTGCGCTCCGAGGGCCGTTCGGCAATCCGCACCCAGCCTTCCTACGAGAGCGCGCTCCGTGTGCAGCGCGATCTCCGTCTCGGCGTCGCGCAGACTCTCGATCGCCCGTGCCACGCGGTCGTCTCCGGCGCGAGCCTGAAGCGCCAATATCCCCTGTCCGGCGGCCGGCACGATCTCCTCGAGAACGACTCCCGTCCTGCGTTCGAGCCGATCGAGGCCGGCCTTGGCGAGCACGATCGCATCGAATTCGCCCTGTTCCAGCCGGCGCAGCCTGGTGTCGATGTTGCCACCCAGATCGACCACGTCGAGATCGTCACGCAGGGCGCGAAGCTGACCTGCTCGGCGCAGGCTGCTCGTTCCCACGCGTGCGCCCGCCGGCAGCGAGGCGATCGACTCGGCGCCGCACAAAACGTCGCGCGGGTCCGCGCGTCGCGGCGAACCCACCAGAGTCAGCCCGTCCGCCAGATCCACGGGGACGTCCTTGGCCGAGTGCACCGCAAGATCGATGCTGCCGTCGAGCAGCGCCCGCTCGATCGTGTCGACCCAGCGAGACTTGTCGCCGGCACCGTCCTTTTCGTCGCCGCTGACCTTCACGACGACGAGCTCCGGCTGGGCGGCTCCGGCCGCGGCCAGGGCGTCGGCCACCTTGCGCGTCTGGGCGAGCGCGAGCGCGCTGCCGCGTGTGCCGATCCTCATCCTTTCCCGCGGGTCGCGCAGGGGAGCGAGCGTCCCCGTTGAGATGGGGCAGGGGCGGAGGTCATTGCCCCTTGCGGGCGCTGTCGATCGAGCGCACCTCGGCGAGCTTGGCGCCGCGGGCAGCCGACTCCTTGCGAGCACTCTCGTGATCGCGGTCCTCGCCGAGGCCGAACAGCTCGCGCACGAGCGCAAGGCTCGCATGACCGCGCTCGGCGGAGAAGCTGCGCAGCCGGATCGTCGGCTCGTGCAGCAGGCGGCTGACGACCGCGCGCGCGACCGCCTCGATGCGCGCGAGGTCGCGCTCAGACGCCGACTCCCAGCGACCCTCGTTCTCGGCAAGCACCCGCTCGACGATCTCATCGGCGCGCTCACGCAACGCGGAAACCGTCGGCAGCGTCTCGAGCGTTCCAAGCCAGCGCGCAAAACGGTGAATCTCCTCCTCGACGATCTCCTGCGCCTGCGGCACGACGTCCTGGCGCGCGCCAAGGTTGCGCGCCACGACCGCCTGCAGATCGTCGATGTCGTACAGCGTCACGCCGTCGAGGTCCCCGCAGCGCGGGTCGATGTCGCGGGGGACGGCGATGTCGATCAGGAGCAGCGGCCTGCCTTGGCGCTGCGCCATCACAAGCTCGAGCTCCTCGCCACCGAGGATCGGGTGGGGAGAGGCGGTCGAGGCAAGCACGATGTCCGCGCGCAGCAGTTGGTCTGGCAGCCCGTCGAGCCCGACGACCGAGCCGCCGAAGCGCTGGGCCAGCGACAGCGCACGGTCGGCATGGCGATTTGCGACGAAGATCGTGCCGGCGCCCTGATCGGCGAGAGCCTGCGCCGTCAGCTCGCTCGTCTCGCCGGCGCCGATGATCACCACGTGACGCTCAGCCAGCCCGCCGAGCACGTCCTGAGCGAGATCGACCGCGACGGAGGGGACGCTCACACGCGAAGCGCCGATCCCCGTCTCCGAGCGCACGCGCTTGCCGGTCGTGAGCGCCGCGGCGAACAGCCTGTTCGAAAGCGGGCCGGTCGCGCCGGCGCGCATCGCCGCCTCGAAGGCGCGCTTGACCTGGCCCTGGATCTCGGCCTCGCCGACGATCATCGAGTCGAGGCCCGCGGTGACCCTGTAGAGCTGGCGCGCCGCGTCGCAGTTACGCGGCGAGTAGATCTCCTGGGCGAGCTCCGTCGGTCGGATGCCGGCGCGGCGCGCGAGCATCCCGAGCACGTCGGCCTCCGCGCGGACGGGCTCTGCGACGACCATGTAGATCTCGGTGCGATTGCACGTCGAGATCACGACCGCCTCGTGCGTGTCCGAGCTGCTGGCAAGAACGTCCTTGGCGAACTCGACCGCCTGGGCCTCGGTGAACGCGAGCCTTTCGCGCAGGGCCACAGGCGCGGTCTTGTGCGACATGCCAAGCGCCAGCAGCTCGCTCATGCGGGAACCCTTCGAGACCCGCTCGCGTGGCTCATGCCCGTTCGCGCTCCCGCTCGCGCTCCTGAGCGTGCAGCTCGCGCACGGCGCGCTCGACGCGTCCGAGCCTGACCGCCATCACCGCCACATAGACGAGGATCAGCACGAAGAACACGATGTACGCGGCGGCGACATAGCCGCTGTTCGAACTGGGTAGCGTGTCGGCGATGAGCGTCATTGGTAGCCGAGGATCCTGCTTCTCGATTTGAGCAGGATGCGCGTGCGCTTGGCAGCCAGCTCATACGAGCAGAGCGTCGCGAACAGCAGCGCCATCGCACCGAGCGAGACCAGGAACGTGAGCGCCATCGGCCCCGGCAGGTTCGATGTCGAGCCGAGCACGCGCGGATGGACATAAGACGCCGACAGACGGACCGCGATGAAGTTCATCGGCACGAACGCGCCCGCGACGATCGCGAACACCGAGGCGTAGCGCGCCTGGCGCTCGGGGTCCTCGATCGCGAAGCGAAGCGGCGAATAAGTTGCGTAGAGCAGGAAGACGATCAGGAAGGAGACGAGCGTCGGCTCGTCCCAGACCCACCAGTGGCCCCAAGAGGCGCGCGCCCAGATCGAGCCCGTCAGCAAGACGCCGACACCGAAGATCAGGCTCATATGGATCGCGACATAAGAGCGCAGGTCCCAGCGCTGGTCGCCCGTGCGCAAATGCGCGATCGCGAGCAGCCCGCCGATCACGAAGCCGCACAGCGCGACGATCGCGAGTGGGACGTGCAGATAGAAGATCTTCTGCAAGAAGCCCTGATCGACTTCGATCGGCGCGTAGAAGAAGACGAGCGACAAGGAGAAGCCGAAGGCGAGGACCGTAGCGACTGAGAGCGTGCGGAGTGAGGGTGTGCGCATCGTTTGCCTCGGCGCGCCCGCGACCGGGCGGCTAGTCCTCCAAGAGGAAGTCGAACACTGCGTAGGCGATCAGCCCGAACACCAGATCATAGAGCCCAAGCGTCAAAAGCCAGCGCGCCTGAAGGCCGCCGGGATGAGTCGCCGCCAGTAGCTCCGAGCTCGAGCGCGCCCCCCCGATCACGACCGGCACGAGCAGCGGCAGGGCGAGCAGCGGTCCGAGCAGATCACGCGCGCGTGTGCGCACGGCAAGCGCGGCGACCAACGTGCCGATCGCGGCCAGCCCGAGGTCCGTAAGCGCGAGAGGCGCAAGCAGGCCGGGGAGCGCCTGCCCGAGAGACGGCCCGAGCAGCAGCAGGCCAAACGCCGGCACCGCGACCAGCTCGAGCACGACGAGATAGCAGAGCAGCGCGAGCGCCTTCGCGATCAGCATCGCGTTGCGGTCGACCGGCGCGAGCAAAAACCCGTCGAAGCCGCCCTGATCGGCGTCGGCGACGAACAGCCGATTGACCCCCAACATCGCGGCGAACAGCAGCGTCACCCACAGGATCCCCGCCGCCTCCTGGCCCGAGACCGTGCTCTGGTTCAGCGCGAAGTGAAAGACGACGAAAGTCGTCACCGCGAACAGGGCCATGCCCGGGACCGACTCCAGCGTGCGCAGCTCGACAAGCAGCTCCTTGCGCAGAAGAGCGCCCACCGTACGGCTCATCGGTACAGCCCCGCCACATCCTCAGAGCCGATCTCAGCCGCATCTCCCAGCAGCTGCACCCGGCCATCACGCAGACCGAGCACGAGGTCCGCCTCAGCCAGGTCTCGCATCGGATCGTGGCTCGTCAGAACCCGCGTTCGACCGGCGCTCGCCCCGATTAGCGGCTCGATCAAGCGGATCGCCGCAGGGTCGAGGTTGGCGTAGGGCTCATCCAGCAGCAGCAGCTCCGGGGCGTGCAGCGTCGCCCGCGCGATAGCCACGCGCTGGGCCATCCCCCGCGACAGGCCGCAAACCGGCTCACCCGCGCGGTCGCTCATCGCCACCGCCTCGAGGAGCTCCTCGACGCGCTCAGGGCCCACGCCGTGCAGGCGCGCGTGGTAGCGCAGGTTCTCCCGCGCCGTCAGCTCTCTATAGAGCAGCGGCTCATGGCCGAGAAAGCCGACCCTTCCCCTGACCTTCCACGCCTGCGCCGGCAGCGACTCATCGAAGACCTTCGCCACCCCGACATGCGCTCGCAGCAGCGTCGCGAGGATGCGCAGCAACGTCGTCTTGCCCGCTCCATTTGGCCCGAACACGACAAGTGTCTCCCCATATGCGAGCTTCAAGGAGACGCCCGCCAAAGCGGGTCGTTCCCCGTAGTTGCGCCCCAGAGCCTCCAGCTCGATCGCCGGCCCATCCTCGACGGCGACACCCGCTTGCGCCTGGACTTGGACTTCGAGGTCCGCCATCTGCTTCGCTCGAATGCCGGACGCTCAGACCGTGGAGAGGCGCTGCTCGTAGTCGCTCTGGGCGCCCGAGATCAGCTCGCGCACATCCCCCTCGCGGCCCTCCCGCAGCAGGAGGATCGGGTCGGGCTGCCCGTTGACGATCGACTCGAAGAACTCCTTGCGCTCTTGATAAGTCGGCAGCGTCGCCTTCGCCCAGCCGCGCGCCTCGTTCAGCAGCACCGCAAGCTCCGCATAAGGCGCCCCATACGCTTGCTCGACTTCGCGCTTGATCCGCTTGGCGAGCGCAGGCGAAGCGCCTGCCGTCGAGATCGCGATCGCGAGCGGCCCCGTCCTGACGATTGCGGGCAGAATGAAGTTGCACAGCGGCGGCACATCGACGACATTGACGAGCATCGCCCGTCGCTCGGCGTCCTCATACACGGCGATGTTGACGTCGGTCTCATCCGTCGCGGCGATCGCCAAGAAGGCGCCCTCGAGATCCGCCAGACCGCCATACGCTCGCCGCTCCCACTCAATCGAGCCCTCCTCCGCAAGACGCTCGAGCTCAGAATGCGCCCTCGGCGCGATCAGCGTGACCCGGCCGTCGCACGCAAGCAGCCCCTCGACCTTCTCGAGGCCCACCTCGCCGCCGCCCACGACCACGCAGCGTCGGCCGCTCAACTTCAAACAGGCGACATAGAAGGGCGTCTCGAGCATGTCCGCCACGCAGCTCTGATCGCAGATCCCCCTGCGCAGCTGGCAGACGCACTCCTTTCCTGCATAGGCCTGGGCGGGCATCAGCTACAGGGTATCCCGGAGCGTCGTCGCCGCCGCCCATGCCCAAAGCCGGTCCCGCGACGTCACAAGGCCTGCTCGAAGCCGTCCACAATATTTCGAGCGCTTCAAGTTTTCCGAAAGGGTGCCGAAGAGGGGTGTCGAACCATGTACTTCGTGACATCCACAACGATGCCCGCACGCCCGTGCGGGAGGGGGAATCGAACGTGAACAGGGTCCTTCGGCTCTTTGTATGCCTGTCGCTCCTGCCCGCCGTCCTGGTCGGACTGAGCGCCTGTGGAAGCTCGACGTCCGGCGGCACGATCACCGTGCTGATGGGCACCGCGCCCGACTCGCTCGACCCCGGCATCGGGGCGACGACCCAGTCGATGGAGGCGACCTGGATCGCCTACACAGGCCTCGTCACCTACGCCCATTCAAACGGCGAAGCGGGCACCAAGCTGATCCCCGGCGCCGCCGAAAGCCTGCCGACGGTCTCCTCAGACGGGAAGACCTACACGTTCAAGCTGCGCCCCGGCCTCGTCTACTCCGACGGCACGCTCGTACGCGCGTCAGACTTCGCGCACGCGATCGAGCGCACGATCAAGCTGAACTGGGGAAACAAGGGGATGCTCACCGAACACATCGTCGGCGGCGAAGCGTTCGACAAGGGCAAGGCCTCCTCGATCTCCGGCATCAAGACCGACGACGCGACCGGCACGATCAAGATCACGCTGACCGTACCGTACGGCCCGTTCCTGAACGTGCTCGCCTTCCCGGCCGCGGCGCTGCTCCCAAGCTCCACCCCGATGAGCGCCCAGCCGAACAACCCGCCGGCCGGCATCGGTCCCTATGAGATCACGAACGTCATATCCAACCGCTCGTTCGAGCTCAAGCGCAACCCCAACTGGCCCGCGCACTCGATCCCCGGCATCCCGAGCGGTCATGCGGACATCGACGTACGGATCGTCTCCAACAACCAATCCGAGGCCGAGCAGGTGCTGTCGGGCTCGGCCGACGTGTTCGACTACAACGACACGATCCCCCCCACGCTGATCTCCAAGGTCGAAAGCCAAGCATCAGAACGCTACGCCAAGGAGCCCACCGTCTCCGGCGAGTTCTTCTTCCTGAACGTCAAGTCCAAGCCGTTCTCGAGCCCGCTCGTACGCCAAGCGGTCAACTGGGCGCTCGACCGACGCGCGCTCGACCGTCTCGACAGCGGGATGCTGCAGCCGGCCTGCTTCTTCCTGCCCACCGGCATGCCCGGCCACCCCACAGCGCCTTGCCCGTACGGCGACCCGGGCGCCGCGCCCAACCTCGCCAAGGCCAAGGAACTCGTCAAGCAGTCCGGACTCGCCGGCACCACAGTCAGCGTCTGGGGCCAAGCGCGCAGTCCGCACAAGGAATTCGTCGACTACTACACCGGCGTTCTCAACGCGATCGGCCTGAAAGCGACCGAGAAGATCGTCGCGAGCGAACAGTACTACGCCACGATCGGCAACCTCTCGACAAACGCCCAGACCGGCTGGGCGTCCTTCAGCCAGGACTTCCCCAACCCGAGCGACTTCTACCAGCTGCTCGACGCTCATTCGATCCTGCCGAAGGAAAACCACAACCTCAGCCAGGTCGAAGACCCCCACATCCAGAGCGAAATCGCCTCGCTCTCGCCGGTGCCCTCCTCCCAGCTCGACTCGGTCGTCGGTCGCTGGCAATCGCTCGACGAGTACACCGCCAAGCAGGCCTATCTCGCCGAGTTCGGCTACGACGAGGCGCCCAAGTTCGTCTCGCAGCGGATCGACTTCGGCGCGCTCGTCTTCCATCCCGTCTACGGCGATGACTGGAGCACGCTCGCGCTCAAGTGAGGTCCGGCGCGGTGGCGATGATGAGCTCGTGAGAGTCATCGCGATCGCGCGTTGCCGGCATCGCCGGGACGGCCTCTAAGAGCCCGTGAGGGCGCTTGCGCACAACAAGGTCGCCCTCGCCGCGGGCGCGTCGTTCGCGGTGATCGTCGTCCTCTGCCTGCTCGCGCCCGTCTACGCCAAAGACATCGCCCACACCGGTCCCACCGACAACCACATCACCGACACCGTCAAGGTGGATGGCCAGACCGTCGATGTCGTCTCGCCCACCGGCGTCCCGATCGGCCCGACCTGGAAAGGGCGCTTCCTGCTCGGCGCCGACTCCAACGGTCGCGACGTCGCCGTGCGGCTGCTCTACGGCGGGCGCAACTCCCTGGAGATCGGCGCCATCGCCACGCTCATCACGATGGCATTGGCGGTCGCGCTCGGCACGCTCGCCGGCTATGCCCGAGGCCTCACCGACGGACTGCTCTCGCGCTTCTTCGATCTCGTCTGGGCCTACCCCGCTGTGCTGCTCGGTGTAGCGCTCGGCGTAGCGCTCGCCGTCGGCGGGCTCGACCTGGGGATCGTGACGCTGCACTCAGGCTCGCTTCTGCTGCCCGCGCTCATCATCGGCGTCGTCTTCTTCCCCTACGTCGCCAAGCCGCTACGGGCGCACGCGCTCTCCCTGCGCGAGCGCGAGTTCATCGACGCGGCGCGGATCGCAACCCCTCCCGGCCCGCTCGCGCCCGTCAAGATCGTCCTCACCGAGGTGCTCCCCAACCTACTCTCCAGCATCGTCGTGTTCGTCCCGCTCATGTTCGCGAGCTCGATCCTGCTCGAGGCCGGGCTCTCCTACCTCGGAGCGGGTGTCCAGGCGCCGAACCCCTCGTGGGGAACGATGATCGCGGACGGCATCCGCATGATCCCCGGCGCCGTCCATCTAGTGCTCGCACCCGGCCTTGCCCTCGTGCTGTGCGTGCTCTCAGTCAACGTCTTCGCCGAGGGCGTACGCGACGCGCTCGACCCGCGCGCTGCCATCAGGCCACTCCGATGATGGGGCGCTTCATCGTTCGCCGGCTCCTCTCGCTGCTCGCGGTGCTGTTCGCGATCACCGTGCTCACGTTCCTGATCTTCCAGGCGATCCCCGGAGGCGACCCCGCAGTGCGGATGGCAGGCCGCACCGCAACCCCCCAGGAGGTCAACGACGTACGCCAGCAGTGGGGCTTCGATCAGCCGATCTACGTCCAGTACGCCAAGACGATGCAAAAGATCTTCGACGGCAGCGTCGTCTCCTACAGACAACAGATCAACGTCGAGGAAGAGATCGCGCGGGACCTGCCCGCCACCGTCTCGCTCGCCGTAGGAGCCGCGATCATCTGGCTGCTGTTCGGCGTGCTCGCCGGCATCGCCAGCGCCATGCACGCCGGCAGACCGCTCGACCGAGCGCTCGGCCTACTAGCTCTGACCGGGCTCTCCACGCCCGTGTTCCTGCTCGGGGCGGTGATGCTCTACTACCTCGGCTACAAGCTCAAACTGCTCCCACTCGAAGGGTACGTGGGGCTGACGAGCGACCCTTGGGGCTGGTTCACGCACATGTTGATGCCCTGGATCGCCCTGTCGGTCGTCTCGATCGGCGTCTACTCGCGCGTGCTGCGCTCCAACCTGCTCGACACGATGGGCGAGGACTACGTGCGCACGGCGCGCGCCAAGGGGCTGAGCGAGCGGCGCGTCCTGATCCGCCACGTCCTGCGCAACTCGCTCGCCCCCATCATCGCGCTGTGGGGCCTCGACTTCGCCTGGGTCATCGGCGGCGGCGCGATCCTCGTAGAGTCGGTCTTCAACCTCGGCGGAGTCGGCGAGTACGCGGCGCAGTCGATCCAGAGCCTCGACGTTCCGCCCGTAATGGTCATCACGATGCTCGTCGCCTGCGCGGTCGTCATCACCTCGGCGATCGTCGATGTCGTGAACGCCGCGCTCGACCCGCGCGTGAGGCTTCAATGAGTCTGCTCGACGTGCGCGATCTGCGCGTCTCGTTCGCCACGCC
This sequence comes from Solirubrobacterales bacterium, assembly GCA_027306855.1. Classification (GTDB taxonomy): domain Bacteria; phylum Actinomycetota; class Thermoleophilia; order Solirubrobacterales; family Solirubrobacteraceae; genus Palsa-744. The sequence goes on along the minus strand of DAHUYZ010000010.1, from coordinate 9,984 downwards.
CACAGGTTCCGTACCCGCCGTCGACGGGATCTCGTTCGAGCTTGCCTCGAGCGAGGTGCTCGCGCTCGTCGGCGAGTCGGGCTCGGGCAAGTCGGTGACCGCGATGTCCTTGATCGGTCTGACCCGCGGGCCGCACACCCAGATCGAGGGGGTTGCGCTGCTGGACACTCACGCGCGCGCGCCAAAAGCGCAGGAGCGGCTCGGCGCGCAGGTCTCCGCCGGGGGGGCAGCCTCGCTCGACGGGCGCACGGAGCTGATCGGCGCCTCCGAGAACGCGCTGCGACGGATCAGGGGCGCTCAGATCGCGATGGTCTTCCAGGACCCGATGTCCTCTCTGAACCCCGTCATGCGGGTCGGCGAGCAGATCGCCGAGCAGATCCTCGCGCACGATCCCCACTGCGGACGCTCGTCGGCGCTGGCGCGTGCCGCCGATCTGATGGAGCGCGTCGATATCCCTCGCGCGCGCACACGCGCGCGTGCCTATCCCCACGAGCTGTCCGGCGGCATGCGCCAGCGCGTGATGATCGCGATGGCGCTCTCGCTGCGCCCGAAGCTGCTGCTCGCCGATGAGCCGACAACGGCGCTCGACGTAACCGTCCAGACGCAGATCCTCGAGCTGCTGCATGAACAGCGCGACGCCCTTGGAATGGGGATCGTGCTGATCACCCACGACTTCGCCGTCGTCGCGGGCATCGCCGACCGCATCGCCGTCATGAAGGCGGGACGAATCGTCGAGCAAGGCCCAGCCCAGGATGTCCTCGGCTCGCCCACCCACGAGTACACGCGGACGCTGTTGCGCGCGCTGCAACCACCCTCCACGCGACGTTCTCCCCGCCCGGCTACCCGAGGGCCGCTCGTACAGGTGCGCGACCTGAAGGTGCGCTTCGCCGCGACGCACGGCCTCTCACGACGGTGGGGCCTGGCCCTCGCCCCCGCGCCCGAACAGCCTGGACATGACGAGGCTCGCTGGATCGCCGCGGTCGACGGCGTCTCGCTCACGCTGGGCGCCGGCGAAACGCTTGGCGTCGTAGGCGAGTCAGGCTCCGGCAAGACGACCCTGATCCGCACCATCGCCCGCCTCATACAGCCGGCGGCGGGGACGATCAGCTTCGACGGCGCCGACGTCACCCACGCGCACGGGCGCCGGCTTGGCCGGCTGCGCGAAGGGGTCGGCATGGTCTTCCAAGACCCCCACGCATCGCTGAACCCGCGCCGGCGTGTCGACGCGACGTTGCAGCGCTCGCTGCGCTTGCGAGGAGCTTCGCGCGGCGCGGCGCGCGTACAGGCCGGCACCCTGCTCGAGCGTGTCGGCCTGCCATCCGCCTACGCGGTGCGCTACCCCCACGAGCTCTCCGGCGGCGAGCGCCAGCGCGTCGCGATCGCCCGCGCCCTCGCCGCCGAGCCGCGCCTGCTGCTGCTCGATGAGCCGGTCTCCTCGCTGGACGCGTCGCTGCGACTCGGGGTGATCGAGCTGCTCGCCGAACTTCAAGAGCAGCTCGGCTGCGCCTACATACTCGTCTCCCACGACCTCGCGATGGTCGCCGGCGTCGCCGATCGCGTGGCCGTCATGTACGCGGGCAAGATCGTCGAGACCGCGGACACACGCAGGCTGTTCTCGAGCCCCGAGCACCCCTACACGCGCGAGCTGCTTGCGTCGAGCCCTACGCTGCCGCAGTGGAAGTCCGCCGTATGAGCTGGACGGCCGCTGCCCGCGCGGCCACGCGTCCAGGGCTCAAGGCCGAAACAGGTTCATAATGTCCGCGTGGAGCCAAGGACGGTGACACTCCTCGCGTCAATAGTGACGGACATCCAGAACTGGTCCTACCAGTGGTCCAGCGTCGTGATGATCCTGTTTTTCGCCGCGCTCATCTACCTGATGTGGCGCACGCTGAAAGTGATGCCGCGGGTCAAGCCGCAGCAGATCAAGCCGGCCTCCAAACAGTCGGTCGCGTGGGATGACATCGCGGGCGTAGACGAGGCCAAGGGAGAGCTGCAGGAGATCGTCGAGTTCCTGCGCGACCCGACGAAATTCAAGGCGCTCGGGGCGAAGGTGCCGAAGGGGATCCTCCTGCACGGCCCGCCCGGCACCGGCAAGACGCTACTCGCCAAGGCGGTCGCGCACGAGTCGGGCGCGCAGTTCTTCGCGCAGAGCGCGGCCGCGTTCGTCGAGATGTTCGCCGGTCTCGGCGCGGCGCGCATCAGGCGGCTGTTCGCGGTCGCGCGCAAGCATGAGCCGGCGATCATCTTCATCGACGAGCTCGACGCCGTCGGGGGGCGGCGCGGCAGCGACTTCTCCGGCGAGAAGGACCAAACGCTCAACCAACTGCTCGTCGAGATGGACGGGTTCTCCACGACCGGGCGACTGGTCGTGATCGCCGCGTCGAACCTGCTCGAGAAGCTCGACCCTGCGCTGTTGCGGCCGGGGCGCTTCGACCGCCAGATCTTCGTGGCGCCACCCGACGTGAAGGGCAGAAGGGGCGTGCTCGACGTGCACACCCGCGACAAGCCGCTCGGCGACGTCGACCTCGGGCTGGTGGCCGCGCAGACCAGCGGCCTGACGGGCGCCGACCTCGCGAACATCTGCAACGAGGCGGCGATCTTTGCGGCGCGCCGCGGCGCCAAGAGCATCGTGGGCGCCGACTTCGACCACGCCCTGGAGCGAGTGATCGCGGGCGTACAGTCTCACCGCGTCCTGAACGACCACGAGAAGCGCGTCGTCGCCTATCACGAGGCCGGCCATGCGCTGTGCGGGGAGCTGCTGCCGTCCGTGGACCGCGTCCACCGCATCTCGATCGTGCCGCGCGGGCGAGCGCTCGGCTACACGCTGAACCTGCCTGCCGAGGACCGCTACCTGAAGACCAGAGAGGAGCTGCTCGACTACATGACCGTCCTGCTCGGCGGGCGCGTCGCGGAGCGGATCGTGTTCGGCGCGATCACAACCGGCGCCTCTGATGATCTCAAGCGGGTCGCGGACATCGCGCACTCGATGGTCCACGATTACGCCATGGGCAGCGCCGGCGTGGGGCGCACCCCTGACGGGAACGTGCAGCTCTCAGAGACGACGCTTCGCATCCGTGACGAGGAGCGCAGGGACCTCGTCGAGGAGGCGCGCCGCGCGGCCAGGAGGATGATCCTCGCCCACCGCGCCCAGCTCGACGCGCTCGCCCAGGAGCTGTTGACGAACGAGGTGCTCGACCGCGAGGCGATCGAACGGATCATGGACGGCGTTCCTCGCCTGGAGCGCGCGCCCGGAGTCGGGCTGCGGGTCGTGGCCGCCACCACCCCGAAGGACACATAGACTTCCGGGAGTGTTCAACCGCATCGACCACGTCGGGATCGCCGTCGAGGACATCGAGAGTGCGCTCCCCCTCTACAGAGACGCCTTCGGGATGGACGTCGCCCATCGCGAGATCGTCAGCGAGCAGGGAGTCGAGGCGGTGCTGCTCGACGTAGGCGAGAACCACGTGGAGCTGCTCGCGCCGCTCGGGCCCGACACGCCCGTCGGTAGATTTCTCGCCAAGAAAGGCCCCGGGCTGCACCATGTCGCCTACCAGGTCTCCGACATTGATACCGCGCTGCAAGCGCTCAAGGACGCCGGGCTCGAGCTCATCGACGAGCAGCCGCGCGTCGGCATCCGCGACTCGCGCGTCGCGTTCCTGCACCCCAAGGGCACGGGCTCGGTGCTGACCGAGATCGTCGAGCCGGCGGTGGCGCACTGATGCCGATGCACCACAGGCGAGTCAGCGTCGGCTTCCAGGGCGGGCAGGTGCTCGCGCTTCGCGTGACCGAAGAGCAACTCGAAGCTCTGCAACGCGCGCTCGGCAGCGGCGGCTGGCACGAGCTCGAAACGGAGGAAGGCCCTGTGCGCCTCGATCTCGGCCAGGTCGTCTACGTCCGCTCCGAGACCAACGACCGCGGCGTCGGCTTTTCCGTCTAGTCGTGTCCCTCGACGAGCGGCTGCTGAGGCTCGCGCGCACCTGTGGGCACACGCCCGAGCGGGAGCAGGCTGCAAGGCGATTCTCCAGTCTGGGCGAGCACGCCGCGATCTGGCTCGCGCTGGGAGCGGGTGGGTCGGTGCTGCACCCGCGTCCAGGTGGGCGCGCGCGCTGGCGGCGCGCGACCGCAGTCGTGGCCGGCACGTACGTCGCGAACACCGCTCTAAAGCTGGTCTTCCGTCGCCACCGGCCCGAGCTGGCGGATCTGCCCCCGCTGGCGAGCACGCCCACGCGCTTCAGCTTTCCTAGCGCCCACTCCTCGACGTCGTTTGCGGCGGCGCTTGCTTACAGCCGGGCCGGACTGCCCGCGGGCCCGCTGTTCGCGCTGGCCGGCGGCCTTGCCCTGTCGAGGCTGTACCTGGGCGTGCACTACCCCTCCGATGTGCTCGCCGGGGCGCTGCTCGGCAGCACGATCGCGGCGATGAGAACGTGAGCACGCGCATCGGCATCGTCGGCCTGCCGAACGCGGGCAAGTCCTCGCTGTTCAACGCGCTCACGAAGGCGGGCGCGGAGGCCGCCAACTACCCGTTCACGACGATCGAGCCGAACGTGGCCGTCGTGCCCGTCCACGACGAGCGACTCGTTCAGGTCGCAAAGACGGTTGGGGCATCGGAGATCGTGTGGGACACGATCGACTTCCACGACATCGCGGGGCTCGTCGCGGGCGCCCATAAAGGCGAGGGGCTTGGCAACAGGTTCCTCGCGAACATCCGCGAGACCGATGCGATCGTGCACGTCGTGCGCGCGCACGGAGATGAGTCGGTCGTGCACCCCGAGGGCCGCGTAGATCCGCTCACCGACATCGAGACAATCGAGACCGAGCTCGTGCTCGCCGATCTCGAGCAGGCGCAACGGCGTATCGAGCGCGTCGCCAAGCAGGCGAAGAGCGCAGAGAAGACGGCGATCGCCGAGGAGGCGTGGCTGCACGAAGTGATCTCAGAGCTGCAGTCGGGACGTCCGGCCCGTGGAGTGCCGGTCCCGGAGGACGTCCCGCACGCATTGCGCGACCTCGGTGCGCTCACGGCAAAGCCGGTGCTGTACGTCGCAAACGTCGACGAGGGCGCAGATGAGGTGCCGGCGGCGGTGGCCGAGCACGCAGCCTCAGAGGGCGCCGGCGCCGTGGCGATCTCCTCGCGGATCGAGTCGGAGCTGGCGGAGCTGGAGGAGGGAGAAGCGGCGCTCATGCGCGCCGAGCTGGGCGTCAGCGAATCGTCGCTGCAACGGATCGTCCAGGGCGCCTTCTCCCTGCTGCGACTGATCGCCTTCTTCACCGCCGGCGAGGGCAAGCCTGCGCAGTCGTGGCACCTGCGCGACGGGCTGACCGCCTGGCACGCCGCCGGCCAGATCCACTCCGACATCCAGAAGGGCTTCGTGCGCGCCGAGGTGATCGGCTGGCGCGAGCTCGTCGATGCGGGCGGCTACGCGGGCGCACGCGAGCGCGGCACCCTACGCTTGGAGGGCCGCGACTACGCGATGAAAGACGGCGACGTCATCACGATCAAGTTCACGCCCTAGCGATCTGATCGAGCCGCTCCGCCAAGCGCCGCATCCCGAATTCGCGCGCCTTGGCAGCGCCACCCGCGTAGTCGGTCCTGCGGTCGCGGGGTCGTTTGACGTCGATCGGCACGAGCGTGGCGACGCGCTGGAACGTGCGCAGCAGCTCGGCGTTGTCGCGCAGGGTGCTCGCGATGCGCGGGCGCAGAGCGCCCCCATCGCGTTCGGCCTCGCGCAGCAGCGCCTCGAGCGTGCCGTGCTCGCACAGCAGCTCGGCGGCGGTCTTCGCGCCTATGCCCGGCGCGCCGGGCAGGCCGTCGGAGGGATCACCGCGCAGCGCGATGAAATCGGGGACCTGCGCCGGCTCGATCCCGTAGCGCTCGCGCACCTGCGAAGGGCCCACCTCGGCGAAGCCGCCCTTGCCGACCGTCAAGACGGCCACGCGCTCGCTGACGGTCTGATAGAGGTCGCGGTCGCTGCTCAGCAGCAGGGCGCTGCCGCTCCGTTCGGTCTCGACCTTCGCGAGCGAGGCCATCGCGTCGTCGGCCTCGAGATCTCCCGCGTCGAGCACGCTCCAGCCAAAGCTTTCGAGCAGGCTCGGCGCTCGCCGCCACTGCGCCGCCAGCTCGGCGGGCATGGGGTCGCGGTGGGCGTGATAGGGCGGATACAAGTCGACGCGGTAGCGTGCCTGCTCGGCCCCGAAGCAGGCAACGAGCGCCCTGGGCGAGCGCTCCTCGATCGAAGCGAGTAGCGCGTTGACCGTGCCGAGCAGGGCGTTCAGCGGCCGCCCGCGCCCGTCGGAGATCGACTTCGGCAGCGAGAAGAACGCGCGGTAGAGCAGCCAGGGAGTGTCCGCGATCAGCAACGGTCCGGCCATCGGCTATGTCTATCGCACCTTGAAATACGCCCACGTCGAGTACAGGCCAAGGCGCACCGCCAGTTCGGGACCGCTGACGAGTGTGTGGCCCTCGGAGCCGACCACATAGGCGGTGACGATGCGCGGCGAGCTGCCCCGCTGGACGACCTTGATTCCCCTGAACGACCCCCGCACGAGGCCCTTCAGGTCGCGTGCGGCCTGTTTGAAGGGGACTGTCAGAGTCCAGCGATGCAGCGGACCGGCGTCATATGGGTCGGAGACGCCGAGCAGCCACGGCTGGGACGCCGAGCCGGGCCAGGCGTTCTGAACGCTCTCGGTCTGGCCGCCGGAGCTGGCGAAGAAGTAGGTGATCACGGGGGCGCCGGCGAACGTGACGACCTGTCCGGCCGTCGCGGCGACCGCTTCGTTCGTGCGCTGGGTTTCGGCCTTCTTGCCGAGATACATCTGGGAGCGGGTGTCCGCGTAGACGTCGAACTTCGATCCGCCGGCGTGCGCGGTGATCGCGTACGTGCGGCTCGCGACGGCCTGCGCCTCGAGCGCCGCCATCGGCCAGTCTGGGGATACCTCGGCGCCGACCACCCCCTGTACGTAACGTTCGATCGGCATCGAGTTGACCTTGCCGTGGATCAGCACCTTCACGACGGTCGTCTCAGGAACCGTTCCGAGGCTAGTGCCTGTGTAGTAGTGCGCGAGGATCGCCTGCCAGCTCCAGCCGTGTTCGGCAAAGCCGAGTGCACCCTCCTGACTCATGCCGACGCCGTGGCCGTCGCCCGCTCCGGAGATTACGAGCCGCTTGCGGGCGGCAGAGTCCGTCGCGGGTGGCGTCGAGGGAGATGTCGCAGGCGTAGACGTGAAAGCGCCGGGGGTCGGCTGGGCGGGCGCGGCTTTGCTCTGCGCGGACGCGGATGCGGGCGCGCCTCCGGGGTTGACCGCCAGAGCAGGCGCGGCGCATGGACCAGAGCACACCGCGCCCAGAAGCGTCACGAGGACGAGCGAGCGCAAGAGCCGGGTCGATGACTGCATGAAGCTTGAATCGGAAAGATGTCGGGCGAGCATGAGTCCTGCAACCTGAAAGGAGCCTGCCATGGCGATCGCAAGCGAGGAGCGGACCGCGCTCGAGGAGGTCCCGAAGGAGCTCTACATAGCGGGAGACTGGCGAGCGTCGAGCACGGGGGCGAGCTTCCCAGTCGAGGACCCCGCCACTGGGCGGGAGATCGCGCAGGTCGCCGACGCGACGCCACAGGACGCGCTGCTCGCGCTCACCGCCGCCGCGGACGCGCAGGAGCAGTGGGCTCAGACGGCGCCAAGGGAGCGGGCGGAGATACTGCGTGGCGCTTTCGAGCTGCTGATGGCTGACGTCGATCGCCTCGCCCTGGTGATGACGCTGGAGATGGGCAAGGCGCTCGCGGAGTCGCGCGCGGAGATTTCTTACGCGGCCGAGTTCCTTCGCTGGTTCTCCGAGGAGGCGCCTCGCGTTCATGGCCGCTACATGCGAAACCCGACTGGGCCGGGCCGGCTGCTCACGATGCGTGCCCCTGTGGGGCCGTGCGTGTTCGTGACTCCTTGGAACTTCCCGACCGCGATGGGCGCGCGCAAGATCGCCCCAGCCGTCGCGGCCGGCTGCACGATGGTCGTCAAGCCCGCCGGCCAGACGCCCCTATCGATGCTCGCGCTCGCGCAGGTGATGGAGCGCGCCGGACTGCCGGCAGGCGTGCTGAACGTGATCACGACAAGTCGCTCCGGCGCGGTCGTAAAGCCGCTTTTAAACGACCCGCGCACACGCAAGCTCTCCTTTACGGGCTCTACCGAGGTCGGGCGCATGCTGATGGAGCAGTCGGCCGGACGCCTGCTGCGCGTCTCGATGGAGCTTGGCGGCAACGCTCCTTTTCTGGTATTCGAGGACGCCGATCTCGACGCGGCGGTCGAGGGCGCTCTGATCGCCAAGCTGCGCAACGTTGGCGAGGCTTGCACCGCCGCCAACCGCTTCCACGTGCACGAGTCGATCGCCGATGAGTTCGCTCGTCGCTTGGCCGAGCGGATGAAGGCCTTGAAGGTCGGGCGGGGAACCGAGCCCGACGTCGACATAGGCCCGCTGATCGACGAGCGCCAGCGCTCGAAGGTCGCCGAGCTGGTGCAGGATGCGGTCGGGCACGGCGCCGAGACACTGATCGGGGGAGGACGACTCTCGGGGCCCGGCTACCCCGGCTACTTCTTCGAGCCGACCGTGCTGAGCGGCGTGGGGGCCGGCGCGCGGCTCATGCGCGAGGAGATCTTCGGGCCGGTCGCGGCGGTGGCGAGCTTCTCCAGCGAGCTGCAGGCGCTGGAGGCGGCCAACGCGACCGACTACGGTCTCGTCGCTTATCTCTACACGCGAGACCTGTCCCGCGCGCTGCGCGTCACGGAGGGCCTGCAGACCGGCATGGTCGCAGTCAACCAGGGCATGGTCTCCAACCCCGCCGCCCCCTTCGGCGGCGTCAAGCAGTCGGGCTTCGGCCGCGAGGGCGGCTTCGAGGGGATCGAGGAGTACCTGCAGACGAAGTACGCGGCGATCGCGGTGTAGGTCCTTCTAAGCTCAAGTGAGCCCCTTATACGGCCGAAGACCAAGACGGAGTGCTGTCGGCGCGTGCCATAACCCACCCCTTGTCCTCGCGGCGTGCTGCGCTCGCGGCGGTGCTGGCGCTGTGCGCGCTTGCGCTGGCGCTTGGCGGAGCGGCGCTGGTGGCGCTCGGCGCGCTGCTCTTGTGCGCGACCTTCATGCTGCTGGGCTGGCGCTTCGGGGAGGACCGGCGGGGGGCGCTGCAGCGAGAGGTCGACGAACGTAACGAGGATCTGCGCAGGGCGCTGTCGGAGCTTGAGATCGCGCAGGCCGAGACGGTGCGCAGGCTTTCGATGGCGGTCGAGTTCCGCGACGAGGACACGGGCGCTCATATCGAGCGGATCGGGCGCTTCTCGACCCTGCTCGCCGAGCACGTCGGCATGAGCGCCGAGTTCTGCAGGCGTATCAGCCACGCCGCGCCGCTGCACGACGTCGGCAAGGTCGCGATCCCCGATGCGATCCTGCTGAAGCCGGGTCCGCTGACGGTCGAAGAGCGCGCAATCGTAGAGACGCACGCCGAGGAGGGCTATCGCCTGTTGCGCGGCTCATCGTCTTCGATCCTCGACATGGCGGCGACGATCGCTCTCTCCCATCATGAGCGCTGGGACGGCACCGGATATCCGCGCGGCCTCTCCGGCGAGCAGATTCCGATCGAGGGGCGGATCGTGGCGATCGCCGATGTGTTCGACGCGCTCACGAGCGACCGCGTCTATCGCGAGGCGTTCCCGTTGGAGAAGGCGACCGCGATGATGCGCGAGCAGTCGGGCGTCCACTTCGACCCGACGCTGCTGGCAGCCTTTATGGAGGTGCTGGGAAGCTCTGGCGCCGATGCCCGTACGCGCGCCCGCAACGATCGGAGCGCGCTGATCGCGAGCGCCTTGAACGCTTATACCGACGCGATCAGGGCCGGCGACGCCGAGGCGGCGGAAGATCTCCATCGAGCGGGCGGAGACGTGGTTGCATTTGACCGGCGGCGGCTCGCCGCGGTGGCGCAGCTCCGCGACGGTGACGGCGATGCCGCG
>DAHUYZ010000109.1 GCA_027306855.1 Solirubrobacterales bacterium | reverse complement strand
CAGCCCCAGAAAAACCACCAGCGTCGAGGTCAGCATCAACGGCATCAGGCCCGGCTCGCTGAATCCGGCCAGATCGAACCCAGCCGCGCGGTCACCAAGAAAGGCCTTGAACCAGGGCCAGGCCGGCGTGCCGATCACTCCCAGCGCGATCGCAAAAAAGGCCAGAATCTTCAAGGGCGCTGTCATCACCGCCGGGCTTTCATGCGCATGTCCATGCCCGCGCCATGTGCCGAAAAACACATAACTCACCTGCCGCGTCATGTAGAACGCTGTTAGCAGCGCACCAAACACCAGCATGTAAAACGGCCCCTTCGCCACGCTCCAATGTTGCGCCGCTTCCAGAATGCCGTCCTTGCTCCAGAACCCCGAGAACAGCAGCGGAAACCCGCACAGCGCCAGCATGCCGATGGCGTAAGTCAGGAAAGTCGCCGGCATCGCCGACTTCAATCCGCCCATCCTGCGCACATCCTGTTCTTCGTGGCAGCCGTGAATCACTGAGCCCGCGCCCATGAACAGCAGCGCCTTGAAGAAGGCGTGCGTAATCAGGTGGAACATCCCCACCGCTACGCCGCCCATCCCCAGGCCCGCCATCATGTAGCCCAGTTGCGAAACCGTCGAGTACGCAAGAATGCGCTTGATGTCGTTCTGCGCCACCGCGAGCCGCAAACACCGCCGTCGATGCGCCCACCCACGTCACCACAGTCAGAGACGCCGTCGTTCCACCCGTCAGCGCGCCGGCATGCATCAGCGGATACACGCGCGCAATCAGATAAACGCCCGCAGCTACCATCGTCGCCGCGTGTATCAGAGCGGAGACCGGCGTCGGGCCCTCCATCGCATCCGGCAGCCATACATGCAGCGGAATCTGGCCGCTTTTGCCTGCCGCGCCGGCAAAGATCAGCAGGCCA
>DAHUYZ010000108.1:392-918 GCA_027306855.1 Solirubrobacterales bacterium | reverse complement strand
CCGGACAGCGCCCAGATGCCCAGCAGCAGCAGCGCGATCAGGGCCGCCATCCGGCGCGTCAGATGGCTTGCGTACTGGCCGATCGAGAGCCCGGCGGCAAGCGTCGGCATCCACGCTCTGGCGCGGTGACGCCCAGGTGTGGATGGGGCGGCTGGCGCCCCTGCCGGATCGGTCTTGCAACGGATGGTGGCAGGCCGACGCGACGCGCGCGCGGGCAGGCCCCGCCCGTGCGGCTAGCCGAGCGTCTTGGTCGCCTGGCGCTCGGCGCCGATCCGCTGCACGTCCCAGGCGAGCCCCACCCGCTCCAATGTGGCGATCAGCAGCCCGGAGAGGTCGAGCTCGTAGGCGCGCATCCCGTGGAAGGCCGAGGTGGGAAAGGCGTGGTGGTTGTTGTGCCAGGACTCTCCGAAGGAGAGCGGCGCCAGCCACAGCAGGTTGCGGGACTGATCGTCGGTGTGGAAGCGGCGGCGACCAAAGAAGTGGCAGAGCGAGTTGATCGAGTAGGTGACGTGGTGCAGCACGAGCA
>DAHUYZ010000108.1:0-337 GCA_027306855.1 Solirubrobacterales bacterium | reverse complement strand
GCCCCAAACCAGGCCCCACAGGCCGGCCTGCAACGTCCCGCCGAGCAGCACGCCCAGCCCGAACGGGATCGCCAGGCCAAGCAGCGACCAGAAGATGAAGGTCTTGTCGATGAAGCTGATCACCGGGTCTGCGAGCAGATCCGGCGCGTAGCGCTCGGCGGAGCCGCGCTGCACCTGCTCGAAGAGCCAGCCCAGATGCGCGTGCGCCAGACCGGAGAGCGCCCCGCGCAGACCCTCGCCGTGGCCCACGTGCGGGCTGTGGGGGTCGCCGGGTCGGTCGGAGTAGGCGTGGTGCTGGCGGTGGAAGGTGACCCAGTCGATCACCGGCCACTCGATC
>DAHUYZ010000107.1 GCA_027306855.1 Solirubrobacterales bacterium | reverse complement strand
GCGCGGGGTGCCCGGCGGGGCGGCCGCCGAGCGCGCGCCTGCCGGCTAATGCGATCGGGCCAAGCCTCCGATGAGATCGACATGCGGGCTCTCGCGCGGCGACATGGATCTTGGGCGGTGGCGCTGACGCTCCTGCTGGCGCTGATCGCCACCTCCGGCACAGCCAGCGGGAGGACGGTCCAGTACTGCTCCCAGATCCCGATCGTGGGCGGGATACCGCCGTGGGGCTTTCACACGGGCTCGCCGATCACCGGCCCCACCGGCAGCTACGCGCGCGGGCACGGCAACATCGACCTGGCTGCCAACACGGTCTCCGGCATCCTCTGCCAGGTCAACCGCTATCGCGGCCAGCCCGACAGGCTGATCATCATGACCGTCGAGCGCCATCTCGTCTACCACTCCCACTACGCGGTGATGTGGGGGGTGCCCGGGAACATCATGAAGATCGTCGTGCGCGTGAAGAGCAGCACCGACCCGCGATGCACGGTCGGGACCGTGGGGCGCGTGACGCTGTTCGCCAGCTACAACGGCGTGCGCAGCGACAGCGTCCAGTTCCGCTTCCCCGCAGCGTGCCGCGGCCACGACCACCTCTATCACGGCACTCAGGTCGACAACCAGGTCCCGCCGCTGTAGCTCCGAAGCGGTCGCTCACCCGTGTGCCTCGCGGGTGAGCCGCGATTGGGACCGCGATTTGGATATACAGAGGGCACGCCGCCGGCGTGAAAGCGCGAGGCGGAGAGCGAGGAGACCGGTTGGGAGGCAGATGAATACAGAGGGCGCAGTGGCGATCGTGTTCGGTGGGGCCTCCGGGCTTGGCGCCGCGAGTGCTGCTCGGCTTGCGGCGGACGGCGCGCGTGTGGTGGTGGCCGATCTCGACGCCGATCGGGCACGCAGCGTCGCCGACCAGGTCGGCGGTGTGGGTGTGGGTG
>DAHUYZ010000106.1 GCA_027306855.1 Solirubrobacterales bacterium | reverse complement strand
GGTGGCCGCCGGAGAAGCCGCCCTGGACCCGGCGGTCCAGCATCACGTCGTGGCGGCGCTCGCGGCGGAGCCAGCCGCGCGGTCAGGCGCCAACGGCGCCGCGCCGCGCCTGGACGGGCCGCTGCCGGACGAGCTCACTCCCCGCGAGGCGGAGGTGCTGGCGTTGATCGCCGAGGGTCTCACCAACGCGGAGATCGCGGAGCGACTGGTGGTGAGCCCCACGACGGTTAAGTCACACATCAACCACCTGGTCGCGAAGGCGGGTCTGCGCGACCGTGCACAAGCGGTGAACTACGCCTACCGCACGGGGATCGCGAGGCCGCCGGGCTGAGCGCAGCCGACGCCACACGCCCGTCGTGTGAGAGTGAGACTTACCGTCTGCAAACGCTTTTCGGCGTCTTACGGAGGTGTAGCGAGCCGCCGAGATAGCTGCTAGCTTGATTTGAGTTCGTGCTGAGTTCGGGCCTCCCACGGGAGCCCGGAACGGGGGAACCACTTGCGGCCGATAGGTCGTGGGGGCGAATCGCCACAGTTGTGGCGTAGCGGATATCCGCGAGCCCGACAGCTAACCCCGTAGGCGCCCTGCGAAGTTGAAAGGACCCACCAATCATGCCGGTAACCCCGCGTGATCTTGCCACGCCTGCGCTTTGGCAGGTTTCGATGCAGCGCTCACTCGCCCGCCGCGAAGGCCGCCCCATCCCCACCTCGTTCGACCGTCATGGCCCGCACGGCGCGCAGGTTGGAAACGCCGCGCGCGACCTGGCGCGCGACCATGCGCGCAGCCTGGCGCGCGACCTCGCCGACGGCGAGCCGTGGCAGCTTTCGCTCGGGCGATCCCGCGCCCGACGCAGGGCGGCCAAGCTCCAGTTCGTGCCGCCGCGCACCCGCGCGCGGCGGATCTCGCTCGGGGCGCTGATCGCCTTCGCCGCCGCGCCGGTCGCCTGGCTTGGCGAGTC
>DAHUYZ010000105.1 GCA_027306855.1 Solirubrobacterales bacterium | reverse complement strand
TGCGCGGACGCCGCCCTCGGGGCCGGTGACGGTGGCGGTTCGTTTCTTCTTCGAGCTGTGCGCGGCGGGCCGGCCGAGCTCCGGGGAGTTCTGGACGTGCCCGACGACCTTCGCGGTCACCTTCGCCGTGCCGGCCATCTTCAGCAGACGCGCGGCGCCAAGGGTGAGATCCCAGCTTGCGCCGATCGGTCCGTAAGGCCCGCGATCCACGACTGGAGCCGTCACCTGCCGTCCGTGGTAGCTGAAGGCGACCAGCGTGCCGCAGGGCAGAGTGCGGTTGGCGACGCCGACCAGCTTCTTGGTCAGCAGTTGGCCGCAGGCAGTGTGGCGGCCGAAGAGCCCGGGCCCGAACCAGGTCGCCAGCGTGATGCCTTCCTGCAGGCTGGGCGCGCTCTGCGGGCTTGCCGACGGCGTGCTTGCTTCCGCGCTGGGAGCGGCGGTCGCGCCCGTCAGCGTTTCGGCTGCCATGGCAGTGCCGGGAAGCAGGGCGCAGACGCCGAGCGCCGCGGCGCAGAGCAGCACGGGCAGGGACACGGTCTTTTTCGCGATCGGCAGCATGCTCGAACGCCTACGGGGTGAGCTGACGGGCTCGCGCTGGTGTCGCGCTACGGCCTGGATCGACCGATTCGCCCCGGCGGGCCGGCATCGCGGCCCACAGTGGTTCCCCCGTCCTCTGCGATCAGCGCCGCAGTATACAGGGACCGGATTGCGAAAGCGCCTTGGCACGCTTGTCCCAGGCGCAGAGACATGCCGCAGTTTGCGGAGTGTTCGCGCGGGCGTCGGAGAGGGACGGCCGGCGTCTCAGGAGCCTGACAGACGCGAGAGCGCGCCTCGCAGCAGCCGGCTTCCAGCCGCGATGCCGGTTTGTGCCAGCTCTCCGGCAAGCTCCGCGAGCGCTCCGAGCATCTCGGGCCCGCTGGGCGGGGAGACCGGCGTGCCGGTCAACTCGTTATCGGCCTCGTACC
>DAHUYZ010000104.1 GCA_027306855.1 Solirubrobacterales bacterium | reverse complement strand
CGTAGAAGGACAGCGGCAGGCGCCGCGCGAGATCGGGCGCGCCGGTCTCCGGCAGGCTGCGCTCAGCGGCCCGGGGCCTCATCCAGGACGCTCCTTGCCAGAGCGAGCTGCTCGCGCAGCCTCGGCAGCGAGGTCCCGCCCTGCGACACCTTCGACTCCAGCCACGAGCTCTGCGAGAGCACCTCGTAGTACGCCCTGGCGCCCTCCGGCCCCGCAAAGGCGTCGCTGTGCTGCGCAAGCTCCTGCGGCGTGAGCTGCGAGAGCACGCGGCCGCTCTCCACCGCGGCGCGCACCAGGCCGGCGACCACGCCGTGCGCCTGGCGAAACGGCATGCCGTGCTTGACCAGCAGGTCGGCGATGTCGGTCGCGGCGATCATCTCGTCGCCCGCCGCCTCCCGCAGCCGCTCCGCGTCGAAGCGCACTCCGGCAAGCATCCCCGCGGCCGCCGCCAGGCAGAGCCGCAGCGTGTCGTCGGCGTCGAAGAGGTGCTCCTTGTCCTCCTGCATGTCCTTGTTGTAGGTGAGCGGGAGCGCGTGCATCACCCCGTGCATGGCGCTCAGGTGCGCAACGATCCGCGGCGCCTTGGCGCGCAGCAGCTCGGCCGCGTCGGGGTTCTTCTTCTGCGGCATGATCGATGAGCCGGAGCTCCACGCGTCGGGCAGCTCGCAGAAGCGGAACTCCTCGCTGGACCACAGCACAAGCTCGGCACCCAGGCGCGAAAGGTGCGTGGCGCAGGTCGCCGCGGCGCCCAGGTAGTCGAGCAGGAAGTCCCGGCCCGAGACGGCGTCAAGCGAGTTGGGCGCGATCTCCTGGAAGCCGAGCTCGGCGGCGACCATGCGCCGATCGGTGTCGAAGCTCACGCCGGCCAGCGCCCCGGCGCCCAGCGGCATCCGGCCCGCCTCCCTGGCCGCGAAGCCGAACCTCGCCCGGTCGCGACTGAGCATCCAGAAGTAGGCGAGCAGATG
>DAHUYZ010000103.1 GCA_027306855.1 Solirubrobacterales bacterium | reverse complement strand
CGGACAGCCGCCTATCGGGGCATCTGTGTCTCCGCAGGCACGGCATGGGCGCCTTGTCGGCGGTCGTGTCCACGGCCTGGCTGCTCGTCGCGAGGTGTGCCCGCCCGTTGGGCCATTCCGGGGCGGAGGGCGTCGTTTCGCGCGCACATCGCGCAAGTTCCGCGGGCGGAGGGCCGCAACCGCATGTGCCGGCGCCGGAAAGCGTCGGCATGAGACCAAAAGATGCGGATGAGAGGACTCGAACCTCCACGGAGTCACCTCCACACGGACCTGAACCGTGCGCGTCTACCAATTCCGCCACATCCGCTGGCTGGGCTCGACAGTATCGCACGGGAAGCGCCGCGACTCCCTGCTCGTGAGACCCTGCCCGCAGCTCGCCGCCGCCGACCCTCGGGAGAGGGTCCTGCCGGCGCGCTTTGATAGCCTCAGTGGTCGGACTGCGCGCCGCCATCGTCTAGGGGACTAGGACGCCGCCCTCTCACGGCGGTAACACGGGTTCGAATCCCGTTGGCGGTATTGACTGATGCCGGGCGCGGCCGCAGCGTGGCTCGGCAGCCGCGCTGTGGCCCTGCGCCGCGGCTGCTTCGGCGAGGCCGCTTCGTCCTTCGACCACCGCCTCGCGCGTCACCGCCACACGCCCGCGGTTCGTCACGCCCGCGGTCCTCTGGCTGGAAAAGTGACATTGTCCTTTCGGTAAGTTCACTGGTTGAAAGGTCAACTGCTGCTCGCAGTCGACGAGCAGAGTGAGCCCTCCACCGCGCGCGCCATGCCGACGGTTGCTTGCAGTCAAGCCATTTTCGCGCTCTAGAGAGCCAAAAGCCGGTACGCCTGCCCCCTGAGTTGGAGACACGACTCGACTCGGAGCGCTTGACCGGCAAAGCTATGCAAGAGCACGCAACATGCTCGGCGTCTGCTGTGCCGAGCTATGCAACATGGTCAGGGAATGAACTTCCCTGAGATCTGAAACCCAAAACCACACCCA
>DAHUYZ010000102.1 GCA_027306855.1 Solirubrobacterales bacterium | reverse complement strand
ACTCGAAGGCGTGGTTGGGCGCGCGCTTGCACGCCCAGTACTTGCCGACCGCCGTGGCCAGCCGCTTGAAGAGCTGCGCGTCGGTGGAGCTCTCGCCGGATCTCGCGTCCGCGTCGGCCTCGTCATAGGCCCTGGCCAGGCGCATCGCAAGCGCGGTCGCGGCCTCGGCCTCCACGCACAGGTCGGCCAACACGTTGCCCATCAGCGGTTGCTCGATCAGCCGCTTGCCGAACGCCGAGCGGTGGGCGGCGTGGTGAGTCGCGTTGAGCACGCCCGAGCGCATGCCGGCGGCGGCGCCGATCACGCAGTCCAGGCGCGTGTGGCCGACCATCTCGATGATGGTGCGCACGCCGCGTCCCGGCTCGCCGACCATCCGCGCCCAGGCACGGTGCAGCTCGATCTCGCTGGAGGCGTTGGAGTGATTGCCGAGCTTGTCCTTCAGGCGCTGGATGTGAAAGGCGTTGCGGCTCCCGTCGGGCAGGATGCGCGGTAGCAGGAAGCAGGAGAGCCCGGCGGGCCTCCCGTCCGCCTCGCGCGCCTGGGCGAGCACGAGGAACAGGTCGCTCATCGGCGCCGAGCAGAACCACTTGTGGCCGGTGATCAGGTACTCGCCACCCGGACCGCCGCCGTCGACCGGCTCGGCGTAGGTGGTGTTGGCTTTGACGTCCGAGCCGCCCTGCTTCTCGGTCATCCCCATGCCGGCGATCGCGCAGCCCTTCTGCGCGACCGGCGCCAGACGCGGGTCATAGTCGGTGGAGGTGATCGGCGTCTCCCACTGCGCCAGCAGGTCGGGCTGGGCGCGCAGCGCGGGAATCACCGCGAAGGTCATCGTGATCGGGCAGGCGAAGCCCGCCTCCGCCTGCATGGCGGTCATGTAGAGCGCGGCTCTGGCGACGTGGGCGCCGTCCTTGTCGGGGTGGCGCCACGGCAGCGCGTGCAGCTCGTGCTCGACTCCCAGCCGCATCAGGCTGTGCCACGCCGGATGGAACTCGACCT
>DAHUYZ010000101.1 GCA_027306855.1 Solirubrobacterales bacterium | reverse complement strand
AGCAGAGCTATGACGCGCTGCGCCGCCGCGCATCCTTCGCTATCGAGCCGCCGGCGCGATGGAGCGATCTGATCGCTGAGGTCATCGCCTTCGCCGACCCGCTCATCGGCGACGCCGTCGGCGTGCTCTCCGAGTGGGACCCGGCAAGATGCGAATGGAGCTGACGCCTCCGCTCTTTTCTCCTGCTGTAACCGCTCAGTCCTCCTCGATCGGGGAACATTTGGCCTCGTGGGAGCGGACATCGACCCAGCAGCGCCGGCCCTGCGCGGGAATCGTGAAGATGTAGAACGGCTCCCTGACCCCCGGCACGTCACCTGGAGCGCGCGGAGCCTGCGAACAGGGGCGATGCCTTCGGGCTCGCCCCTCTTATTGCGGCTTGAAACTCGCGGAGCTGGGGAGCCTTTGGGGAGCCTTCGCAAAATCGGGCGGTCGTGCGCCTGGTCGCGGAGACAGTGAAACCGCCGATTTGCAGCACTTCTGATCAGAGGCGACGACCGGAATCGAACCGGTGTAGACGGCTTTGCAGGCCGCTGCGTAGCCACTCCGCCACGTCGCCCAGATGGGCACTCAAGCCTAGCGGTCGGCGCGGGCAGCCGCCCGGAGGCGGCGCGCGAGACGGGCTTATGTCGGGCTTCGACGGCGCCTATGAGCCGTTTGGGCGCTGGTTAGCGAATCTTTCGGAAGTCGTTAGCGGTGCCGCAGCGAGGGCTTGCATGATCGTCGTCTCCCCAACGAAACGGCGAGGTGATCGCATGAAAGCTCCAGTTGCATCGGTACTGCTCGCGGCGCTGCTCGGCTCGGGCGTGGCGGCAGGCGCAACCGTCCTTGCCGTCGGTGGCGGCAACGGCGCCAGCTCGTCCACGCAACGCCCGGTGGCCGTGGCGAGCCCGTCCGCGGGCGCGACCGGAACCGCCCGGGATGTCTCCACGTCCTCCTCCAGCACCCTGACGGCGACCCAGATCTACCAGAGGGCCTCCTCGGGCGTGGTGCAGATCAGGGCGGTGACCGCCAGCGGCGAAGACCTCGGCACGGGCATCGTGCT
>DAHUYZ010000100.1:491-1110 GCA_027306855.1 Solirubrobacterales bacterium | reverse complement strand
CGGTGCCCGCGCCGGCGATCAGCTCGCCGTAGCGCGCCGCGGTCCGCTGCCCGATGTCAAGTCCCATCCAGCCGTCGGGCACCTCCACGCCGTCGAGCTCGCGACGCTGCGCCTCCGCGGAGAAGCTGTCGGCGATCACGATGTCGACCGGCAGCTCGAAGGTGGCGCCTTCGAGCGACTGTGCCCGCTCCAGCAGCCGCCGGGCGTGCTCGACGTCCTCGGCGTCGCACAGCGAGGCGCCGACCTGATGGCCGCCCGCCGCAAGGAACGGGAAGGCCATCGCGCCGCCGACGATCACCACGTCGGCCATCTGCAGGAAGCGGTCGATCACGCCGATCTTGTCCGCCACCTTCGCGCCGCCGATCACCGCCACCAGCGGCCGATGGGGGTCCTTCAGGATCTCGCCGAGCACGTTCACCTCGCGTTGCAGCAGCAGGCCGGCCGCGTGCCCGTCGAGCACGAAGCTCTTGTGCCCGTCCAGCTTCCAGGCGTCGCCGTCCTTGACCGCCGTCATCCGGATGGACGCGGGGTCCCAGGAGCCGTCGTCCTCGGTGAAGGCCAGCGTCGCGATCGTCTCACCGGACGCGATGCCGGGCAGCAGGTCGCGGCGCGCGCCCTC
>DAHUYZ010000100.1:0-481 GCA_027306855.1 Solirubrobacterales bacterium | reverse complement strand
GCGGCGCCGACTGCGTCGTTGACGTAGGCGTCGGCGAGCTCAGCCAGCGCGTGCGCGAGCTCCTGGTCGTTCTTGGTCTCCCCGGGCTCGAAGCGGACGTTCTCCAGCAGCATCACCTCTCCCGGCGCGAGCGCCTCGCTCATCGCCAGAGCCTGCTCGCCCACGACGGCGCCTG
The DNA here is from genome assembly GCA_027306855.1 of Solirubrobacterales bacterium. Taxonomy (GTDB): domain Bacteria; phylum Actinomycetota; class Thermoleophilia; order Solirubrobacterales; family Solirubrobacteraceae; genus Palsa-744. The sequence goes on along the minus strand of DAHUYZ010000100.1, from coordinate 306 downwards.
CCTGCTTGACCGGGCTGCCCAGGAGCTGCGACAGGCGTGCGGCGACGGGCGCCATCGAGAGCTGCGGGTCCTGCCCCTTGGGCCGGCCGAGATGAGACACCAGCACGATCCGCGCGCCGCGCGAGCGCAGCCGCTCGATCGTCGGCAGCGCGGCGATGATGCGGGTGTCGTCCGCGACCTGCCGGGCGCCGTCGGGGCCGGTCTGCAACGGCACGTTGAAGTCGACGCGAACGAGGACGCGCTTGCCCTCCACGTCGAGCTCGGCGAGGCTTCTCATATCACCCGCTGCACGAGATCCACGAGCCG